>DATMUG010000097.1:0-16076 GCA_035563915.1 Pseudomonas sp. | reverse complement strand
CTTCAAGTCATCGTACAACTTGCCGATAACGAGCTGTCGGGGTTTAGCCCTCCACTCAAGCCATAAAAAAACAAAGGCGCTCGTTATGTTTCTTCGTCAGTTGAATATCGCCCCCCGCGCCGCGCTGGGGTTTGCCTTGATTGCAGTGCTTGTGGCGCTGCTCGGGATTTTTGCTCTGGGGCAGATGTCGAGTATCCGTGAGAGCGAAGTGGCGGTGGAGAAACAATGGCTGCCGAGCATTCGTGGTGGTGACGAGATTCGCGAAATCATGCTGCGTATCCGCACCATTTCCTTGCGCATGGCCCTGGATCAGGACCCGAAGAACATCGCGCAATACCGCAGCCAGATGGATACCCGGGACAAGGAGCTGAGCGAGAAAATCGCCACCTACGACAAGCTGGTAACCTCGGCTGAAGGCAAGGCGTTGTATGACCAGTTCAAAAACACCTTCACAGCCTACCGTGCTGGCATTGCTCAATCATTCACCCTGGCCGAACAGGGGCGTCGCGACGAATTGACCAAGTTGTTGCTGGTCGACATGAAGACCGTGGTCGACGGGTCCGGCAAGCAGCTCAATGACCTGGCGGAACTGTTCACTCGGCAGGTCGCAGCCGAAAGCGAAAAATCCAAAGATCACTACGACACGTCACGCACGATCGTCAGCCTGTTTATCGCCCTTGCGGCCCTGGCGACGGTCGCCCTGGCCCTGTTGCTGACCCGCAGCATCGTGCGTCCGCTGAGCGAAGCGGTGACCGCCGCGGAGCATGTGGCCCAGGGCGACCTGACACGTCCCATCGAAACCCGTGGCAACGATGAAGTCAGCCGATTGCTCAAGGCATTGGCCGCCATGCAGCAAAACCTGCGGGAAACCTTGCAGGGCATCAGCGGTTCCGCCACCCGGCTGGCGACCGCTGCCGATGAGCTGAGCGCCGTCACCCTCGACAGCAACCAGGGTCTGCAACAACAGAACAACGAAATCGAACAAGCGGCCACCGCCGTCAACGAAATGACCAGTGCCGTGGAAGAGGTCGCGCGCAACGCCGTCTCTACCTCCGAGGCCACTCGCCAGTCCAGTGAATCGGCGCATCTGGGGCAGGAACGGGTCAGCGAAACTGCCAGTGCCATCAGCTCTCTGTCCGACGATGTACAGAGCACCAGTGAGTTGGTGCAGTCCCTGGCCCACCAATCTCAGGATATCGGCAAGGTACTGGATGTGATTCGCGCCATCGCCGAACAAACCAACCTGTTGGCACTCAACGCGGCCATCGAGGCGGCGCGGGCGGGGGAGAGCGGCCGAGGTTTCGCAGTGGTGGCCGATGAAGTGCGGGCCCTGGCCGGGCGCACGCAGCAATCGACCCAGGAAATCGAGCAAATGGTACAAGGCATGCGCAACGGCTCGAACCTGGCTCTGGATGCCATGAATGCCAGCGCCAACCGCGCCGCCAATACCCTGATCCTGGCCGAGCGCGCAGGTCAGGCGCTGCAAACCATCACCGCGTCCGTGCATGAAATTCACGAGCGAAACCTGGTGATCGCCAGCGCGGCAGAAGAGCAGGCGCAAGTGGCGCGGGAGGTCGACCGCAACCTGGTGAACATTCGTGATTTGTCGGTGCGCTCGGCAGCCGGGGCGGATCAGACCAGCGCTTCAAGCCATGAGTTGTCGCAACTGGCCAATGCACTGCAGGGGATGGTGCGGCGGTTTCGGGTTTAAATCCGAAAATAAAACGGAGGGAGCGGGCTTGCTCGCGAAAGCGGTGTGTCAGTCGGTAGATGTTCTCACTGACACACCGCATTCGCGAGCAAGCCCGCCCCCACGTTAGAACGCGTTAATGCAACTTGAGCCGTGGCTCAGTCCCGCGCCCGATTTTGCTGCCCAGCATCAGCATGGCCGTGCGGAACCAACCGTACAGTGCCATCTGGTGCATGCGGTACAGCGACACATAGAACATCCGCGCCAGCCACCCCTCCAACATCACGCTACCGGTGAGGTTGCCCATCAAGTTACCCACAGCGGAAAAGCGCGACAGCGAGATCAGCGAACCGTAGTCGGTGTACTTGTACTCAGGCAACGCCTTGCCTTCGATCCGCAAATTCAGCGATTTGGCCAGCAACGATGCCTGTTGATGCGCTGCCTGGGCCCGAGGCGGTACGTTGCGCTCGCTCCCTGGTTGCGGGCAGGCGGCGCAGTCGCCGAAGGCGAAGATGTTCTCGTCGCGGGTGGTTTGCAGGGTCGGCAGCACTTGCAGTTGATTGATCCGGTTGGTTTCCAGGCCATCGATGTCCTTGAGGAAACCCGGGGCACGAATTCCCGCCGCCCAGACTTTAAGGCCGGCGTTGATCACTTTGCCGTCGGCGGTGATCAGGGCATCGGCCGTCACTTCGCTGACCGCCGCATTGGTCATGACGTTGACCCCGAGCTTCTCCAGGGTTTTATGCACAGGGCCGCCGATGCGCTCCGGCAGCGCAGGCAGTACCCGAGGACCGGCTTCAATCAGGGTGATGTGCATGTTCTCCGGTTTGATCCGGTCCAGCCCATAGGCCGCCAGTTCATGGGCCGCGTTGTGGAGTTCGGCGGCCAACTCGACCCCGGTAGCACCGGCACCGACGATGGCCACACTGATTTGTTCGACCTGGTCGGTTTGCCCGGCATGGGCACGCAGGTAATGGTTGAGCAACTGCTGGTGGAAGCGCTCCGCCTGTTTGCGGGTGTCGAGGAACAGGCAATGCTGCGCCGCGCCCTGGGTGCCGAAATCGTTGGTGGTGCTGCCGACGGAAATCACCAGCGTGTCATAAGGCACTTCTCGCGCGGGTACCAGCTCCAGGCCGGCTTCGTCATAGGTGGCGGCCAGCTGGATTTTTTTCTGCGCCCGATCGAGCCCGCTCATGCGCCCCAGTTGGAACTCGAAGTGGTTCCATTTCGCCTGGGCAACATAATTGAGTTCATCTTCGGAAGAGTTCAGGGATCCGGCGGCCACTTCGTGCAGCAACGGCTTCCAGATGTGGGTCAGGTTCGCGTCGACCAGCATCACACTGGCCGTGCCGCGCTTGCCCAGAGTCTTACCCAGACGGGTAGCCAACTCCAGACCGCCGGCGCCGCCGCCGACAATAACGATACGATGGGACATGGGGATAACTCGCAAGGCTAAAAGAAATCGGTGCGGTTACCCAAGCGAGCGCAAGGCAGCTCATAGCGTCAGGTAACTGATAAATCGGCTCAACAGGCCAAGGCCAATGGTCACTGCCAACACCAGCACAAGGAGCATCCACGGCCGGAATGGCCGGCGCTCGACTCGATGCTGGGACAGCTGCAGGTACTCTTCGACATGCTTTTGGTCTTCGGGGTTCAGGCGGCTGGTCATAAAGCCCTCGTCAGGTAGACGTTGCTGAATGTGTAGAAGCTACAGGCAGATTTAACGAGCGATGAACGGAGCATAGCCACTGTCAGGAATGGGCTCGACGCTCACCGGGTCGTCCAGGCGAATGATGCCACTTTGTAACACTCGGGCAGTGATTCCGCCATGTCCGCGTACTGCCTGAAAAGTCCCGACCCCCAGATTGTGTTCCAGGCGCGCGCAGGGCTGGCACCAGCCGGTGGTCTCGAATATCGCCTGACCAATGCGGAAGCGCCGGCCCTTGAGGCTGAACAAGTTGATTCCACTGATAACGAGATTACGCCGCAGATCTTCAGGCGCGACCGGCTGATCGTCCGGGCGCCCCATCAGCGAACTGATCACCGCCAGGTGTTCCCACTGGATCAGCGTGACTTGCCGTGCATTGCGCACCCCCGGGCGGGCGTGATCGCCGGTCAGGCCAGCCTCCAGCCGAGCCTCCACGGCATCCAGTTCCACCATCGAGGTGTGCGACTGCGGTCGCACGCCGATCCAGCGCACGCGCCCCTGTTGCGGCACTTGGGCAATCAATGTCTGTAATGGGCTCACAGGCTGATCCCGACATCGAAAACGATGCTGCGCCCCAGGTTGCTGCGCAAAAAGTCCGGCGCGTCGGGATGGGCGAACAGCACGCGAGCGAACGTAGGGCCCACCAGCGACAGTGAACGCCAGCCCTGGCGCAGGTATTCGGTGGGCGGGGGAAAGTGGCTGTTGAGGTCGAGCACTTCGCGTTTGAGGCTGGCGAACGCGATGATGTCCAGTTCCCCCAGATCCATGCCGCGTTCTTTGTAGTTATGCGCTTTTTTGCGCAAGGTTGGCGCCAGTCGCAGCAAAAACTCATTGGCCGGGATGCGCCGAGGCTTGGCTTCGCGCCGCACCAGCTGACTGAGGGAAAACGCGCTGCGTCGGCGCTGCAGCTCGTCCCGCCATTCATCGTTGAGGCGTCGACCTTCGTCGAGAACAAAGAACACCTCGAAACTGGCATCGCGGAACAGCACGTCCGGCGGCTCCCCGGCGGGGGCGAACTCGTCGGCGCGATAAGGAATGTTCAAGCCTTGCAGCAGGCGCTGGCACACCCAACGCTCACGCTCCCATTTGCGGGCATTGGAAAGGAAGGCGTTGGCTTGCTCGGCCGCGATGGTCAGCAGGCGTAAGTAATCTGAATCATCCATAGGCCCAAGCTTAGCGCTCAAATGTGATCGCAAAGGAAACAGTTTGTCCTGCAACCGCAAATCTTTTCTCGACGTCCCCACCCGTAAATACCCAAGCCCCCTTTGCACAAAACGGATAGCGATCTGCGCAACCCGGATATTGACCTGCTCCTGGCACCTCTAGCATCGGCGGTACGGACGTTCGCCGTCTTACCGACGATCTGAAAACAACAACAAGAGATAAACGCCATGCGCAAGATCGATGTACATGAGGTTATCGACAAGGCCCGTTTCAACCGCTTTCACTGGATGGTGCTGTTCTGGTGTGCCCTGATCATCATCTTCGATGGGTACGATCTGGTGATCTACGGCGTGGTCCTGCCGATGTTGATGAAGGAGTGGGGGCTCAGTCCCTTGCAAGCGGGCGCCCTGGGCAGTTATGCGCTGTTCGGCATGATGTTCGGCGCGCTGTTCTTCGGGCCGCTGTCCGACAGGATCGGTCGCAAGAAAGCCATCACCATCTGCGTGATGCTCTTCAGCGGGTTCACCGTGCTCAATGGTTTCGCCAGAAACCCTACGGAATTCGGCCTCTGTCGCTTCATCGCCGGGCTGGGCATCGGCGGCGTAATGCCTAACGTCGTAGCGCTGATGAACGAGTACGCGCCGAAGAAAATCCGCAGCACCCTGGTGGCGATCATGTTCAGCGGCTACTCGGTAGGGGGCATGCTCTCCGCCGGGCTTGGCATCGTGCTGATTCCGAGCTTCGGCTGGCAGTCGGTGTTTTACGTGGCAATCCTGCCGTTGCTGCTGTTGCCGCTGATCATGTACTACCTGCCCGAATCGGTGGGCTTCATGCTGCGTCAGGGACGTCATCAGGAAGCGTGCAGCGTCCTGCAACGGATTGAACCGTCCTACGTCGCGCAGGCCGATGATCAACTGCACATGAGCGAAGTGAAGGGCAGCGGCACGCCAGTGTTGCAGTTATTCCGCGAGGGGCGCGCACTGCGCACGCTGATGCTGTGGCTGGCGTTCTTCTGCTGCCTGTTGATGGTTTACGCCTTGAGTTCCTGGCTGCCGAAACTGATGGCCAATGCCGGCTACAGCCTGGGGTCGAGCCTGTCGTTCCTGCTGGTGCTGAACTTCGGTGCGATTTTCGGTGCGGTGGGCGGCGGTGTGCTGGGGGACAAGCTCAACCTGCCACGGGTGCTGGCGGCCTTCTTTGCCGTGGGGGCGGTGTCGATCACGCTGCTGGGCTTCAACAGCCCGATGCCGGTGTTATACCTGCTGATCGCGATTGCCGGCGCCACCACCATCGGCTCGCAGATTCTGTTGTACGCCTGTGCCGCGCAATTCTATTCCATGGCCATCCGCTCCACTGGCCTTGGCTGGGCGTCGGGCATCGGGCGCAACGGCGCCATCGTCGGTCCGCTGTTGGGCGGTGCCTTGCTCGGGATCAGTCTGCCGCTGCAACTGAATTTCATGGCGTTTGCCTTGCCCGGCGCGATTGCCGCCATTGCCATGACCGTGTTCGCCGTCAGCAGTCGGCGCAGTGTGCGGCAGCCACTTGGCTCACAAATGGCATCGCCTGAAAGTGCGGTGGGCGAAGTGTCATGAACCGGTTGCTGCGGGATTTTTCCCTGTCGGCGGCCGTCGCCGGATTTATCGCCACGGTGATTTCCTATGCCGGTCCCCTGGTGATCATTTTCCAGGCGGCCGATGCCGCCCACCTGTCGCGGGAGGTGCTGTCGTCGTGGGTCTGGGCGATTTCCATCGGCAGCGCTGTGCTCGGTATCGGCTTGAGCCTGCGCTTTCGGGTGCCGGTGATCATTGCGTGGTCCGCGCCGGGTTCGGCGTTGCTGGTGGCGCTACTGCCGGGAATTTCCATGGCAGAAGCGGTAGGCGCCTACCTGATCAGCAGCGTGATCGTGTGCCTGGTGGGGATTTCGGGGGCGTTCGACCGGATCATCGGCAAGCTGCCGGCAGCGGTGGCAGCCGCGATGCTGGCGGGGATTCTGTTCAGCTTCGGTACCGGGCTGTTCGTCTCGTTGCAGAGTAAGCCGACGCTGGTGTTGGCGATGTTCGCCACCTACCTGATCTGCAAACGGCTGGTGCCGCGTTACGCCGTGCTGATGGTCCTGCTGGTGGGATGCTCGATGGCCTTTCTCGCCGGCGATCTGCACCGCGAAGCGCTGGTCATCGGTTTGGCCACGCCGGTGTGGATCACCCCGGCGTTCAGCCTGAGCGCGACGCTGAACATCACCTTGCCACTGGTGATGGTGGCGCTGACCGGCCAGTTCGTTCCCGGCATGGCGGTGTTGCGCGCCAGCGGCTATGCAACGCCAGCCGGGCCAATCATCGCCAGCAGTGCCTTGGGTACGGCGTTGTTGGCGCCGTTCGGTTGCCATGGACTGAACCTGGCGGCCATTACCGCGGCCATCTGCACCGGCCGCGAGGCCCATGAGGATCCTGGCAAACGTTATGTGGCCGGGGTCGTAGGCGGCTTGTGTTACCTGGTGCTGGGCATCTTCGGCGCAACCCTGGTTTCACTGTTCTCGGCGTTCCCAAGGGAACTGATCGCGGCGCTGGCCGGGCTGGCCCTGTTCGCCGCGATTTCAGGCGCGCTGGCCGGCGCGATGGCGGTGCCAAGTGATCGCGAAGCCGCGCTGGTGACCTTTCTCACCACCGCTTCGGGCATGTCGCTATTCGGTTTGTCCGCGGCCTTTTGGGGGCTGATTTTCGGCATGGTCACCCACTTGATCCTGAACGCCCGTCGTCCCGTCACCCGCAGCCAAAGCGCTGCGGGCAAAGCAGTACTTCCTGTCGATCAATAACAATAAGAGACACAACGATGAAACAGATTTTTCCAGCAACCGGTTCCGTGTTGTCCCTGGCTGTCGCCTCCAGTTTTTCCACCGGTGCGACGGCTGCCGAGAAAGGCTTCATCGAGGACACCACCGCTACCTTGCAGGCACGCAATTACTACTTCAGCCGGGACTATTCGGATATCGTCGGGGCCAATCAGCAATCGAAGGCCGAAGAGTGGGCGCAAGGTTTCATCCTCAACGTCAAATCGGGGTACACCCAGGGCACCGTCGGTTTCGGTGTGGACGTGATCGGCCTGCTCGGCCTCAAGCTCGACAGCAGTCCGGACCGGGTCAATACCGGTTTGTTGCCAGTGCAGGACGACGGACGCGCGGCGGATAATTACAGCCGCCTGGAAGGCGCGTTGAAAATGCGTTACTCCAAAACCGAGCTGAAAGTCGGGGAGCTGCAACCCAACCTGCCGGTGTTGGTATTCAGCGATATCCGCCTGCTGCCGCCCAGTTACCAGGGGGCAAGCATCACCTCCAATGAGATCAATGGCCTGACCCTGCAAGGTGGCCATCTGAGTTCAACGAGCCTGCGCAACGAGGCCGGCGACGAAAAAATGCAGGCCATGCTCGGTCACGTGCCGCAACGGCAGGTCAGCAGTGACGGCTTCAACTTCGCCGGGGCCGATTACGCCTTCAACGATAAACGCAGCTCGGTCAGTGCCTGGTACGGGCAACTGGAAGATATCTACAACCAGCGGTTTCTTGGCCTCAAGCACAGCGAGCCGGTGGGGGACTGGACTCTGGCCGCCAACCTTGGCTACTTCGATTCGCGCGAAGACGGTAAAAAGCTGCTGGGCAATATCGACAACCAGGCGTTCTATTCCCTGCTGTCGGCCAAGCGCGGTGGACACACTTTTTACGTCGGTTATCAGGCCCTGTATGGAGACACGGCTTTCCCGCGGGTCTTTGCCAATATCTCGCCATTGGGCAACGAGGTGCCGACCTATGAGTTTGCCTTCACCGACGAGCGTTCCTGGCAGGCACGCTACGACTACGATTTTGCCGCCCTCGGCGTACCGGGTCTGACCAGCACTGTGCGTTACATCTCCGGCAACAACGTCGACACCGGGAAGGGCTACGAAGGCAAGGATCGCGAGCGCGACCTGGATCTTGGTTATGTCCTGCAGAGTGGCAGTCTCAAGGGGCTTGGCATTCGTGTGCGCAATGCCATGGCGCGCTCCAATTACCGCAGTGATATCGATGAAAACCGTCTTATCCTGTCTTATACCTGGACCCTGCTATGACCGGCTGATCACAGGTTGCTGGTGCAATCACCCATGACCTCGTAGGTCACTCGGTGGGTCTGGCCCTGATGATCCACGTACACCATGCTCGCCGGAACCACGCCGCACGCCGTCGCGGTGTCTGATACCGACACCACCCTGGCAATGTCCAGCGGCTGCGCGGGGTTGTAAACGATGGCGGAAGGCGGGTTGCCGGCGGCCATGGCCGAGGTGGCGGCAAGGGTCAGAAACAGGCTGATCAAGACTTTCATTGGCGAGCGACCTTTGGGTTTCGATGCTTCAAGTGTAGGGTTTGCCTCCGGTGGATAAAGGGGCGCACGCCTGATGCAGCCTTACATAAAACGTAACAGTGACCCCCTTAGGGAGGCTTATGGATTTGCTCAATAACTTGCGGGTGTTCGTCCGTGTCGTGGACTGCGCAAGTTTCACGGCGGCCGCCGATGCGCTGGAACTGTCCACGGCACAGGTATCGCGGTTGGTCGCGGATCTGGAGCAGCATGTGCAGGCGCGCCTGTTGCAACGCACCACGCGACGTTTGAGCCTGACCGAGGCTGGCGAGCGATTTCTGCAGCGCAGTCGACTGATACTCGAAGAAATGGAAGCGGCGACCGCTGAGGCTCGCGGCGCTCATCTCAAGCCCAGTGGGCGGTTGCGGGTGCACACCATGAACGGTCTGGGGGTGTTGATCACGCCGCTGATCGCCCGGTACAGCGAGTTGTATCCCGATGTGGTGTTCGAGCTGACCCTGTCGCAGCGCAATCCGGACCCCTTGGAGGACGGGCAGGATGTGGTGATATCCATTGCTCATGAACTGGCCGATTCGCAGTTTGTCGGCCAGCCCATCGGGCAGATTTACAGTGTGCTCTGTGCGTCCCCGCAGTACCTGCAACGCCGGGGTGTGCCGGATGCTCCGCTGGCGCTCAACGACCATCGGTGCTTGCGCATGATCGACCCGTTGTACGGCGATCAGTGGGTGTTCCAGGGCGATGAAGGCGAACAGGCGGTCAACCCGGCCATGACCTTTCAATGCAACGTTGCCGAGTCGATGGTCAAGGCTTCGGAGGCCGGAATGGGGATCAGCCTGATCCCGTTCTACACCGTCACGCGCTCCCTGGTCGACGGCACCTTGCTGCGCCTGCTGCCGGACTATCGTCCCCGGCAGCGCAATGTGTATGCGCTATACCCGTCACGACGCTTCCTCGATGCCAAGGTCCGCACCTGGGTGGACTTTCTCAAGGTGGAGTTGCCCGGACTGTTCGCCGAGCATGAGGCGGTGATGAACGATTCCCGGTATTGGGCATGAGCTGGGCGTGAGCTCGAAGGCTGTGCAACGGGCGGTGTAGACTGAGGGCCCGTTCCCGTTCGGCAAGCCAAGGGAGTAAGCCTGGCCATGATCGGCGTCGAGTTGCTGTCACCCGAAACCCTCACGCTGGGTTGGCTGATCTATGTACCGGTACTGATCTGGGCGATCTGCCGTGCACCCTGGGTCGAATTGTTTACTGACAGCCGTCGTCAGCATCAGGTACTCGGTACGGTGTTCGCCCTGTTTTTGCTGTGGCTGGTGCGACGGGATTTCGATACCGGCGTGTCCTATCACTTCATCGGCATGACAGCGGTGACCCTGTTGCTCGACTGGCCGTTGGCAATCATCGGTGGGCTGGTGGCGCAAGCGGGGCTGGTGCTGCTGGGGCGTCAAGACCTGACGGCGATGGGGGTCAATGGCGCACTGTTCATCCTGTTGCCGGTGCTGGTCACCGAGTGCTGTGCGATTGCGGTCGAGCGTGCGCAGCCACGCAATCTCTTCGTGTACATCTTCGTTTCGGGTTTCCTGGCCGCGGCCCTGTCGGCGCTACTGTGTCTGTTGCTGGCGCTCACGGTGCTGTGGTTCGACGAGCGTTTCGCCATGCCTTACTGGCTTGAGGATTTCATCGGGTACCTGTGGCTGATCATTTTTCCCGAGGCGTTCATTAACGGCATGGTGGTCAGCGCGCTCGTGGTGTTCTGCCCGGAGTGGCTGGAAACCTTCAATCGCACACGCTATCTGTCGGCGCCGTGGAAAGACGACGATCCCGGGGCCTGACTCGGCTCACGCCTGGAATCGTCGGCGCTTTTCAGCTTCAGTGCCCAGGTCTCAGTGACGAGGGGGTTCGAAATCGCCGCTGAACAGTTCGTCCTCGGCGTCCGGGGCCACTGGAATCTTGTGCTCTTCCGAGGCCCACGCGCCCAGGTCGATCAACTTGCAACGGTCGGAGCAGAACGGCCGGAACAGGCTCTCGGGGCTCCACTCGACAGGGGCGCCGCAAGTCGGGCATTCGACGGTTGGGTACTGGCTCATGACTGGCCTCCACGCAAAGTAAGGTAATAGTGATGCAGGCGTTCGACCTCGCTGTGCAGCCAGGCGAGGTCGCGGTCGTTGACCAGCACCTCGTTGGCATGGCTTACGCGATCCTGGCGGCTGGATTGGGCCTTGAGAATCGCCTGGACCTGCTCTTCGCTGGTCTGGTCTCGCTGCAAGGTGCGTTCGATCTGTAACTGTTCGGGGGCATCGATCACCAGCACTCGCTGGGTCATGGCGTACTGGCCGGATTCGATCAGCAGCGGTGAAACCAGAATGGCGTAAGGTGATTTTGCCAGTGCCAGGTGATGAGCGATTTCCTCGGCGATCAACGGATGCAGCAACGCTTCGAGCCAGCGGCGTTCATCCGCTACCTCGAAGATCAATTTGCGCAGGGCCGCGCGATCCAGCTGACCATCGGCCTGCAACACACCGGGGCCAAAGTGTTCGGCGATTTTCGCCAGCGCCGGACGGCCCGGTTCCACCACCCAGCGCGCGGCGTGATCGGCATCGACCACATGCACGCCCAGGTCGATGAAATGCTGGGCAGCGGCACTTTTGCCGCTGCCGATGCCGCCGGTGAGGCCGAGAATCCAGGGTTTTTGCGCAGGGGTATTCATTTCAAACCGACGAACTGCCAATAGAAGTCGGTTATTTGACCACCCCAGAGCATGGCAATCCAGCCGGCAATTGCCAGATAAGGGCCGAACGGGATGGGCGTCGAGGTTTTTTCCCGGCGCAAACGCAGGTAGATCACGCCGATGATCGCCCCCACGAAGGAGGAAAGCAGGATGGTCAGCGGCAAAATCTGCCAGCCGCCCCAGGCGCCGAACATCGCCAGCAGCTTGAAGTCGCCGTGACCCATGCCGTCCTTGCCGGTGAGCAGCTTGAACAGCCAGAACACGCACCACAGCATCAGGTAGCCGGCAACGGTACCCCACAGCGCGTCATGCAATGGCACGAACAAATCGAGGCTATTGACGATCAGCCCCAACCACAGCAGCGGCAGCACGAGCACGTCCGGCAGCAGCTGATGCTCGGCGTCGATCTGGCTCATGGCCAACAAACCCCAGGTCAGGAGCAACGCCATGCCGGCTTGCCAGCCAAAGCCGAAATGCCAGGCCACGAACGCCGATAACAAGCCGCAGGCCAGTTCGGTCAGCGGGTAGCGTTTGCTGATGGGGGTCGCGCAGGCCGAGCAGCGTCCACGCAGGAAGACATAGCTGATGACGGGAATGTTCTCCCAGGCGCGAATCCGGTGCTCGCAGCGCGGGCATTGGGAGTGGGGCAGTAGCAGATTGTAGGTGGGCAGCGCAGTCTCGCCGGGCAACCCGAGGATTTCATGGGCCTGCACGCGCCATTCGCGTTCGAGCATCTTCGGCAGGCGCCAGATCACCACGTTGAGAAAGCTGCCGACCAATAGCCCCACCAGCCCGGCGATCGCCACGAATGCCAGCGGGTAGAGCGTCATGATTTCGTTCAAGGGCATGTCAGATCGTCGACCCGAGTTGGAAGATGGGCAGGTACATCGCAACCACCAGGCCACCGACAATAACACCCAATATCACCATGATGAACGGTTCCATCAGGCTGGTGAGGCTGTCGACCATGTTGTCGACTTCGTCTTCATAGAAGCCCGCGACCTTATCCAGCATGTCATCCAGCGCACCGGACTCCTCGCCAATGGCAGTCATCTGAATCGCCATGGACGGGAAAAGGCCGGAAGCGCGCATGGAAAAATTCAATTGCATGCCCGTCGAGACGTCCTGTCTGATGCGCAGCACGGCACGCTTGAACACCACATTGCCAGCGGCACCGGCCACTGAATCCAAGGCTTCGACCAGGGGCACGCCAGCGGCGAAAGTGGTCGACAGGGTTCGGGCAAAACGGGCTACGGCGGATTTGTACATCAGGGGACCTACAAGCGGTACTTTCAGCAGCCAGGCATCCACTCGATCACGAAAAGCCTGCGACTCCCTGAGCCCGTGACGCGCGGCAAGGATCGCCACGATAAAGGCGACGAGCATCGCCCACCACCACTCCTGCATGAAGCCTGAAAGGCTGATGACCATCAGGGTAAAGGCTGGCAATTGTGCGCCAAAGCTTTGGAAAACCGACTGAAATTGCGGTACCACTTTGACCAACAAAATACCCGTCACAATGGCCGCGACGAATACGACCGCCAATGGGTAGGTCATGGCTTTCTTGATCTTGGCCTTGAGGCTTTCGCTCTTTTCCTTGTAGGTCGCCACCCGTTCCAGAAGCGTATCCAGAGCGCCGGCCTGCTCGCCGGCATCCACCAGGTTGCAGTACAACTCATCGAAGTATTTGGGCTTTTTGCGCAGGGCCGCGGCGAAGCTGTTGCCGGCCGCGACTTCCTGTTTTACCTCGTCCACCAGCGTGCGCATGGCCGGGTTGTCGAAGCCTTCACCGATGATGTCGAACGACTGCAACAGGGGCACGCCGGCCTTCATCATGGTCGCCATCTGCCGGGTGAACAGGGCAATGTCCTTAGGCCTGATGCCCTTGCCCAGATTGAGCAGGGAGGGCGTTTTCTTGCGCACCCTGCCGGGGTTGATACCTTGCTTGCGCAGTTGCGCCTTGATCAAGGCAGGGTTTTGGCCGCTCAACTCGCCAGTGACTTTCGTGCCTTTGCGGTCGGTGCCTTCCCAGGCGTAGGTGCTGATTTTTGCTGCTTTGACCGCCATGTTCAGTCCTTGGTGACCCGGTTGATTTCTTCAAGGCTGGTGATGCCTTGCATGGCTTTGTGCAAGCCGGAGGTGCGCAAGTCATTGAAGCCGTCCTTGCGCATCTGTTCATCGATTTGCAGTGCGTTGCCTTCGGCCATGATCAGTCGCTGCAAGTGCGGTGTGTTCTTCACCACTTCGTAAATCCCCACCCGTCCCTTGTAACCGCCGTTGCAGTGATCGCAACCCACCGGCCCATAGATCGCGAAGGTGCCGATGCGTTCCTCGGGGAAGCCCTCTTTGAGCAATGTCTCGCGAGGAATGTCGAGGGCTGTGCGGCAATGGCTGCACAGTTTGCGTGCCAGGCGCTGAGCGATGATCAGGCTGACGGAGGTCGCGATGTTGAATCCCTGGATACCCATGTTGTGCAGGCGGGTCAGGGTTTGCGCGGCGCTGTTGGTGTGCAGGGTCGATAACACCAGATGCCCGGTCTGGGCGGCCTTGATGGCGATTTCCGCGGTTTCCAGGTCACGGATTTCGCCGACCATGATCACGTCGGGGTCCTGACGCAGAAACGAACGCAGCGCCTGGGCGAAATCCATGCCTTGTTTCGGATTGACGTTGACCTGGTTGATGCCTTCCATGTTGATCTCCACCGGGTCCTCGGCGGTGGAGATGTTGATGTCGACGGTGTTGAGAATGTTCAGCCCGGTGTAGAGCGACACGGTCTTGCCGGAACCGGTGGGGCCGGTCACCAGAATCATTCCCTGAGGCTGCTTGAGCGCGTCCATGTACAACGCTTGCTGGTCGGGCTCGTAACCGAGGGCGTCGATCCCCATTTGCGCGCTGGACGGATCGAGGATCCGGATCACCACTTTTTCGCCCCACAGAGTTGGCAGGGTGTTGACCCGAAAATCGATGGATTTGCTTTTTGACAGGCGCATCTTGATCCGCCCGTCCTGAGGCTTGCGACGCTCGGAGATGTCGAGGCTGGCCATGACCTTCAGCCTTGCGGCGATGCGGCCGGCCAACTGGATCGGCGGCCTGGCGACTTCGTGCAGGATGCCGTCGGTACGCACGCGCACGCGGTAGGTTTTTTCGTAGGGCTCGAAATGCAAATCGGAGGAGCCGCTTCTGATCGCGTCCAGCAGCATCTTGTGGACGAAGCGCACCACCGGCGCGTCATCGGCATCCTGGCTGACGATGGCGTCCTGGCGGTCGATTGTCGATTCGATGTCGACGCCATCGAGGTCCACGTCGCCGATGTCTTCCAGTCCGTTGCCATGGGTGTCGAAGAATTTTTCGATCGCGTCGCTGAGCTTGTCTTCTTCGACCAGGATCGCTTCGGTGCTTAACCCTGTGCTGAACTGAATGTCGTTGATGGCCTGGTGATTGGTCGGGTCGGAAATCCCCACGAACAATTTGTTGCCGCGACGCCAGAGCGGCAAGGCGTGATGCTGGCGCACCAGTTTTTCGCTGACCAGGCCCTTGGGTTGGGTTTCCCTGTCGAGGTTGTTGAGGTCCATCAGGGCCATGCCGAAGTGCTCCGAGGCAATCTCGGCGACCTGGCGGCTTTTCACCAGTTTGTTCTGCACCAGATAACTGACCAGTGAGATGCGGTTGCGTTGGGCTTGCTGAGAGGCCTGTTGCGCACTTTTGTCAGTGAGCAGTTCAGCCAGGACCAATTGTTTGGCCAGACCGCTGAGGGTGATGTCATTCATGGAGAATCCGGGGCAAGACCGTTGGATGACTTATAGCCTAGTCAAGCGATGGAGCCAAACCAGCGGCAGTCAGGTGACGAAAAGTGTCAGATAGTGCGGATCCTGGGGGCTGGCACGGCGTCGCTGGCGTCCCGTGCTCCCGCCAGTCGGGCTTGCGGGGCTTGGCATGGGCTGTGCTGACACAGTTTCAGATCATGAGATTTCGACTCATGCACGGAGGCTGTCTATGAAGCTGCAAAAAGGTTTTACCCTCATCGAGCTGCTGATCGTCGTGGCAATCATCGGGATTCTGGCGACGTTTGCGATTCCGGCTTATTCCAAGTATCAGGCGCGGGCGAAGGTGACAGCGGGTGTCGCAGAGCTTTCGGCGTTGAAGGTCAATTATGAGGATGCGGTCAACTCTGGGACGGCTGCCCCTGCCGTCACTGTATTTGCTCCGGGTGGTAATACGGAGAACTGCACTTTTTCCGCTGCTGCCGGTACCGCGACGGGCATGATTTGCACATTGAAAGGCGCGCCCGCCGTAATCTCAAATGCGACCGTTACGCTGTCACGAGACGCAACCAAAGGCTGGACATGCTCCACCAGTGTCGCGGCCGATTATGCGCCTAAAGGTTGCACCGCCTCCGGCACCTAACTACCTGTTCCTGGCCAATAAAATGCCCCGTCCCTCAAA
>DATMUG010000096.1:0-29333 GCA_035563915.1 Pseudomonas sp. | reverse complement strand
AGCGACGCGGCTCAGGTCGGCGCCATTGCGGGCACCGAGGTTGACCATCTCGCCGGAACCGCCCGGCATGCTGGAGAAAAAAGCGGTGGCGCGGTCTTCGCCGGTGCGGCGCATCAGCCACACGCCGACCACCGCCGAGAGGCTGGTAACCAGTGCACCGAAGAAAATCAGGCCGAAGTGACTGAGCACCTGCTCCATCACCAGCGGGGTGAAGTGCAGGCCGATGCCGATGCCGACAATCCATTGGCCGCATTTGCGCCCGCCGGGGATTTCCGTAAGTTGCCACGGGGTCAGGCAGCGCACCAGGATGATCGCCAGCAACGAGCCGACCATCCACGGTAGCGGCCAGCCGATCTGGCTGGCGATAAAACCGCCAAGCAGACCGACCAGCGGGGTGGCCCACCAGCCTCTGAGGGACGTGCGATCAGACATCGGCGATGGCGCGTTGCGCTGCCGCACGTTTGCGCCAGATGCGGATGATCGGCATCAGCAGCATGATCCCTGTCAGTACCCAGACGCCGAGCGTGATCGGGCTCGACCAGAGGATTTCCAGCGCACCGTTGGAGATCGACAGGGCGCGACGCAGGTTCTGCTCCATCAGTTCGCCAAGAATGAAGCCCAGCAACAGCGGCGACAGCGGGAAGTCCAGCTTGCGCAGGATGTAGCCGAAGATGCCGATACCGATCATCAGGAACAGGTCGAACGTGGTGGCATGCACGGCATACACGCCAATCCCGGTGATGATGGCGATGACGGGCACCAACGCCCAGTTCGGCACGGCGAGGATGCGGGTGAAGATGCGGATCATCGGGATGTTGAGGATCACCAGCATCACGTTGGCGATGAACAACGAAGCGATCAGGCCCCAGACGATGTCCGGTTGCTGTTGGAACAGCAGCGGCCCCGGAGTGATGTTGTACAGCGACAGGGCGCCGATCATCACCGCCGTGGTGCCCGAACCGGGAACGCCGAGGGTCAGCATCGGCACCAGCGCACCGCAGGCAGCACCGCCAATAGCCGTTTCCGGCGCGGCGAGGCCTCGGGCATCACCTTCACCAAACTTGCCGCTGGTGCCGGCGATGCGTTTCTCGGTCATGTAGGCCACGGCACTGGCGAGGGTTGCGCCGGCACCCGGCAACACGCCCATGATGAAACCCAGCACGCCGCAGCGGACGTTGACCACGAATACCGAAGCCGCCTCCTTGAAGTTGAACATCATCCGGCCGGTGGCTTTCACCGCTTCCTGGCCGTGGTGGGTTTTTTCCAGCAGCAGGAGAATTTCGCTGATGGAAAACAGGCCCAGCACCAGCACCACGAACTGAATGCCGTCGGTCAGGTGAATGTTGTCGCCAGTGAAACGGTACACACCGCTGTTGGCGTCGATGCCCACGGTCGACAGGAACAGGCCGATCAACGCTGCAATAAACGTCTTCAGCGGACGATCACCGGCCATGCCGCCAAGGCAGACAATCGCAAACACCATCAGCACGAAGTATTCCGCCGGGCCGAAGGCAATCGCCCATTTCGCCAGCAGCGGGGCGAACAGCACCATGCCGCAGGTGGCGATGAACGCGCCGATGAATGAGCTCCATGCCGACAGCGACAGCGCCACACCGGCCAGACCTTTGCGGGCCATCGGGTAACCGTCGAGAGTGGTCATCACGGTGGAGGCTTCGCCTGGAATGTTCAGCAGGATCGAGCTGATCCGCCCGCCGTATTCACAGCCCAGATACACCGCCGCCAACAGAATCAGCGCCGACTCCGGTGGCAGGCCGAGGGCGAATGCGATCGGGATCAGCAACGCCACGCCGTTGATCGGACCCAGGCCCGGCAACAGGCCGACGACAGTGCCGATCAGTGTGCCGCACAGCGCGGTCACCAGGTTGTAGGGGCTCAGCGCAACGCCAAAACCCTGACCCAAATAGCCAAGAGTATCCATATCAGTTCTCCAGAACGCTGAGCAGGCCAAGGGGCAGCGGAACGTCCATCAAACGGTCGAACAGCAGGTAAAGACCGATGGCCATCAGGCTGATGATCGCCACGCTGGGCAACCAGCGACCGCCGTACAGGCGTGCCATCGGGATGCCGGTGATGACGCTGGCGATGATGAAACCCAGCGATTCAAATGTGCCGGCGAACACCAGCAGCAGGACGACGCAGATGCCGATCTTGATCAGGGTTTCGCGATCCAGCGGCGGTTCGTCCGCGCTGTGTTTGATGGGGGCCGGGCGGAACACCATGTACAGCAGCGCCAGGCCCATCAGGCCGAGCATCAGCAGGGGAAAGGCACGCGGGCCGACCGGTTCATAAGAAAAAGCCGCTTGATACGGCCACGCCATCAGCGCCAGGCCGACGCAGGCCAGCAATAGCACCGAGGCGAAAATGCGTTGTAAGAGCATGGGAAACTCCTGTGCCGAGGCCTCGATGCGCGAGGCCGCAGCCGCTAGACAGAGGCGATCACTGAATCAGGCCGAACTCTTTGGCCAGCACCTTGTAGTCCGCCACCTGCTTCTTCACGCAGGTGTCCAGCTCCGGGCCGGTCATGGCGAACGGGAACAGTTCACGCTGATCGCGCAGCTTGGCGAAATCGTCCGAGGCCAGCAGTTTGTCAAAAGCGTCTTTCCACCAGGCGTAGTCTTCGTCGCTGACTTTTGGCCCGAGGTAGAAACCGCGAACCACTGGCCAGACGATGTCGTAACCCTGCTCGCGGGCGGTCGGGATGTCTTTCATTTCCGGCTCGTCGAGGCGTTTGTCGGCGAATACTGCCAACAGGCGCATGTCACCGCTCTGGATGTGCGGCATGGAGTCGGAGATGTCGGTACTGCCGACCTGGATGTGGCCGCCGAGCAGGGCCGTGGCGATTTCACCACCGCCTTCGAGTGCCACGTAACGCAGCTCGCGCGGGTTGATCCCGGCAGCCTTGGCGATCAGTGCGGTCTGCATCCAGTCCTGGCTGCCGACGGTGCCGCCGGAGCCGATAACCACCGAGCCTGGATCTTTCTTCAACGCCTGAACGAGATCGTCGAGGGTCTTGTAGGGCGAATCGCTTTTCACTGCGATGGCGCCGTAGCTGGTGCCGACGGCCGCGAGCCAGCGCACGTTGGTTTCATCGAAGCGCCCGAACTTGCCTTGCGCCAGGTTCAACAACGAACCGCTGGACCAGGCCACCAGGGTGCCGGCATCCGCCGGGCGCTGGGCGACTACCGCGTTGTACGCCACCGCGCCGACGCCGCCGGGCATGTAGGTCACACGCATCGGCTTGGTCAGCAGTTTTTCATTCACCAGCGCGCTCTGCGCCAGTTTGCAGGTCAGGTCGAAGCCACCGCCGGGGGAGGCCGGGGCGATGCATTCCGGGCGCTTTGGCTCGGCCATCAGTTGGCCGGCAAACAGCACACAGCTGGCGGCGAGGGCGAAACGGCGCAGTGATCGGTTCATGTTTGTCTCCACAGGAGTTGTTGTTTTTGGATGTTCAGAAGCGGCGATTTCGGGCAGGGCAGCCGGCAACGGCGCAGGGTTGCGTCATCGTGGGATATCGAAGGAAGGGGCGATGCGGATAAGCCTGAAGCTGTATGGACAGCATGGTGCAGTACCTCGGTTATTGTTCTTATTTGGCGAAAACGCATCGAGGCGTTTTTCGGGAGCTACATTTCAAAGCACGATGCGATGGTCTGCAGTCGAGACCATCCGTGCCCCGACTCTAACGGCTCAACCTTTCACTAACCTTTCATCGGGCTTTCAAGGTTTTTCGGGCTTCACAGCGTCGGTTGCCGCTGTAAACTCCGCGCCAAAGAATGGCGTCGACCATCCCTGACTGAGGTAAAGATCCATGCGTGTCCTGCTCGTCGAAGACCATCTGCAGCTCGCCGAAAGCGTCGCCCAGGCGCTCAAGAGCACCGGCCTGACCGTGGATGTGTTGCACGATGGCGTGGCGGCCGATCTGGCGTTGGGCAGCGAGGATTACGCGATGGCAATCCTCGATGTCGGCCTGCCGCGCATGGATGGTTTTGAAGTGCTGGCACGCTTGCGCGCCCGGGGCAAGAACCTTCCGGTACTGATGTTGACCGCGCGCAGCGACGTCAAGGATCGTGTCCACGGCCTCAATCTTGGCGCTGACGATTACCTGGCCAAGCCTTTCGAACTCACTGAACTTGAAGCCCGGGTCAAAGCCTTGCTGCGCCGCAGCGTGCTGGGCGGCGAGCGTGTGCAACGCTGTGGCGTGCTGGCGTATGACCTTGACACGCGGCGCTTCACATTGGGTGAGGAGCTGCTGACGCTGACTTCCCGCGAACAGGCCGTGCTTGAAGCGTTGATCGCTCGTCCCGGTCGGGTCATGAGCAAGGAGCAGCTGGCCTCTCAGGTCTTCGGCCTCGACGAGGAAGCCAGCCCCGACGCCATCGAAATCTACGTACATCGTTTGCGCAAGAAACTCGACGGGCAGCCGGTGGCCATCGTGACCTTCCGTGGCCTGGGTTACTTGCTGGAAAGCCGTGATGCATAAGCCCAGCAGTCTGCGCTGGCGCTTGCTGTGGAACCTGGCGCTGCTGCTGGTGGTGTTGATGTTGGCCAGTGGCTTGAGCGCGTACTGGAACGGTCGGGAGGCCGCCGATACCGCCTATGACCGGACGTTGCTGGCCTCGGCGCGGACCATCGCCGCCGGGTTGTCCGCGCGCGATGGCACGCTCAGCCTCGACGTGCCCTATGTGGCTCTCGATACCTTTGCCTATGACAGTGCCGGGCGGATTTTCTATCTGGTCAACGACATCAACCAGAAGCTGATTTCCGGATACGAAAACCTTCCGGGCCCGCCTGCCGGCACGCCGCGTACCGATGACTATCCAGCGCTGGCGCGCTTCTACAACGCCACGTATCGCGGGCAGAACGTGCGGGTGGTCAGCCTGCTCAAGGCGGTCAGTGAACCGAACATGAACGGTATGGCGGAAATCCGCGTGGCGGAAACCGATGAAGCGCGGGTCAGCATGGCCCGCAGTCTGGCGGCCGATACCTTGCTGCGCTTAGGGATGCTGGCGGTGGGGGCGTTGATGATGGTGTGGTTTGCGGTCAGTGCCGCCTTGCGCCCGCTGGAGCGTTTGCGCACAGCGGTGGAAGAGCGCCAGCCCGATGATCTGCGGCCATTGCCTTTGGTAGAAGTTCAGCACGAACTGTGGCCGCTGGTGCGCGCGCTCAATCACTTTACCGAACGCCTGCGCGGGCAGTTCGAGCGTCAGGCGCAGTTCATTGCCGATGCCGCCCATGAGCTGCGTACCCCGTTGGCGGCGCTCAAGGCGCGATTGGAGCTGGGCTTGCGCTCGAGCGAGCCGCAGACTTGGCGCGATACCCTGGAAACCGCCGCTCAGGGCACCGATCGCCTGACCCATTTGGCCAATCAGTTGCTCTCGCTGGCGCGGGTCGAAAATGGCGCGCGGGCGATTGCCGAAGGTGGCGCACAGTTGCTGGATCTGAGTCAGTTGGCGCGGGAATTGGGCATGGCCATGGCACCGCTGGCCCATAAGCGCGGCGTGGCTTTGGCGCTGGAAGCCGACGAACCGGTATGGCTGCGCGGCGAGCCGACCTTGCTGAACGAGCTGTTGAGCAATCTGGTGGATAACGCGCTGGCCCATACGCCACCGGGGGGTAATGTCATTCTGCGGGTGTCGGCGCCGGCGGTGCTTGAGGTCGAGGACGACGGGCCGGGCATTCCCATTGATGAGCGGGATCGGGTGTTCGAGCGCTTTTATCGGCGTAATCAGCAGGTGGCTGGATCAGGGCTGGGGTTGGCGATTGTCGGTGAAATCTGTCGCGCGCATCTGGCGCAGATCAGCCTGCACGATGGTGAGCAGGCGGGGCTGAAGGTGCGGGTGAGTTTTATTGCGGGGGAGTGAGCATGGCTCCTTCACCACAGGAAATGGCCTTCACACTCAGTAGAACATCGACCGGTTTTCTTCCAGGTCGGCACACATCGCCTTGTTCTCAGGGTCGATCCCGAGTTTGTTGAAGGCCGGCACGTTGAACGGATCGATGCGCGAAATCGGGTGGTCGGTGTCCTTGTGGCAATACAGGCTGGCCACTTGCACCAGGTCGACGTAATCAACCTGCGCCGATTGCCGCTTGAAGTTCAGGTACAGCTGCGGCACCTGCACCAGCACGTCCGGAAATTCCCAGACCCTGAGCAGCTTGTCCCCCAGCAAGGGATGAATGTGGTCAATCACGTGGTTGAGGCTGACCGGGTCGGACAGCAACTCGTAGTGATCTTCGGCGTAGGTCAGGATCGGCAGGACGCCGATCTGATGCACCAGCCCGCCCAGCGCCGCCTGATCGGGTTTGAGCTGGGTGTAGCTGCGGCACAACGCATAGCTGACACCGGCGATTTCCAGGCTTTTGCGCCAGACATCGCGCATCTTCTGTTCAACCACCTCCGAGCGGGCATGGAAAATCTGTTCCATGACCAGGCCGATGGCCAGGTTGCTGCTGTAGTTGATACCCAGCCGCGTGATCGCCGTGTGCAGGTCGGTGACTTCCTGGGTAGCCCGCAGCAACGGGCTGTTGACCACCTTGATCAGCCGCGCCGACAGCGCCGCATCGCGACCGATCACTTTGCTCAAATCGCCGATACCGATGTCAGGGTCTTCAGCCGCCTTGCGAATCTGCAACGCCACTTCAGGCAATGTCGGCAGAACCAGGTCATCGTTATCGATGGCCTCAACCAAATCCTTTTGGACCTTTTCCGCCAGCTCGCTCATTTCTTTTCTCTAGGTGTAGCTACGAAGGTGTCGCTGAACAGTGTCGTGTTTAACGCTGGATTTCGCGGTCGCGATCCAGTTCGTAAGGCAGATCGAGCAAGTGCAGGGACGGGCCATCGAGCGCGCCGACGTGAAGATCACCGGCTTCAGCGGCTTCGGCTTGCAAGACCGCCAGCAGTTCGATGTGTTGTCCGGCATGGGCAGCCAACACAACTTCACCGATCGAGCTGGCATGGCTTGGGGAGAAGAGCGGGGTGCCGGGTTCAGGCAGTTCACTGGCATCGAGTTGCACGCGATACAGGCGGCGTTTGAGTTTGCCCAGGTACTGCATCCGCGCGACGATTTCCTGGCCGGTATAGCAGCCTTTCTTGAAACTCACGCCGCCGACGGCTTGCAGATTGAGCATCTGCGGGATGAACAGCTCTCGGGTGCCTGGCATCACCTGGCCGATGCCGGCGCGGATCTGGCCCAGCATCCATTGATTCAGATCGCCTTCGGCCAACAGGGCGCCGAGCTTGCCCTTGATGACATCGGCTTGATCGGCGGCGGTCCAGAGTTCCGCGCGATCGGGCGAAACGCGAATGGCGATGAGCCCGGCATTACGCACGACACTGTCGGTGTCTGCCGGCAGTTCAAGGCCAAGGCTGATCAGTGCAGCATCGCCATGATCGATGCCGAAGCGAACCCAGGCGGCGCTTTCATCGGTCAGCTTGGATTTGGAGAACACCGCGTACTTTTTCAGGTCCG
Source organism: Pseudomonas sp. (assembly GCA_035563915.1). Lineage (GTDB taxonomy): Bacteria > Pseudomonadota > Gammaproteobacteria > Pseudomonadales > Pseudomonadaceae > Aquipseudomonas. The sequence goes on along the minus strand of DATMUG010000096.1, from coordinate 21,849 downwards.
CCAATTGCGGTTCCAGCAACTCACTGGCCATGGCCAGCAGCACGCCGTCACCTTCGAGCAGGATGCGGAAACTCGATTGCATCCGGCCTTTCTGGGTGCAGCGCGCACCGAGGCTGGCTTGGTTTTCGCTCAAGTAGTTGAGGTTGCAGGTCAATTGACCTTGCAGGAACTTGGCGGCGTCCGAACCGCGGACCGCCAGAACACCTTCATGAGACAGCGTGCAGAAAAAAGCAGAATCGGCCATGGGTCATCGCAGGGTAAAGAGTCTGGCGGACATGATAAGGGGGCGCCCTTGAAATGGGTAGTTCACAAAGGATCGTCGGTGCCCGACCAAAGCCGACTGTTCGATCAGGCGCGGGGCTGTATACTTGCGGCCTATTTGAGGAGCGCTCCATGGTCGAAGATGTTGAACTGAATCGCCTCTATTGGCACAGCCGCCGCGGCATGCTTGAGCTTGACGTGTTGCTGGTGCCGTTTGTGAAAGAGGTTTATCCGCACCTCAACGAGGTCGATCGCGCCTGCTACGTCAGGTTGCTCGAGTGCGAAGATCAGGACATGTTCGGCTGGTTCATGGAACGCGCCGAATCGGAAGATCCGGAGCTTCAGCGCATGGTTCGCATGATTCTGGATCGTGTCCAGCCCAAGTAATTCGTTCGAGTGCCGCTGGCATGCCTCACGGCAGTTGCTGGCGGCGTATCTGCTGGCCCAGCTGTTCGCGCTGGGGTCGCTGTTTCTACTTTCCATTCCTCTTTGGGCCAGCCTGCTCGGTGCATTTGGCTGTCTCTTGCATGGCGCCCGGGCGTTGCCACGTCAAATACTCTTGACTCACCCACAGGCCTTTCGCGGTTTGCGGCGCGATGCCGACGGCTGGCAGTTATGGAGTGAGTCCGCGGGATGGCAAGCGGTGCAGTTGCGACCCGACAGCCTGGCGCTGCCGTTGATCGTGGTGCTGCGTTTTCGTTTGCGTGGTGAGCGGCAAGTACGGGCTATCTGCGTGCCCCGGGATTCGCAGGCGGCGGACTTGCACCGACGCCTGCGGGTCCGGCTCAAGTTCAGTCGGCGTAGGTGGGCGGCACCAGAATAGTGTCCAGCGCGACCGGCAGCATGTTCGGATAGTCGAGGGTGTAATGCAGGCCGCGGCTTTCCTTGCGCTCCATGGCTGACAGGATCATCAGTTCGGCTACCTGGGCCAGGTTACGCAGCTCGATCAAATCCCGGCTGACCTTGTAGTTGCTGTAGAACTCGTCGATCTCGTCGAGTAACAGGCGCACACGATGCTGGGCCCGTTGCAGGCGCTTGTTGGTGCGTACGATACCGACGTAGTCCCACATGAACCGCCGCAGTTCATCCCAGTTGTGCGCAATGATCACGTCTTCATCGGAGTCGGTGACCTGGCTCGCATCCCAGACGGGCAGGGCGATGGGGGCAGAGACCTGAGGCAGCTGCTGCAGAATGTCCGCTGCTGCCGAACGGGCGTAGACAAAGCATTCCAGCAACGAGTTACTGGCCATGCGATTGGCGCCGTGCAGGCCGGTGAAGCTGGTTTCGCCGATGGCGTACAGCCCTGGTACATCGGTGCGACCGTTCTGGTCGACCATGACGCCGCCGCAGGTGTAGTGCGCCGCTGGCACCACCGGGATAGGCTCCTTGGTGATGTCGATGGAAAACTCCAGGCAGCGTTCGTATACGGTCGGGAAGTGCGTCTTGATGAACGTTTCGGACTTGTGGCTGATGTCCAGATAAACGCAATCGACACCCAGTCGCTTCATTTCATGGTCGATGGCCCGCGCAACGATATCCCGCGGGGCCAGTTCGGCCCGCGGGTCAAAACGCTGCATGAAGCGTTCGCCATTGGGCAGTTTCAGATGGGCGCCTTCACCACGCAGGGCTTCGGTAATGAGGAAACTCTTGGCTTGCGGGTGATACAGGCAGGTGGGGTGGAACTGGTTGAATTCCAGGTTCGCCACCCGGCAACCGGAGCGCCAGGCCATGGCGATGCCGTCGCCACAGGCACCGTCGGGGTTACTGGTGTACAGGTAGACCTTGGCTGCGCCGCCGGACGCGAGGATCACGAAACGGGCGCCGTAGGTGTCGACTTCGCCGGTGCCGCGATTGAGTACGTAGGCGCCCAGGCAACGATCACCCTCAAGGCCGAGGCGTTTTTCCGTGATCAGGTCGATGGCTACCCGCTGTTCCAGCAGTTCGATGTTCGATCGCTGTTTGGCCTGGGTCAGCAGGGTTCTGAAAATGGCCGCACCGGTGGCGTCGGCGGCATGGATGATGCGTCGATGGCTGTGTCCGCCTTCACGGGTCAGGTGAAATTCGAACCCGCCGTCTTCGGTGCCGGATTGTTCATCGCGGGTAAACGGCACCCCCTGATCGATCAGCCATTGAATCGCTTCTTTACTGTGTTCGACGGTAAAGCGCACGGCATCTTCGTGGCACAGGCCGCCACCGGCGTTGAGGGTGTCATCGACATGGGATTCAACGGTGTCGGTATCGTCCAGTACGGCGGCGACACCGCCCTGGGCCCAGAAAGTCGAGCCGTTGGCGAGGTCGCCCTTGCTCAGGACCGCTATGCGCAAATGACCGGGCAAGGTCAGCGCAAGGCTCAAGCCGGCAGCACCGCTGCCAATTACCAGAACATCGTGTTGAAACTGTTGGCTCATTTCAGGATTCCGCTCAAGGCGACCCGGTTCGGGGGAGGCGCTGGACAACTGGACAGGCGAGTCAGGTTTGCGCACGGCCCACTAGTATATAGAGGGGTGGGGCGGCACAATAGCCGAGCCTATATGGCATTGTGAAACTACTGTGACGAGAAAAACCGGACGCTTCGTCGGATGGTTTTATCGCCGATTCACTGGTTTGACGACTGTATCGTGGATTTAACAGTCTTTTTCTATTCACAGTTGCACAATGTCGCTGTCACGCAGCTATAAATGTTTGGAACTTTTGCCAAAGGCCCAAGATCAATAGACGGTTGCCTGAAACAAGGGACAGTGTCGGGTTCGTGGAGGATTTGTGATTGGATCCTGCCGGTGAAACTGACAACAAGATTATTTGCGCAGCCGGGCCATCTCGCGCTGCGTTTTTCGTGCGTGCCGAATCAGAGTCCGCAGGAAACTTGCCCGGAGGGGGAGAACTTTTGCGAAAAGCCCGAGTCTATGTTTGCAAGCCCGGTCGTTTAGTTTTGCAAGCCTCCTCCGTGCTTATCGAGGAGTGTTCATGCTAACCCAGGAAGAGGATCAGCAACTGGTCGAACGCGTTCAGCGCGGCGACAAGCGTGCTTTCGATCTGCTAGTGCTGAAATACCAGCACAAAATTCTCGGGTTGATCGTGCGATTCGTGCACGACACCCATGAAGCCCAGGATGTGGCGCAGGAAGCCTTTATCAAGGCGTATCGCGCACTTGGAAATTTTCGCGGAGACAGCGCGTTTTATACGTGGCTTTACCGCATCGCCATCAACACGGCGAAAAACTATCTGGTTTCACGCGGCCGTCGGCCGCCGGATAGCGATGTCAGTTCCGAGGATGCAGAGTTCTACGATGGCGATCATGGCCTCAAGGATCTCGAGTCGCCAGAGCGGGCTTTGCTGCGGGATGAGATCGAAGGCACCGTCCATCGAACCATTCAGCAACTACCTGAAGATTTGCGTACGGCTTTAACTTTACGTGAATTCGATGGTCTGAGTTATGAGGACATTGCGAGCGTCATGCAATGTCCGGTGGGCACCGTGCGCTCCCGGATCTTCCGCGCCCGGGAGGCCATCGATAAAGCCCTGCAGCCGTTGTTGCAGGAAAACTAGAGACAGCGGCGACAGCCAAGAGAGGAACGCCATGAGTCGTGAAGCCCTGCAGGAATCGCTGTCCGCAGTGATGGATAACGAAGCGGACGAATTGGAACTGCGTCGGGTACTCAGTGCCTGTGACGATGTTGAAACCCGTGAAACCTGGGCTCGTTATCAGATCGCTCGGGCAGCGATGCACAAGGATCTGCTGCTTCCACGTCTGGATATTGCAGCAGCCGTTTCCGCAGCCTTGGCTGACGAAGCGGTACCGGCGAAAGCCACCCGTGGTCCGTGGCGCAGTCTGGGTCGTCTGGCCGTTGCTGCTTCGGTAACGGTAGCCGTGCTGGCAGGTGTTCGTCTGTATAACCAGGACGAAATCGCCGGTGTGGAACTGGCTCAGCAATCCACTCAACAGAATCTGGCCGCCCCTCAAGTCAAGGGCCCGGCTGTTCTGGCAGGCTACAATGAGAGTTCGGACGCCACCGGCCCCATGGCCAACGGCGTATTGCAAGGTCAACCAGGCTGGCATGATCAGCGTCTGCCAGGCTACTTGCGTCAACATGCTCAACAGGCTGCGTTGAAAGGTACCGAGAGCGCTCTGCCTTACGCGCGTGCAGCAAGCCTGGAAAACCGTTAAGGAGGATCATGCGCGCCATACCTCTACTTACGCTTCTGCTTGGTGGCTGGTTTGTTGTTCCAGCCCATGCCGATGAAGCTCAGGACTGGTTGACTCGTCTTGGCCAGGCCGAGCAGCAGCAAAGCTTTCAAGGTACTTTCGTCTACGAGCGCAATGGTAGTTTTTCTACCCATGACATCTGGCACCGCGTCCAGGATGGCAAGGTCCGCGAGCGATTGCTCCAGCTCGATGGATCCGCGCAGGAAGTCGTACGCATTGATGGACGTACTCAATGCGTCAGCGGCACCCTGATAGCAGGGCTTGGGGACTCCCCAAATTCCGCTGCTCGTGCACTTGATCCCCAAAAGCTCAAGAACTGGTATGACCTTGCTGTCATCGGCAAGTCGCGCGTGGCCGGGCGTCCAGCTGTGATTGTGTCGTTGACACCTCGTGATCAACACCGCTACGGGTTTGAATTGCATCTGGACAAGGAAACCGGTCTGCCGCTCAAGTCCCTGCTACTTGATGACAAAGGTCGATTGCTGGAAAGGTTCCAGTTCACGCAGCTGGATACTTCCGATGTTCCTTCGGACAGCGATCTGCAACCGGGCCCCGATTGCAAAGCCGTCAACCTTGAAAGTGACAAGGCTTCTGCGGTCAAAACCGCACAGGTCTGGCATTCAGACTGGTTGCCGCCAGGCTTCGAGTTGACCAGCAGCACGGCTCGCAAGGATCCCGAGACCAAAACCCAGGTCAACAGCCTGATGTACGACGATGGTTTGGCGCGTTTTTCGGTGTTTCTGGAGCCATTGAATGGCGCGACGGTCACCGACACCCGCACTCAACTAGGTCCAACCGTTGCCGTTTCCCGCCGCATGACCACGCCACAAGGCGAAATGATGGTGACCGTGGTCGGAGAGATTCCGGTCGGTACTGCGGAACGGATTGCGCTATCAATGCGAACAGATGCTGCGACCACCAAGCAGTGAGCTGAAATCGAAATGTTTCGTGAGCATTTCAGTTTGCAAATACCCCCAGAATTTTTTATAGGTCAGAGCCCCTCGGCTCTGGCCTTGTTTGTTATTCCCGAAACAAAGATACCGGCGTATCTTTTCCCGGGTTCCTTGTTCCATATCGCTTAACCATGCTCGTCGTAACGGGAGCCGTATGTCGATACCACGCTTGAAAGCTTATCTCTCCATTTTTGCCACCGTGTTGGTGCTCGGTCAGGCAGTGACTGCGCAAGCAGCCGAATTGCCCGACTTCACGCAACTGGTCGAGCAAGCCTCGCCCGCGGTCGTAAACATCAGTACCACGCAAAAACTGCCGGATCGCAAAGTGAGCCAGCAGATGCCGGATCTCGAAGGGCTGCCTCCGATGCTGCGCGAGTTCTTCGAACGCGGCATGCCGCCGCAACAGCGTTCACCTCGCGGTGATCGTCAGCGTGAAGCTCAGTCTTTGGGTTCGGGCTTCATCATTTCGTCTGACGGCTACATCCTCACCAACAACCATGTGATCGCTGATGCCGATGAAATTCTGGTGCGTCTGGCCGATCGAAGTGAAATGAAGGCCAAGCTGGTCGGTACCGATTCGCGCTCAGATGTGGCTTTGCTGAAAATCGAAGGCAAGGACTTGCCGGTCCTCAAACTGGGTAAATCCCAGGATCTGAAAGCTGGCCAATGGGTTGTGGCGATCGGTTCGCCGTTCGGCTTTGACCACACGGTAACTCAAGGTATCGTCAGTGCCGTGGGCCGCAGCCTGCCCAACGAAAACTACGTGCCCTTCATTCAGACCGACGTGCCGATCAACCCGGGTAACTCCGGTGGGCCGCTGTTCAATCTGAATGGTGAAGTGGTCGGTATCAACTCGCAGATCTATACCCGTTCCGGCGGCTTCATGGGCGTGTCGTTCGCCATTCCTATCGACGTGGCCATGGACGTTTCCAATCAACTGAAAAGCGGTGGCAAAGTCAGCCGCGGCTGGCTGGGAGTCGTGATCCAGGAAGTGAACAAGGATCTCGCTGAGTCGTTCGGTCTGGAGAAGCCTGCAGGTGCTCTGGTCGCCCAGATCCAGGACGATGGCCCGGCAGCCAAAGGTGGCCTGCAAGTTGGCGACGTCATCCTGAGCATGAATGGCCAGCCGATCGTGATGTCCGCCGACCTGCCGCATCTTGTCGGTGCACTGAAGGCTGGCTCCAAGGCCAATCTCGAAGTGATTCGTGACGGTAAGCGCAAGAATGTCGAGCTGACCGTTGGGGATATTCCTGACGAAGATAAAGACCTCAGCGCTCTGCCGAAATCCGGTGCCGAGAGCAGCAGCAATCGCCTCGGTGTTTCGGTTGTCGAAATCACGGCCGAGCAAAAGAAAACCTACGACCTCAAAGGTGGTGTGGTGATCAAGGAAGTTCAGGATGGACCTGCCGCCATGATTGGCTTGCAACCGGGCGATGTGATTACCCACCTGAACAATCAGGCCATCGAATCGACCAAGCAGTTCACCGACATTGCCAAGGCGTTGCCGAAGAATCGCTCGGTGTCCATGCGCGTTCTACGCCAGGGGCGCGCCAGCTTCATCACCTTCAAACTGGCTGAATAATCCGGTTGTCGGTTGAATAAAAACCGCCTCGAAAGAGGCGGTTTTTTTATGTCCGGATGAATGGTTACCGAGCTTGTCAGCCCATCATGTCCTTGATCATGCGCTCCTGTTCCATCAACTCTCGCTGACGGGCATCGATTCGCGACGACAGCGGGAAGTTGCTGCCAGCCTTGCGCTTGGCGAAGTCCAGTTGCTGAATAGCCTGACGGTAGTCGCCGACCAGGGCAAAGTACTCCGCGCGAGCCTGATGCAGGCCGATGATGTTGCCCGACAGGCCACGCGTCTCGGCCACCTGGTACCAGACATCCGGATCGTCTGGACGCGACTTGAGCAAACCTTCCAGCGCTTTCTCGGCTTCAGCGGCACGGTTCTGTTTCAGTAACAGATCGACGCGCACCTGGTTTAACGGATAGTTGCCAGGATATTGGGTCAGCATCCGATCCACGCGGGATTGAGCGTCCGCCAGGCGATTGTTGGTAATGTCGAGATCGACCTGCGCGAGGTTGTAAATGATCTCGTTGGGCGATTTGGCGAGCAAGGGTTTCAGGTTTTCCCGGGCTTCATTCAGTTGTCCGCCTTTTATTTGGGCGATGGCCAGTCCATAGCGCGCGACATCGTTTTTCGGATTTTCATCCAGTAATGCGCGGAATCGCTTGGCACCCAGGCCTGGGGTTTCTTCATAGATCAGTTGAACTCGCGCACGAATCAGTTGGTAGCGCAGCGAATCTTCAATACCACCCTGTGGAGCCTGTTCCGCGCGGTTGCGGGTGTCGGCGATTCGAGACTCGGTCACCGGGTGAGTCAGCAGGAATTCCGGCGGCTTGGCGTCGAAGCGGTATTGACGGCCCAGGCGCTCGAACATCGTGGGCATCGAGCGCGGGTCGTAGCCGGCCTTTTCCAGATTGAGAATGCCGATACGGTCGGCTTCCTGTTCGTTTTGCCGCGAGAAACGCCGTTGTTCCTGAATGGCTGCTGCCTGCGTGCCCGCAATGGCCGCGATCCCGGCATCGCCGGCCCCGGCGGCGGCAATCACGATCCCCGCCAACAGCGCTGCCATCATCGGCACTTGCATGCGCTGTTGCGCTTCTACCCCACGGGCAAAGTGACGCTGCGACAAGTGAGCCAATTCGTGAGCCATGACCGAGGCGTATTCGCCTTCGGTCTGAGCGTTGAGGAACAGACCGCCGTTGACCCCGACAATGCCGCCTGGCGCCGCGAAAGCGTTGAGTTGCGGGCTGTTGATCAGAATGAATTCAAGACGCCGGTCATTAACCTGGCTGGTCTCCACCAAGCGGTAAACGCTGGATTCGACATAGTCTTTGAGTTGCGGATCATTGAGCTGCGAAACCTGGCTGCGCAACAGCGCCAGCCATGCGCGGCCCAGTTGGTATTCCTGTTGCGGAGAGACGATGGCAGAACTGGCGTCGCCGAGTGACGGCAGATCGTCGGCAAAGCCCGGTGAGGCGAGCAGGCAAGCGAGCGTCAGCAGGGTAGGGCGCAATAAAGTCATGCACAAAGCCTTAGTCGACAAAGACCTTACTGTAGCCGGACACCAGCGTTGCGACCAGATATTCTAGGCAACTCAACCATCTGAACCGGAGTGATGCAATGATCGATGCCGTAGCCCATGACGTTGAACTGGACGCCAGTGGCTTGAATTGCCCGTTGCCGTTGCTCAAGGCCAAGATGGAGCTCAATCGGATGGCGACTGGCGCGGTACTCAAGGTGATCGCCACCGATGCGGGCTCGCAGCGCGACTTTCGCACCTTTGCCCGATTGGCCGGTCATACGCTGCTTCGTGAAGAAGATGAATCGGGCGTTTACCGTTACTGGTTGAAAAAAGCCTGAAGCCTGCGGCATTTGTTCTTAAGGATTATTGATGTTCAAAGTGTTACGCGACTGGATTCAGCGCTACTTCTCCGATGAAGAAGCTGTCGTCCTGGCTGTTCTGCTTTTTCTGGCATTCACCGCCGTACTGACGCTGGGCGGCATGCTGGCGCCGGTGTTGGCCGGGATGGTGCTGGCCTATCTGATGCAGGGGCTGGTGGTGACGCTGGAGCGCCTGCGTGTGCCGGGAGGCGCGGCGGTGGGGCTGGTCTTTGCGCTATTCATGGGGTTGTCACTGGTGTTCTTTGTGGTCGTGGTGCCGCTGCTCTGGCATCAGGTGATCACCTTGTTCAACGAGTTGCCCGGTATGCTCGTCAAGTGGCAATCGCTGCTATTGCTGCTGCCGGAGCGCTATCCGCACCTGGTGTCCGACGAGCAAGTGCTGCAAGCCATCGAAGTGGCGAGGGGCGAGATCGGCAAGTTCGGGCAGTGGGCGCTGACATTCTCGCTGTCGAGCCTGCCGCTGTTGGTCAACATCATGATCTATCTGGTGCTGGTGCCAATCCTGGTGTTTTTCTTCCTCAAGGACCGGGCAATGATCGGTGAGTGGGTGCGAGGTTACCTGCCCCGTGAACGAGCATTAATCACCCGTGTCGCCCATGAAATGAACCGTCAGATCGCCAACTATATTCGCGGCAAGGTCATCGAAATCTTCATTTGCGGCGGTGTGACCTACATCGCTTTCGTTATTCTGGAACTCAACTACGCGGCGCTTCTGGCGTTGCTGGTCGGAATATCGGTGGTGGTGCCCTACGTCGGTGCTGTGGTGGTCACCGTGCCAGTGCTGCTGATCGCGCTGTTCCAGTGGGGCTGGAGCGATCAGTTCATCTATTTGATGGCGGTCTACGGGATCATCCAGACACTGGACGGTAACGTACTGGTGCCGTTGCTGTTCTCGGAGGCGGTCAATCTGCATCCGGTGGCGATTATCTGTGCGGTGCTATTGTTTGGCGGGTTGTGGGGATTTTGGGGGGTATTCTTCGCGATTCCCCTGGCGACTCTGTTCAAAGCGGTACTGGATGCATGGCCGCGCAAGGAGCCGATCGTAGCGCCGTTACTTTAGGCAGTTGAGCGGCACAAAAAAGATCGCAGCCTGCGGCAGCTCCTACAAGGTTTTCGCGTATACCTGTAGGAGCTGCCGAAGGCTGCGATCTTTTAAGGGTCAAGCCTTATTAAGTGCCTGGGCCGCGGCCAATACCGCATCAACATGCCCTGGCACTTTAACGCCGCGCCATTCCTGGCGCAGCACTCCGTTCTTGTCGATCAGGAAGGTGCTGCGATCCACGCCCATGTATTCCTTTCCGTAGAGCTTCTTCAGCTTGATCACGTCGAACAGCTGGCAAAGCGCTTCTTCCTTGTCGCTGATCAGCTCGAAGGTAAATGCCTGTTTGGCCTTGAAGTTCTCGTGGGATTTCAAACTGTCGCGCGATACGCCGAAGACTTCGGTGTTGGCTGCTTTGAAAGCATCCAGCTGGTCGCGAAAGCCCTGACCCTCAGTGGTACAGCCCGGAGTGCTGTCCTTCGGATAAAAGTAGATCACTACCTGCTTGCCTTTGAGTGCCGCCAGGCTGACGGTTTGCCCGCTGGTGGCGGGGGCTTCGAAGTCGGCAACCGGTTGGTCGATGGCAACGGCCATGAAAGTTTCCTTACATTGGGTTTTGTGGGCGCCACGGTTCGATCAGCGCATCCAGGTTCAGCGCATCGGCGAAATCCAGGAACTGATCGCGCAACCAGCTGATTTGCACGCCGGCCGGCAAGGTTACGGTAAAGGTGGCATTGAGCATGGTGCCGCCGGTCTGTGGTGCCTGATACGTATCGCAGGTCAGGTTTTCCAGCTCGACGTGGTGGTCCATGAAGAACTGGCACAGCTCGTTGATGATGTCCGAGCGATAGGCCGAGCTGACATAGGCGACGTACGGCAGGGCCTGGGGGCGGTTTTCCAGGGCGGCACTGCGCACCACGTTGACGGTGAATGCGTGCCGTTTGGCCAGTATGGGCAGGCTGCCTTCCAGGCGCGCCAGGGCGTCCCAGCTGCCGGAGACTTCAAGGACCAGCGCACTGCACTCGCCATGACGGGTCAGGCGAGAGGTGACCACGGCGCAGCGGTTTTCATGGCTGGCGCGGCACAGGACGTTAGTCAGCTCCATGGGGTTGGCGCCGAGGGCACTGATGACAAGGAATTGTTCGCGAACTGTGGGGGTGGACATGCAGCATTCCTAAAGCGATGAGCGGTCGGTACTTCTATCGGTTTGTTTTTACCGGAATGAGCCTTCGGATGTGAATCGCAAAGCCCCTGGCGCAGGTTGCAATGTGCTCCAGTATGGCAGGAACAAAGGAGTGGCAACGCTGGAATGGGGCTTGTGATACCGAAAATGGAGGCTCAGACCTGACGAACGAGCCTGTCAGTACCGATCAAAGTCTGAAGGGTAGCGAAAAGCGGCGCCAAGGGGAATGGCGGCAGCGCAGTACTTCGCTTGTACAAGCATCTTGGCGCCAGTACCATTACGGCTCTCTTTTTCCGGCAGGAGCGGTTGCATGATTGCGGGCAGTATGGTGGCACTGGTCACACCCATGGATGCACAAGGTAATCTCGACTGGGACAGCCTGAGCAAACTGGTGGACTTTCACCTGCAAAACGGCACCCACGCCATCGTGGCGGTCGGCACCACAGGTGAATCCGCCACGCTTGATGTGAACGAACACATCGAAGTCATCCGTCGCGTCGTGAAACAGGTCAATGGCCGCATTCCGGTGATCGCCGGTACTGGCGCCAACTCGACCCGCGAAGCCATCGAGCTGACCACCAATGCGAAAACCGCCGGCGCCGATGCGTGCCTGCTGGTCACGCCGTATTACAACAAGCCTACCCAGGAAGGCCTGTACCAGCATTTCAAGGCCATCGCCGAAGCCGTCGACATCCCGCAGATCCTCTATAACGTCCCGGGCCGCACCGCGTGCGACATGCAGGCCGAAACCGTGATCCGTCTTTCGACCGTCAAGAACATCATCGGCATCAAGGAAGCCACCGGCGACCTGAAGCGTGCCAAGGCGATCATCGACGGCGTCAGCAGCAATTTTCTGGTGATCTCCGGTGACGATGCCACCGCAGTCGAGCTGATCCTGCTGGGCGGCAAGGGCAATATTTCGGTCACCGCCAACGTCGCCCCGCGCGAGATGGCTGACCTGTGCATCGCCGCCCTGAACGGTGAGGCCGAGAAGGCGCGTGCCATTCATGAAAAGCTGATGCCTCTCAATAAAACCCTGTTTATCGAATCCAACCCTATCCCCGTGAAATGGGCGCTGCATGAAATGGGCCTGATGCCGGACGGTATCCGTCTACCGCTCACCTGGCTCAGCGCCGAATGTCACGAACCGCTGCGTCAGGCCATGCGTCTGTCCGGCGTCCTGGCTTAATTGAGGAAGTACAACGCATGAAGCGAATGGCCGGACTTTCCGCACTTGCCTTGATTATCTCCAGCACCAGTGGCTGTGGATGGATCTGGGGCCCGGAAGGTTATTTCCGTGACCGTGGTAGCGATTACCTGGAAGCAAAACAGACTGCACCGATGCAAATGCCGCCGGATATCCAGACCGCCAAACGTCTGGACCCACTGCTGCCAATCCCGCGTAACGTGGCCGATGACACCGCCAAGGGCGAGTTTGTCGTTCCTCGTCCACTGCCGTTGTCTTCCGTTGCCGATGCCAGTGCCTATTCCCTTCAGAAGAGTGGCGATTCGCGCTGGATCCTGGCGCAGAACCCGCCAGCCGAAGCCTGGCCCGTGGCCGTTCAGTTCTTCCAGGACAACGGTTTTCGCCTGGACGAACAGCGTCCTCAAACCGGCGAATTCACCACGACCTGGCAGCATTCTGACGAGTTGTCGGCAGCGATGGCCAAGCGCCTGAGCGCCGCGGGTGTCGCCTCTGACAGCGAAATCCGTACCCGCGTGCGTATCGAGCCGGGTGTGCAGCGCAATACCAGTGAAATCTATGTGGTCACCGCCGAGCGTCCTGCCGGCAGCACTGCCGATGTGGCCTTCACCAACCGTTCGGTCAATACCGGCCTGGACGCGGCGCTGGTCGATGACATGCTCGCAAGCATGAGCCGCATTTCGGAGAAAGGCGGTTCGGTCTCCATGCTGGCTTCCCGTGATTTCGACACTCCAAACCGTGTCAGCCTGAGCGAAGACGGCAGCGGCAACCCTGTGCTGAACGTCGGCTCCGACCTGGATCGTGCCTGGTCGAGCGTCGGTCGTGCGTTGGAACAGGGCGAGTGGCGTGTGGAAGACATCAACCGCAGCCTGGGCCTGTACTACATCAACCTGGCTGAAAAGGCCGAGAAGAAAGACGACAAGCCCGGTTTCTTCAGCAGCCTGTTTGGCAGTGCGCCGAACAAGGAAGAAGTTGAAGCCCGCGCCGAGCGTTATCAGGTTCGCCTGAGCAAGGTGGGCGATAGCGTCCAGGTCACCGTCGAGAAAAACATCAATACCGTGGCGCCGGCTGACGTGGCGCGCAAGGTGTTGAGCGTTATTCAGGACAACCTGGGCTGATCACATGCGTTTTGCCGTTCTCGGCAGCGGTAGCCAAGGGAACGGCACGCTGATAGCCAGTGCTGATACCTGTGTGCTGGTCGATTGTGGTTTCTCCCTGCGGGAAACCGAAAAACGCCTGTTGCGCCTGGGGGTGAACCCGGCGCAATTGAGCGCGATACTCGTGACCCACGAACATGCCGACCACGTGCATGGCGTGGGTTTGCTGTCTCGGCGCTACAATTTGCCTGTCTACCTCAGTCGCGGGACCTTGCGCGGGATGCGCAAGCCCATCGAGCCCACAGGCTTCCTGGCGGATGGTGAACAACTGCAGATCGGCAATCTGAGCATTGGTGTCATTGCCGTGGCCCACGATGCACAGGAGCCGACGCAGTATGTCTTCAGTGACGGTGAGCGGCGCTTCGGCCTGTTAACCGACCTGGGCTCGTACTGCAACAAGGTGCTGGATGGCTATCGGGATCTCGATGCACTGGTGATCGAGGCCAACCATTGCCGAGACATGCTGGCTCGCGGTCACTACCCGTACTTCCTCAAGCAACGGGTGGGCGGCGAGCTGGGACATTTGAACAACCATCAGGCGGCATTCCTGGTGGCCGAGTTGGGCTGGCAAGGCCTGCAACATTTGGTCCTGGCCCATCTGAGCAGCAAGAACAACCTGCCGCAGCTGGCCCGGCAATGTTTTGTCGACACCCTCGGGTGCGACCCGGACTGGCTGCAACTGGCCGATCAAGATTCAGGGCTCGACTGGCGATACATCGCCTAGCCCATCTACTTAGCAAGCGGAGCCCATCATGGAAAAACGTGAAGAACTCTATCGCGGCAAAGCCAAGTCGGTTTACAAGACCGACGACGCTGACCGTCTGATCCTGCTGTTTCGCAACGACACCTCGGCGTTCGACGGCAAGCGTATCGAGCAGCTCGATCGCAAGGGCATGGTGAACAACAAGTTCAATGCCTTCATCATGCAGAAGCTCGAAGCGGCCGGCGTGCCGACCCAGTTCGACAAGCTGCTGGGTGACAACGAATGCCTGGTGAAGAAGCTGGACATGATCCCGGTCGAGTGCGTTGTGCGTAACTACGCCGCCGGCAGCCTGGTCAAGCGCCTGGGCGTCGAAGAAGGCATGAAGCTCAACCCTTATACCTTCGAGCTGTTCCTCAAGGACGACGCCAAGGGCGACCCGTTCATCAACGAATCCCACGTTGTGGCATTCGGTTGGGGCACTGCCGAGCAACTGGCTCGCATGAAAGAACTGTCGCTCAAGGTCAATGAAATCCTGAGCAAACTGTTTGACGACGCCGGCCTGCTGCTGGTCGACTTCAAGCTCGAATTCGGCGTGTTCAGCGATGGCTCCATCGTCCTGGGCGACGAATTCAGCCCGGACGGCTGCCGCCTCTGGGACAAGGACACCAAGAAGAAGATGGACAAAGACCGCTTCCGCCAGGGCCTCGGTGATGTCATCGAAGCCTACGAAGAAGTCGCCAATCGTCTGGGCGTACCGCTTTAACCGACGCAAGCATCTGATAGCACAGAAATATTTCGCGAAAGGGGGTTCGCTTCCTGCGAAAGTGTTGTTATGATGCGCGCCGTTGGAGAGATGCCAGAGTGGCCGAATGGGACGGATTCGAAATCCGTTGTACCTTCGCGGGTACCTAGGGTTCGAATCCCTATCTCTCCGCCATTATTGAACAAGATTAAGCCCCTGAAATGGTTAAACATCTCAGGGGCTTTTTCGTTTCTGTCGTTCAGGTCAGGCCATTATTCGCCCTGTCACATAGACGCCGATTGCGACACCTCCCTAAACTGTCGACACCAAACAGGCGCGGGGGCAATGGATGAATCGCAACGAATTACGCAAGGCCGACATCAACCTGATGGTGGTGTTTGAAGCGCTGATGCTTGAGCGCAACGTCACCAAGGTGGCAAACAAGTTGTTTCTCGGCCAGCCCACCATCAGTTCGGCGCTCAACCGTTTGCGTACGATGTTCAACGATCCGTTGTTCATTCGCGTCGGCCATCGCATGGAACCCACTGCACGAGCCGAAGAGATCTTTCGACACTTGTCCCCAGCACTGGATTCATTGTCGGTGGCCCTGAGCCTGACCCACGATTTCGACCCCAGCAGCAGTACCATGACCTTTCGTATCGGCATGTCTGACGACGTCGAATACGGACTGCTACCGCCTCTGCTGCATGCCCTGCGCCAGGAAGCGCCAAAGGTAGTATTCGTGGTGCAGAACGTCGATCACTGGCGGATTCCCGATCTGCTGGCTTCCGGCGATATCACGGTCGGTATTTCTCAGACCCGTGGTCTGCCGGCCAACGCCAAGCGCAAACTGTTGCGCCACATCTACCCCAGCGTGCTGCGTGCCGATGCTTCGGATAAACCCCTGACCGTCGACGAATATTGCTCGCGTCCGCATGTGCTGGTTTCTCATATTGCCAACGTCAGCGGGTTCGCCGATGAATGGCTGGCGCAGATTGGTCGTTCGCGTCAGGTGGTGCTTTCGGTACCGCAGTACAGTTCGTTGCCGGCGCTGCTGGCCGGTACCGATCTGATTGCCAGCCTGCCGGATTACACCGCTGCAGCCATGGCGGTGTCCGGTCAGTTGTTCAAAGAGGGCTTCCCTTTCAAAACCCCGACGCTGGAGCTGTCGATGGTTTGGCTCAGTCATGTCGACAGCGATCCGGCCGAACGCTGGCTTCGTTCACGTATCGAGGCGTTCATGGGCGAGCGCAATCTGTTGTCGTTGCCCCAATAGGCCGGCCAGCGCTGTGTTATAGGTACGAACTTTCCACCGATCTACAGGAGTCACGTCATGCCCCACCTGCACCTGGAATACACCGCCAACCTGCCGGACCTGAATGCCGATGTCGCCTTGATGCGGCTCAACAATACGTTGGTGGGATCCGGTCAGTTCGGTGCCGAATCCGACATCAAGAGCCGTGCGGTGAAGGTCGAGACATTCAAGGTCGGCACGGCATTGGCGGAGCGGGCCTTCGTGCATGTGAAGCTGGCGCTGTTAAGCGGACGTTCGCCACAGATCAAGCAGCAACTGTCCGAAAGCCTGTTGGCGGTGGTGAAAGATCTGTGTGAGTGGCCGGCGGGCGTTGAAGTCCAGCTGTGCGTGGAAATTCTCGATATCGAACGTGAACCCTATGCCAAGACCACCATCGGCATGTAAGGGTAATCCCTGAACCCGAGCTGAATCATTCTCAAATAGACTGAAGCTTTGATCTGAATCCAGGAGGCCAACTAATCGTTGGCTTCTTTTTCACAAAAAATTGATGGTCGGCTGCCTAAAGTGAATGCTGTCGAGGTAAATGAAATTTTCACATTTACCGACGGCATTTCTTTCAGGAACAGCCGATTGCCATGTTGAAGATTAAAGCCGTGCGCCCAGAGTGGGTGACACTGATTGCCAGCGCCTTTTTATTGACTGCCTTCAATTTCGTGTTGTGGCAGCACCTGTTCGAAATCACTGCGGCAGACGGAAAGGGCGTGGTCATGCGCGTGGCCTTCGGCGCAATGATCCTGGCTGCCTTCAATATTGTGCTGACGTTGCTGGCGTTTCGCCCTGTCATGAAACCGGTCTTGACCCTGTTGTTTATGGTCAGCGCGAGCGTGGCTTATTTCATGAGCCAATACGGTGTATTGATCGACGCTGGCATGTTTCGAAATTTTGCCGAAACCAATGCCACGGAAGTACGCGACTTACTCTCGTTAAAGTTGTTTGCTTATATTTTATTGCTGGGTGTTTTGCCGTCCTGGCTGTTGTGGAAAACACCGATTGATTTCCGTCGCTGGCACCGCGAGTTATTAAGTAAGGTTCTGGTGACCATTGCGTCGATTGCGGTTATTGGTGGGGTGGCTCTGGTTAACTATCAGGGTCTTTCATCGTTGTTTCGCAATCACCATGAATTGCGCCTGATGGTCGTGCCCAGCAATTACATTGGCGCCTCGTTCGGTTACCTGCGTGAACAGGTGGCTTCAGCCCAGCAGCCCTTTGTCAAGATCGGTGAAGATGCCCAGCGAAATCCGTCCGTGCAAACACGCAGTCGCAAATCCCTGACGGTACTCGTGGTCGGGGAGAGTGCACGGGCAGAGAATTTCGGCATTCTCGGTTACAACCGTGACACCACACCAAAACTGAACAAGGAAGCCGGCCTGATCGCATTCACCGATGTGCACTCCTGTGGCACGGAAACCGCCGTGTCCGTGCCCTGCATGTTCTCCAACATGGGGCGCAAGGATTACAACGCCAGCAAGGCGAAGAATGAAGAAGGACTGCTGGACGTGCTCAAACGGGCAGGTCTTGATGTTATCTGGCGCGATAACCAGTCAGGCTGCAAAGGTACTTGTGATCGGGTCACCCTCGAGGATGTCAGTAACCTGAAAGATCCTGCTCTGTGTGCCAACAGTGAATGCCGCGATGAAATCCTGCTGCAGGGCCTGCAGCACTTCATCGATAACCTGGATAAGGACACCGTATTGGTATTGCACCAGATGGGCAGTCACGGTCCTGAATACTTCAAGCGCTACCCGAAAGAGTACGAACACTTCACCCCGGTCTGTGAAAGTAATGCACTGAACAATTGCAGTCGCGAAAGTATCGTCAATGGCTACGACAACACCCTGGTCTATACCGACCATGTGCTCTCGAGCCTGATCGATATCTTGCGCAGCAACCAGGACAAGGTCGATACCGCGATGCTGTACCTGTCGGATCACGGCGAATCCCTGGGGGAGTACAACCTGTTCCTGCATGGCACGCCTTACATGCTGGCGCCGGAACAACAAAAGCACGTAGCGATGCTGGCCTGGTTCTCCGACAGCTATCAGAAGTCATATTCGGTAGACACCCATTGCCTGCAACTGAGCCGTGAAAAGCCGCTGAGCCAGGACAACCTGTTCCATTCGATGCTGGGTTTGCTGGAGGTTAACAGCAAGGTCTACAACCAGGATCTGGACATGTTTGCCGGATGTCGTGGGCCGGTCATCGACGGTGTGCTGGCCAAGGACTGAATGCACCCATTCAACAAGCGGCCGCCAGGCATTGATCATCAAGCGCAACGATCACCCAGAGCCATTACCCATGTCCACTCAGTCTCCCACCGCCATTGAACTTGAGTTTGCCCGGCGCTACGACCAGGAGCACGCCCGCGTCTGTTTGCAGCCGCGGGTTCAAGGCTTGAGTGGGCGCCTGGCTTTCTGGCGTGAGCAGCAACTGGTGCGTCATGCGCTGAAGGTCGCGGGTGAGCCGGGGTTAATTCTCGATGTGGCATGCGGAGTCGGGCGCCTTTGGCCGGTGCTGGCCGAGCATGCCAACCGCGTGATTCTCGCCACCGATCCTTCTCAGGATATCCTCGAGCATGCCCGGACCCACCATTCTCAAAGCCTGCTAAAGCGGATCAGGACCTTTCATAGCTCTGCCTTCACCATCGGGCTCTCGGAGAATGCGGTGGACAGCATTTTCTGCATGCGCCTGTTTCAGCATCTGGCCAATCCCGAACATCGCCTGGCGATGCTCAGCGAGTTTCACCGGGTCAGTCGCGATACGGTGATAGTGGCGGTACGCGTCGGTGGCCGTTTCCAGGCGCGCGGCCCAGACGCAGAGGGTCTTGCTTCGCCAGCGAGCAGGGGCGAGCTGGAGGCTGAATTCAGGCAAGCCGGTTTTCGCGTGCTCGGCCATCAGGACTTCCTGCCCCTTTTCTCGCCGATGCGTATTTACGTGCTTTGTAAGAACGCCTAGTCCAGGTTTGTCAGACTATTCTTTTTGCTAAGCAGGTATTTTCGCTATTGCTCTTGTTCAGTGGATGCGCGGAAATCGCCGGGGGCGATATATACTGCGCGCCATTCTTCAAGGGAGAGCCGTGTGGCCATCGAAATTCACTGGATTCGCGACAACGATAGCCTCGGCCGGTTTTGCGCCGAATGGCAGCAACTGCCCTACGTTGCCCTCGACACCGAATTCATGCGGGTCGACACCTTCTATCCTATCGCCGGCCTGTTGCAGGTGGGGGATGGGACGCGCGCTTACCTGATCGATCCGCTGACTATCGACAACTGGCAGCCCTTGGCCGCATTGCTGGAAAACCGTGGGGTGGTCAAAGTCCTGCATGCCTGCAGCGAAGACCTTGAAGTCCTGCTGCGATTGACCGGCAGCTTGCCAGCGCCGCTGTTTGATACTCAATTGGCAGCTGCCTACCTGAACCTGGGTTTTTCCATGGGCTATTCGCGGCTGGTGCAGGAAGTGCTCGGCATCGACTTGCCCAAGGGTGAAACCCGGTCCGACTGGCTGCAGCGCCCGCTGTCCGAGACCCAGATCAGCTACGCCGCCGAAGATGCCCTGCATCTGGCGGAAGTTTTTGTACGGTTGCGTCCGAAGCTTTCCGATGACAAATACGCCTGGGTTCTGGAGGACGGCGCCGAACTGGTGGCCAACCTGCGCCGCGAGACCAATCCCTACGAGGTCTATCGCGAGGCCAAGCTGGCCTGGAAGCTTTCCCGCGCACAACTCGCGGTGTTGCGTGAACTCTGCGCCTGGCGTGAGACAGAGGCCCGCGCCCGTGACCTGCCGCGTAACCGGATCATTCGTGAGCATTCGCTATGGCCACTGGCGCGCACCCAGCCAGACAACCTTGGCGCCCTGGCGAAAATCGAAGACATGCACCCGCGTACCGTGCGTCAGGACGGCGAGTTTCTGCTTGATCTGATCAAGCGCTCTGGCAGTGTGTCGCCAGATCAGTGGCCACCCGCCGTGCCGGAGCCGTTGCCGGTGGACGCTGCCGCTCTGCTCAAGCAAATGAAAGCCATCGGCCAGGCCCAGGCCGAGCGTCTGGATATCGCGCCAGAGCTGATGTTGCGCAAGAAAACCCTGGAAGCCCTGCTCAAGAGTGGCTTCCCCAATGGTCCCTACCAATTGCCTGATTCGCTGCGTGGCTGGCGCCGCGAATTGATGGGCCAGGCACTGCTCGACAGCCTGGCCACCGCCGGAGAACAGCCTTGAAACGTATTTGCTCCATCTACCGCAGTTCGAAGAAAAACGAGATGTACCTCTATGTGCTCAAGAGCGATGCACTGGAGCGTGTTCCCGAACCCCTCATGGCCGCCTTCGGCAAGGCCATCCACGCCTTCGATCTGGTGCTGAGCCCCGAGCGCAAGCTGTCGCGCGAAGACATCGATGTCGTGCTGGAGAACCTCGAAAAACAGGGTTACCACCTGCAAATGCCGCCAGCCGAAGAGGAATACATCGAGCACTTGCCTGAAGAGTTGCTGCGACGCAACGACCCGGTCTAATCGGCCGACCGGCTCTGTTCAAAGCCCTTGGGAAACACTGGAATGATTTTGGCGATGGCCGCGACGCGCAGCAAAGGCGCGTCGGCGGTCGTCTGCAGCGCTTTTTTTTAAGGTTGAAGCATGCGCGTTCTGATTGCCGAACACGACCACCCTGTTTACACCCAGCTATTGCGTGATACCGCACCGGACCTCGAGGTCCTGACCAGTGGTGATTCCGCTGAACTGTCCCGACAGGCCGCCGAATGTTCGATCTGGCTCGGCCAACCCGACCTGCTGGCGACGCTGTTGCGTCAAGGTCACCAACCGCAATGGATGCAATCGACCTGGGCGGGCATTACGCCGTTGCTCGCAGAGGGCTTGCCACGCAACTATCGGTTGACCCGGGCGGTGGGGATTTTTGGTCAGGTCATGGCCGAATACGTGCTCACCTACATGCTCGGTCATGAACGTGAAGTGCTGGCGCGGCTGGTCAGCCAGGTTGAGCGCAAATGGGACAGTCGTCATGGCCAGAGCCTGGCGGGGCGCAAGGTGTTGATCGTCGGTACTGGCGACATCGGCCAGACCGTGGCGCAGTTCCTGTTGCCCTTTGGTGTTGAGTTGTATGGCGTCGCCAGCGAAGCCCGAGTACAGGCGCCGTTTGTCGAAGTCGGCTCCCTCAGCGATTTGCCCCGTCTGGTGGGTAGCGTGGATTACGTGGTGAATTTGCTGCCAAATACCCCGAACACCCACGATATCTACGACGCTGCGTTGTTCAAACAGTTCAAGCCGACCGGGTTGTTCATCAATGCCGGACGGGGTGTGGCGGTGGTCGACGCGGATCTGGTGGAGGCCTTGAAAGAAGGGCATTTGGCCGGCGCGGTGATCGATGTCTGCCGTCAGGAACCGCTACCGCAGCGCCATCCGTTCTGGACGGCCTGGGGCTTGTTGCTCACGGGACACAGTTCGGCACCGACTTCACCTTCGTTGATGACAAAGCTGTTTGTCGAAAACTTGGGGGCTTGGCAGGCGGGTGAGGCATTGCGCGGGGAAGTGGATTTCAAGCGCGGGTATTAATACCACCCCAATCAAATGTGGGAGCGGGCTTGCTCGCGAAAGCGTTGTGTCAGTCGACAATTAT
>DATMUG010000095.1:0-10624 GCA_035563915.1 Pseudomonas sp. | reverse complement strand
GCGGGCTTGCTCGCGAAGGCGGTGTGTCAGGCGACATGGGTGCTGTCTGACCCACCGCTTTCGCGAGCAAGCCCGCTCCCACATTTAAGCGGGTCCGGCATAAAAATGGGTTCGACGCCTGAACGGTCAGGCGCCGAAGGGTCTATCAGGCTTGCGTCAGTTTTGCCGCGGCACGTTCGAAGCGGTCCAGACCGGCATCGATATCAGCGTCTTCAACCACCAGGCTTGGCGCGAAACGCACTACGTCGGGACCGGCTTGCAACACCATCAGGCCTTCTTTTTCAGCGGCGTTGAAGATGTCCTTGGCCTTGCCTTTCCAGGCATCGCTGAGCACGCAACCGATCAACAGGCCCAAGCCACGCACCTGGGTGAACAGGCCGTATTTCTCGCCGATCTGTTCAAGACGCGCCTTGAACTTGTCGTGCTTGGCATTCACGCCCGCCAGCACTTCAGGGGTGTTGATCACGTCCATGACTGCACCGGCAACGGCGCACGCCAGCGGGTTGCCGCCGTAGGTGGTGCCGTGGGTGCCAACGACCAGGTGTTTGGCCAGGTCTTCGGTGGTCAGCATGGCCGCGATCGGGAAACCGCCGCCCAGGCTCTTGGCGCTGGTCAGGATGTCCGGGATCACACCGTAATGCTGATAAGCGAACAGTTTGCCGGTACGGCCCATGCCGGTTTGCACTTCGTCGAAAATCAACAGTGCGTTGTGCGCGGTGCACAGTTCGCGGGCACCTTGCAGGTATTCGAGTTCGGCCGGGATCACCCCGCTTTCGCCCTGGATAGGCTCCAGCACCACCGCGCAGGTCTTGTCGGAAATGGCGGCTTTGAGCGCAGCCAGATCGTTGTACGGCACGTGGGTGATGCCGGTGATTTTCGGACCGAAACCGTCGGAGTACTTCGACTGGCCACCCACGTTCACGGTGAACAGGGTGCGGCCGTGGAAGCTGTTGAGTGCAGCAATGATTTCGTACTTCTCGCTGCCGAAACGGTCGAAACCGACGCGACGGGCCAGCTTGAAGGCGGCCTCGTTGGCTTCGGCGCCGGAGTTGCAGAAGAAGGCACGCTCGGCAAAGGTGGCATCGACCAGCTTGTGGGCCAGGCGCAGGGCCGGCTCGTTGGTGAACACGTTGGACACGTGCCACAGCTTGTTGGCTTGCTCGGTCAAGGCACCGACCAGCGCCGGGTGCGCGTGGCCCAGTACGTTTACGGCAATCCCGCCGGCGAAGTCGATCAGCTCGCGGCCGGACTGGTCCCAGACGCGGGAACCGGCGCCACGGACCGGAATGAAAGCGGCAGGCGCGTAGTTGGGAACCATTACCTGGTCGAAATCGGCGCGTTCTACCGCAGCGTGCTCAACGGACATCGGAGTCTCCTGAAGAGAAAACACTCACCTGAAACTGGCGAGCGATGGGGGGATTGTAAGGACAGTTTTCAGCCCGGCCTTGCCGCCAAGCGACAACTTCTTATAGCGCAAACCCCGGTTTTTCCCGGGTTTACGGCAATGCGACATATAGGGTCGCAAAGGCGCAGTTTAACTGCCTGACAACGTGAGCGGCAGGGTGGCCGGGATTTGATTTGCGCCCACGGCCCTAACCCGCAGCCATAACTATGTACCGCTGCCAAGTCACCACGCTCTGATCTGCTTGCGCATTCTTCAATGCCCAAGGATTGGAATGATGAAACCAAATGAAACACCGCAACCGGCAGCGGCCATCGACACGCTGGGTCCGCAACACCCCGACAGTCACTATCAACACCTCAAAAACACACTGCCCCAATGGCTTGGCCAGGCATCGTCGACCCGACGCCTGGCCCTGAAGAACACCCAGCCGCGCCTCCCCGATCGCCTGAAGACTGCACCGGCTGCGCAACACCAGGAAATGAAGGCACTCAACGCCGCACACTGGACAGCGCAAAACGATGTCGACAAACGGCTTGCGGACCTGCAGGACGCCAGTGCCTTCGCCGAACCCTTGCTCACAAAGGCATTGAAAATTCGCTTCGGGCTGGACCTCAACGTCAGAACCACCTTTGTGCGCCTGTATGTTCCCGCGACGACTCCCGGCTTTTCGGTCAAGACCGGTGCTCGCGCCTGGACGGTGTCCCTGCTGGACGCTGCCTTGCACAATTTCGAAGAGAAAGAAGCTCAAGACAGCGCCTACGAGACCGAATCGAACTTCATCACCGCCCCCTCCGCGACAGAACAATTCGACACCCTGCCCTGGATCAAGGAAAAGCTGACCGTCCCGGCCTTCATCCAACTGTGCAGGTCGCTGGACATCGGTGCTCAATACAAAACCTATCTCGAAGACAATCTCGGCATCACCAACCCGGTCGCCGCGGCCGTGCTGCAACTCAAGGTCAACCAGAGTCAAAAAGCCGCGCTGAAAGCCGCCCTGCAACTGGCGCGGATGAACGGCGACATTGGCGAGCAATACTTTCGCTTGATCGGGGGCCTGGTCGATGGCCTGCAAGGCATGCGGCTCAATGGGCAAGCGCTGTTCTGCCACGATTTGACGATGCTGGATGCGTCCCTCACCGGTATCGTGATATTTGCCCCTGACCTTGAGCAGAGCCGGGGCGCCACCCGGATCGTGGCCTATGTTCCGGATGACCCTGAACACCCGATCAAAGAGTACGCTTCGTCGAGCGAGATGGCGGTCGAAATGACGCGACAACTGCGCTCGAAGGATTACCAGCAGTTCTTCAGTCGCTTCGTGGATCACGAGCAACGCGGTTTTTTCTTCGGCAACCTCAACAGTCGCCTGACAAAAATAACCTGGCATGAGCCGTTGCCAGGCAGTGCCCTGCCCACCTGGCGGGAAACGCCAATCGATAATCCCAACCTGCAACTCGCCATCCAGGCGATCAATAGCGCGCTTTGGCAGCATCTGTATCAGGGCAAGCTGAACAAAATCCTCAATGACGCGCGCGTCATCGCCGTCGCGACCGCAACGGCTGACCAGAAAGCCCGCTGGGCGTTGTGGGACTCCTTCGTCAGCATCGCCTCCGCCATCGTCCAGGCAGCCGCGTTCATCGTCGCGCCTTTTGTGCCAGTACTGGGCGAAATGATGATGGCGTACATGGCGTATCAAATGCTCGAAGAAACCTTCGAGGGGATTATCGATTGGGCCGAAGGGCTGACCACTGAGGCGTTCGAACACCTCATGGGCACCGTGGAATCGTTGCTGCAACTGGGTGTTTTCGCAGCGGGCGGCGCTATCGGCGCGGGCGAGTTTCGCAAAGTGTTGCCCAAGGAGATCGTCGCGTTCATCGATGGGTTCAAGTCGGTCGAGCGTCCCGACGGTCAATCCCGGTACTGGAAGCCGGACCTGGCGCCCTACGAGCAAAACTCCGCACCAGCCTCGGGCTCCCGAGCCAATGAACTGGGCCTGCATAGGCACCAGGATAAACACTTGCTCCCCATCGACCAGGCGCACTTCGCCGTCAGCGAAGGCCCCATCGCCGGCCAGTATCGGATTGATCACCCAACTCGCCCCGAGGCGTACAAACCGGTACTGCGACACAACGGTCAAGGTGCATGGCACACCGAGCTTGAGCAGCCCCTGGAATGGGACACGCCCACCGCACTGCGGCGCATCGGTTCATCCGTCGAGACGTTCACCCCTGCCCAGCGCGAACAGATCCTCAAGGTCAGTGGCTACAGCGAAGACGGGCTGCGCAGGATGCATGTCGATCAAGAGCCATTGCCGCCCTTGCTGGCCGATAGCATCCAGCGCTTCAAGATCGATCAGGACCTGCAACAGTTCATCGATCAACTGGACAGCGACCTGCCCGAGCAATACCGCAACGCCGATCCATTGACGCAATTGCAAATGCTCGTTCGGCACGATCGATGGCCGCCGCGCAAAAGACTGCAGTGGTTAAACGCGCAGGGCGATATCACCTGGACGTCATCGGCCGATGAAACATTCCCCCTGACCGTGCTTCGTCATGACGACGTTCGGGGAGGCGTCCTGCTTGAAACACTGCTGCTTGCGCTTGACGAAAGCGAGGTCAAATCGCTGCTGGGAGAAGAGTTCAACGGGCCGCGCGCGCCTCTAGATGTTCGCAGCCAGGCATTGCGCAAACAGCTGGCGCACATTGCCCGGCAACATCGAACCTCACTGTTTGAATCGCGCTATGCCGCACTGCAACAGGATAAGGACCCATTGGTGCGTCAGATTGCGCAACACCACCCGCAGCTGCCCGCCAGCATCCAGCAGCAGTTGCTCAACACCGCCACTGACGCAGAACTCCAGCAGATCAGTGAGGGACAGTTACCCGAACGTCAGCAAGAACTCGTGGAGCTGGCCAACCGGGAGGTGCGCGTTGCTCGCGCCTATGAGGGGTTGGCGTTGGCGTCGGTCGACAACCCGGATACCCACACCCTGGCCTTGCATAGCCTGCGACAACTGCCCGGCTGGACGGGCGAGGTGCGCATCGAGGTCCGGGATCGAAATGTTGAGGGGCCGGTCATGGACAGCACCGGTCGCGCGGACGCCCCGGCGCAAAAGGTTCTGGTGCGGCTGGCCGATGGTACTTGGCAACCCTACGACGACCGAGGACAGGAACTGCACGCGCCAACCGACTTCTATTCCAGTGTCCTTTACGCGCTGCCGGATGCGGAGCGCAAGGCACTGGATATTCAGATCGGTCAGGGGCAAAACTTGAAAGAAGCCATTCGCGCGCGACCTCTGCAGCGCAGCGAGCTTCGCCTGGCGATATCGCCCACGCCGATTACGCCCCCGGCCGTCGACACCCTGCGCCTGGTCGGCGCAGATGGTTATCGGCAGATGGTGCGCCCGGTGGGCGCCTTGAGAACGCGGGTCTTTACCCTGCAAGAGCGCGTGCGCGAGGTCTATCCAGGGCACTCCCACGATCAGATTCAAGCGTTGCTTGCGAGTCTGCGCATCCACCCCGGCGGTGCACGCGCTGAACTTTCCCGGCTCCACAGCGAGTACACCCGGCTCACCAACGACCTGCATCGCTGGGCCAATGACATCCCCGTCAATGACCCCGCCACCGGAGCCCCCCTGTCGGCACTCAAGCGAAGTCAGGTGCAGCACAATCGCGCGCAAATCAGGGACGCGATTCAGAGGTGCTGGCGTAAGGAAACACGCGAGGAGCTCGGTTATACGCTGCAGATACCGGCGCCGATGCTGGGGGATCTGCCCGTGTTGAGCGCCGACTTCAGCCACGTGCATGCCTTGTCGATCAATGGCGCAGCCAACAACGCTGCGGTCGATGCCTTTCTACAAAACTTCCCCGGCTTGTTGCACCTGGACATTCAGAATTTACCGCTGCGCGGTTTGCCATCCGCCCTCACCTCGATGCCCAACCTGAGGCGACTGGTCGTGCGTCACGGCGGCATCACACTCTCTGCTGGCGACCAACAGATACTGAGCTCTTTACGCGGACTGACCTCTCTGTACCTGCTAGACAATCCGCTGACAGTCACACCTGACATACAAGCCCTGCCCTCGCTGCAACAAATCAATCTGGCCAATACCGGGATTACCACAGTGCCCGCCGGCCTGCTCGATCACCCCAATCTCATAAGCGGCCGTTTCGAGGGCAACCAGATTACCGAACTGCCCGCAGCGCTCTTCACCCACCAGGCCGACCCGCGACGCCGTTTCGACTTTTCAGACAATCCGCTGTCCGCAACCACGCGCGAACGGATAAAGGCTCACTACGCCCGCAGTGGCAGACATTTCGGCGTGCTCGCCGAACAGGCGGACATCGATCGCACAACAGCGCTGTTTCCTGACCACGACGCGCAACAAGCGACGGACTTGCTGTACCGCCTGCCCGGAACACTGGATCAGAGTCGCGCCCGACTCAGTGAATGGGAAGCGGAGATTGCCCGCTTGACCGCCGACCTCGCGCAATGGTCCGCCGATGTTCCACAGCGCCACCTCGTCACCGACAAGCAGCTGACTATCCCGGAAGTATTCGCCGAGCAAGTTGCCAGAGAAGCCTTCAGCCGGACACTGGAACAGGCCTGGCGCAACCGGTTGAGCAACCCTGCAGATGGATTCAGATCGGAACTGAAGTTCATGGGCCAGATGCCGGTATTCTCGGCGGACTTCAGCCATGTGACCACCCTTGGCCTCACCGGCAACAGCACCATCAACGCAACTTCGTCCTTCCTGCAGAACTTCCCCGGATTGCGCGGCCTGCACCTGAACAACTTCGCCCTCGACCAGATACCCCAAGCGATTACTCACCTGCCGCTACTCGAAACCCTGGTCCTGGACGATTGCGGGGTGTCGCTCACTCCGCCAGGTCAGGCAGCGCTTGCCTCGTTGCCCAACCTGCAAACACTGGAACTGACCAACAATCCCTTGGGAGAGGCCCCCGACCTGACGACGCTGCCCGGCCTCAGGTACATCGATCTGTCCCATACCGGCATCGCCACCGTTCCTTCCGGGTTGGCCGATCATCCAAACCTGCGCACCGCGATTTTCACCCACAACGCCATAACCGAACTGCCCGAGGCTCTTTTCAGTCTTCCCGCCAATCGCATTGACGCGTTTGATTTCGCGCAAAACCCCTTCTCGATGGCAACCCAGGAGCGAATTAAAACCTGCTTCCAGAGCACCGGGCAGGATTTTGGGTTCTGGGCTGACCAGGCCGACATCGACCTGACCATTGACCTGTTCCCGGCGCTGGATGCGCAGGATGCCAGCGACGTGATCTATGAATTACCCGGCACACTGGAAGACGGCCGGGTTCAGCTTCGGCACTGGAAAGCCGAATTCACACAACTGAGCCAAGACCTTACGCGATGGACGACGGATATTCCTGACCATCACCCTGTTTCCAAGGCTCCGCTCACTGCGGATCAAATGTTCGCCGAGCACGTTTCCCGAGAGGAATTCAAACAAAAGCTGGAACAGTTCTGGGGGCGTCGCACGGAACCGTCCCGGATGCGCGCGCAACAATGGGAGTCGAATCTGACATTCTGGGGGGACATGCCACCGGTGACTGCCGATTTCAGCCATGTCTACAGCCTGACCCTCAATGGCAACAGTGCCATTGGTGATACCGCTGCGTTTCTCGAGCTTTTCCCGAACCTGCACACCCTGAACCTGCAGAACTTCACGCTGGGTCAACTACCAGCGGCCATGACCCGCATGCCAAACCTCAAAGAGTTGTCCCTGCGCCGATGTGGGCTCGCGCTGACGCCCGAAGGCCAGGCCGTGCTTTCTTCGTTGAGCAAGCTTGAGGTGTTGGATCTGAGTGATAACCCACTGGCGATCACTCCGGATCTGACAGCCTTGTCGCTATTGCGCGACATCCGACTGTCCAAGACCGGCATTACCCAACTGCCGAACGGATTTACCGCACTGAAATCCCTGCAGAACGCCTTTCTGGACGGTAACCGCATTCGCGAATTACCCGATGAGCTCTTCAGCCTTGAGTTGGATTTGCTCGAAGATATCGATCTGGCCGACAACCCGCTGTCTCCCGAAAGCCGAAACCAGATAAAAGCCCACTACGCCAATACCGGTGATGACTTCAACATACTGGCCGAGCAGGCCGATATTCATCGGCTGCAAGCTTTGTTCTCGGGCCTGGACACCGAAGACGCCAGTCATGTCATTTATAAGCTGCCCGGGACGCTGGAGGACGGGCGGGCTCAATTGACGCGCTGGGAGGTGGAAATTGGCCAACTGACCCGCGATCTCAAGCGCTGGGCTGAAGAGGTTCCAACGCAACACCCCGACACGGGTCAGCCATTGAGCGCCATTGAGCTTTCGACACAACGTTCCGCTCGAGATGAGTTTTCGCAAAAACTGCGGCAGTTCTGGCGACAACGGATCATCGAAAACACGGAACTGAGGATGGAGACTTTCGAGGCGCAACTGACGTTCATCGGTGAACTGCCACAATTGACGGCAGACTTGAGTCACGTTTCGACCCTGACCCTCATCGGCAACGATGCCTTGGTCGTACCGTCGCGCTTGCTTGAGTGTTTCAGCGGCGTCAATCATCTGGAATTGCGCAATTTCGCCCTCGGCCGAATGCCGCAGGCGATCACAGCCATGCCCTCACTCAAGAACCTGGTCCTGAGCCAATGTGGCCTGGTGCTGGACACCGAGGGACTGGCCGCGCTGTATTCACGCCCACGCCTGGAAATGCTGGAATTGTTCGATAACCCACTGGGGATGATTCCCGATGTGGCCAAACTGCCAACACTGAAATTCATCGATCTATCCAGCACGGCCATTGACCGCGTGCCAAACGGCCTGTCGAATCATCCGGCACTGGAAACCGCCATCCTGACCGGTAACCGGATCACCGAACTGCCCGACGAAATCTTCAATGTGCCCCGCGAAATCGCCGATGGATTTGATTTCAACAACAATCCGCTGTCCGCAACGACCCGGGAGCGGATAAAAACCTGCTTCAGCAAAACCGGTATCGACCTGGGCGTCCTGGCTCCTCAAGCGGATGTCGATCGAAGCATGGCCCTTTACCCAAACCTGGATTCAGAGCAAGCCAGTGAGTTTATCTATCGACTGCCCGGCAGCCTGGTCGATGGTCGTGTCGAACTGGCCCGCAAGGAAACCGAGCTTGCCAGTCTGATCAGTGATCTTGATGTCTGGGTAACCGACATTCCTGACCATTCCGATACCGGCGAAGCGCTCAGCGCCGCCGATCTGCTGAGGGAGCAATTGAAAAGAAGGGAATTCAAGGAAAGTCTCGAACGGTGCTGGCGGCAAGTACCTACGGAGAACGCCCCCACCAACGATTTCGGTTTTAGATCCAACCTTCCCATCATGGGCGATCTGCCCGTGCTGACGGCGGATTTCGGGCATGTTCTTGAGCTGTACCTGACGAGCACCGGGAACATCACCCCGAGGCTGAATCGGTTCCTGGACTATTTCCCCAATCTGAACAGCCTGGCTGTGAGGGGGTATCAACTGGGTAACATTCCCGACGCGATCTTCAGTATGCCAAGGCTGAACGCATTGAGCCTGCCCGAGTGCCGCATCACCCTGACCCGGCAAACCGCCGATGCATTGGCAGGCATGGAAAACCTCGACAGCCTGAACCTCAGGAACAACCCCCTGGGCCTGACGCCCGATTTACGCAATATGCGTGAATTGTCTTCGCTGGATCTGAGCAGCACCGGGCTCAGCGAAATTCCCAAGGGACTGCTCGATAGCCGTAACCTGTTCCACGCGGATCTGTCCGATAACGCCATCACCCACATGCCGAGTGAGTTGATGGAAACCCATCCCGCCAATACCGCCGACTTCAATTTCAGCGGTAACCCCTTCACCACACAAAGCCTGGAACGCATTGCGGCGTACTTTCATGAAACGGGAAATACCCTGGGCATTGACGAAGTAGCGGGCATGCCGAGACCCGGCAACCTGCCACCTGATTTGGATATGGAGAGCTAAAGGAGGGCTTAAACACAAGGCCATGGCGTCAACTCCATGGCCTTTTACGTCACGTTTAACCGCGTTCCGCCGGCACCGACGACAACTCGAAAGGACTGCTGCTGCGCCGCTGGTTGCGATCTTCCCGCGGCGTGGCGCCGAAGAAGTTGCGGTAGGCGCTGGAGAAATGCGGCCCCGAGGAGAAGCCACAGGACAGGCCGATCTGGATGATCGACTTGCTGGTTTGCATCAACATCTGCCGGGCCTTGTTCAGGCGCAGTTCCAGGTAGTACTGGCTCGGCACACGGTTGAGGTATTGCTTGAAGATCCGCTCCAGTTGGCGACGGGACACACACACGTGCTGGGCGATTTCGTCGGTGGTCAGCGGCTCTTCGATATTGGCCTCCATCAACAACACCGCCTGGGTGAGTTTCGGATGACTGGAACCCAGGCGATTCTGCAACGGAATCCGCTGACGCTCACCGCCCTCGCGAATCCGCTCGACCACCAGCTCTTCCGACACCGCACCGGCCAGTTCCGCGCCGTGATCACGGGCCAGCACCGCCAGCAACAAATCGAGTACCGACATGCCACCGCAGGCAGTCAGGCGATCGCGATCCCAATCGAATAAATGGCTGGTGGCGATGACCTTCGGAAAGCGCTCGGCGAAATCGTCCTGCCAACGCCAGTGCACCGCCGCACGATAACCATCGAGCAACCCCAACTGCGCCAACGGATAAACACCGGCGGACAACCCACCGATCACGCAACCGGCACGCACCAGCTGCTTGAGGGCCGTGCTGAGTGCTGGCGCCAGGGTGGTGGGTGGTTCGTCGGCGAGCAGGAACAGTTTCTGAAAATTCTCGAGCTTGCCGGTCCACGCCTCGCCCGGCAATTGCCAGGCCCCTTCGACCGGCGCTTCGGCCTGCAGGAAGGACAGTTCGTAAACCACTTCCGGATGCACACGCTGGGCAACACGCAAGGCCTCCTCAGCCAGCGCAAGCGTCAGTGCTTTCGTGCTGGGCCAAATCAGGAAACCAATTCGATGGGCAGTCATGTGGGCAATCCGAAACGAAGAACGGTGATGAAGGCATGGGCCAATGCTAGCCCGTAAACGAACACAAATCTTGAAACCAACCCGGATCACATGTGATCACAGATCCAATGTGGGAGCTGGCTTGCTCGCGAAGGCGGTGTGTCAGGAAACGATGAGGTCGACT
>DATMUG010000094.1:0-3413 GCA_035563915.1 Pseudomonas sp. | reverse complement strand
GATCGCAGCCTTCGGCAGCTCCTACACAACGCGAGGCTTATTCGCCGATTGCAGCCTTGTAACCGGCCGCATCCAGCAGCTTGTCCAGCTCAGCAGTGTTGCTTGGCTTGAGCTTGAAGATCCACGCGCCGTAGGGGTCGCTGTTCAACAACTCTGGCGAGGCGCCCAGGTCTTCGTTGATCGCAATCACTTCACCGGACACCGGGGAATAGATGTCAGAGGCCGCTTTAACCGACTCCACGACACCGGATTGTTCACCGGCGGCGAAGGTTTTCCCAACTTCGGTCAATTCAACGAACACCACATCGCCCAGCGCTTCCTGCGCGTGATCGCTAATGCCCACGGTAACGGTGCCGTCGGCTTCCAGGCGCGCCCATTCGTGACTCTCGGCAAAACGCAGGTCGGCAGGGATATCGCTCATGTTCTGTGTCCTCAGGAAAAGGGTCGGCGGTCAAAGTCCGCCAGAAAAGGTTAGATCAAGGTTTTGCCATGGCGGACGAAGGTCGGTTTGACCACTCGGACCGGGTACCACTTGCCACGGATTTCCACTTCTGCACGGTCGGCAGTTGCCATCGGCACGCGCGCCAGTGCAATCGACTTGCTAAGCGTAGGAGAGAAACTACCACTGGTGATCTCCCCTTCGCCAACATCGGCGATACGGACCACCTGATGAGCGCGCAAAACCCCGCGCTCCTCAAGGACCAGACCGACCAGTTTGTGCTGTACGCCACCGCTCTGCTCGGCTTGGAGCGCAGCGCGCCCGATGAACTGGCGGGTGGCCGGTTCCCAGGCGATTGTCCAGGCCAGGTTGGAGACCAGCGGTGAAACCTGTTGATCGATGTCCTGGCCGTACAGGTTCATGCCGGCTTCCACGCGCAGGGTATCGCGCGCGCCAAGGCCGATCGGGGAAATACCCGCGCCCACCAGATCATTGAAAAATCCCGGCGCCTGTTCGGCCGGCAGGATGATTTCCAGGCCGTCTTCTCCGGTATAACCGGTGCGCGCGAAGAACCAGTCGCCGTCGGGCAAGCCTTCGAAGGGTTTGAGCAGCTGAATGAGATTGCCGCGGCACTGGTTCACCAGTTCGGCCACCTTCTGCCGGGCGTGGGGGCCTTGAATGGCCAGCATCGCCAGTTCGGAGCGCTCGGTGAGGCGCACATTGAAGCCGGAGAGCCGGGCCTGCATCCACGCCAGATCCTGATCGCGGGTGGAGGCGTTGACCACCAGACGATAACCCTCGTCCAGGCGGTAGACGATCATGTCGTCGACGATGCCGCCGTGCTCGTTGAGCATGGTGCTGTACAAGGCACGGCCGGGGCTGTGCAGGCGCTCGACGTCATTGGCCAGCAGATGCTGGAGCCAAGCCTTGGCCTGGGGGCCATCGACGTCGATCACGGTCATGTGGGATACATCGAAAACACCGCAATCGCGGCGCACCGCATGGTGTTCCTCGACCTGCGATCCGTAATGCAGGGGCATATCCCAACCGCCAAAATCGACCATCTTCGCGCCGAGGGCGAGATGAAGGTCATACAGAGGCGTACGCTGTCCCATGGGTTTCTCCTTCCGGGCGTGGCGAAGGTGCGGGCGAGAAATCTATCGAGTAAAAGCCTTGAAACAAAAGGCTTGCAGCCGATTTCTACTACTTTTTCTGTCAGACGTACCGCACCGAATGCCGCGCATTGTAGCCGCAAGGTGTAGGACTGGCACCTAGCTGTTTCGATGCGCTGAACGTCGGATCAATCCGATGACCGGTAACAGCCCGACCAGAACCAGGGTCAGTGCCGGCAAGGAAGCCCTCGCCCACTCCCCCTCGCTGGTCATTTCGAATATCCGCACCGCCAGCGTATCCCAGCCAAACGGCCGCATCAGAAGGGTCGCGGGCATTTCCTTGAGTACGTCGACAAACACCAGCAACGCGGCGCTCAACGAGCCGGGCAGCAACAACGGAAGATACACTTTGATAAACAGTCGTGGCCCACTGACGCCAAGGCTGCGTGCCGCTTCGGGCAAAGATGGCCGTATACGCGCCAGACTGCTTTCCAGCGGCCCGTATGCCACGGCGACAAAACGCACCAGATAGGCCAGCAGTAACGCCGACAGACTGCCCAGCAGCAATGGCTTGCCGGCACCGCCGAGCCAACCGGAGAGCGGAATCACCAGCTCGCGATCCAGATAACTGAACGCCAGCATGATCGACACCGCCAGCACCGAACCGGGCAAGGCATAACCCAGATTCGCCAGACTGACTCCGGCATGAATTCCCGGGGTCGGCGCCAGCCGACGGGCGAATGCCAGGATCAGGGCGACACTGACGGTGATCAACGCCGCCATCGCGCCCAGGTACAGGGTGTGGACGATCAGGCCGGTGTATCGCTCATCCAGATCGAAGCGCCCGCGCTGCCAGAACCACGCCAGCAATTGCAGCATCGGAATGACGAAAGCGCAGGCGAACACCAGACCGCACCAGGCCGTGGCCAACAGTGCCTTGACGCCCTGCAGGTGATACAGCGCTTTCACCCGTGGCCGCTCGTTGCTCGCCCGATTGGCACCCCGGGCACGACGCTCGCCATACAGCACCACCATCACCACCAACAGCAACAGGCTGGCCAGTTGCGCGGCGGTGGAGAGGCTGAAAAACCCATACCAGGTCTTGTAGATCGCCGTGGTGAAGGTGTCGAAGTTGAACACCGAGACCGCACCGAAATCCGCCAGGGTTTCCATCAACGCCAGCGCCACGCCAGCGCCGATGGCGGGTCGTGCCATCGGCATCGCCACTCGCCAGAACGCTTGCCATGGTGACTGCCCCAACACCCGCGCCGCTTCCATCAGGCCTTTGCCCTGGGCCAGAAACGCGGTGCGAGCCAGCAGGTAAACGTAGGGATAGAACACCAGCACCAGAACCAGGATCACCCCGCCCGTGGAGCGCACTCGCGGCAAGCGCAGGCCAGTGCCGAACCACTCGCGCAGCAGGGTTTGCACGGGACCGGCGAAATCCAGCAGGCCGACAAACACAAAGGCCAGCACATAGGCCGGAATCGCGAAGGGCAGCATCAACGCCCAGTCCAGCCACCGTCGGCCGGGGAATTGGCAGAGGCTGGTGAGCCACGCCAGGCTGACTCCGAGAACCGTCACACCGACACCGACGCCGAGCACCAGCGTCAGGGTGTTGCCCAGCAGACGCGGCATTTGCGTCTCCCACAGGTGGGACCAGATCTGTTGATCGACCGATTGCCAGGACAGCAGCAGGACACTCAGGGGCAGCAGGACCAGCGCAGCGATGGCGAAGACCAAGGGATACCAGCGGCGTTGGGCGGGATGGGCCAAGGGAAAGCGCTCGCGAAATCTTGAAGTGTAGGGAAAACGCAAAAAGATCGCAGCCTTCGGCAGCTCCTACAAGGTGTATGTGCAGG
>DATMUG010000093.1:0-3434 GCA_035563915.1 Pseudomonas sp. | reverse complement strand
ACGCCTACGATCGGCTTTTCGACAGAAACCGTCATTGCCATTGAAATTCCTCCGGGATAAGGTTTTGAGCACTTGAAGGGCTCACCCAGAGGCGCAGGCTTGTTCCTATCGTCGGTCCTAGCCAGATGCATTCTTTATCGGAGCTTGGGTGAAAGGAGGAGGGGCGAAATCTCCCACGGATCTGTACTGCGCCAACAGTCAGAATCGGGCTTTGTCCCTACTCCTCCCTTCAGGTTCCAGCATACAAGCGGGCTTGCTCGCGAAGAGGCCCTTACAGACACCACAAAATCCCCAATCCTGAACCCTCCCTGAAGAACGCCGCAATTCCCCCTGCAAGATCCTGTAACGGGTTTACGCTGCAAAAACCGGGGCGTAAGCTTCGCGCGTTTTCATCAATAGCGGAGACCCACAGTGGGTACTTGTTCGAGTGACAGTAGTCGGCCGGTTTCGATAACCGGCACACATTCGGCCAGATAACGCGCAGTCTTTCTTGTGCCGTGGTCTCGCCGTAAAAGCGAGCAGCGGCTTCCCGATCACGGCCATTCCCGGTCCGTGTCCCGACGTCCTCTCATCGACGCTGAACCGTGCGTGATGTTCGACCTTGTGTCGTCATCGCGGCGCACCGACACGCCTGCTCGACGGTTTCCCGGCTGATCCTGGGGGAACTGCCATGAACCTGACCCTGCTCAAGGAATTCTTCGCCGGATTCCTGCGCACCCGCCACATCGCCCGGCACTTTCGTCGCCTGGCGCTGCTGGAAAACTTCACCGACACCACCGTCAGCCGCGAGGTGCCGCTGACCCTGGCGCAGACCCTGGTCAGCGCTGCCGGCAGCGACACCGGGCCGTTGCTTGCTCGCCTTTGCAGCCACACCGACGGCTTGAGCGAAGAGGAGGCGCAAGCGCTGCGCGAGCAATTGGGCCTCAATGAGGTCGAGCACGAACAGCCGCTGCCGTGGTGGAACCATCTGTGGCACTGCTACAAGAACCCGTTCAACCTGCTGCTGACCTTGCTGGCCGTTATCTCGTGGCTGACTGAAGATCTGAAAGCGGCCATCGTGATTTTTTCCATGGTGGTGCTCTCGACCCTGCTGCGCTTCTGGCAGGAGAGCAAATCCAACCAGGCCGCCGACGCGCTCAAGGCGATGGTCAGCAACACCGCGACCGTGCTGCGCCGGGATATGCAAAACAACAGCGCCCAGCGCCTCGAACTGCCGATCAAACTGCTGGTGCCGGGTGATCTGATTGTGCTGTCGGCGGGGGACATGATCCCCGCCGATTGCCGGGTGCTCAGCGCCAAGGATCTGTTCGTCAGCCAGGCGGCGATGACCGGTGAATCGATGCCGGTGGAAAAATTTGCCCGTCAGCAGGACCGCGGGACCCTCAATCCGCTGGACCTGGACAACATTGTGTTCATGGGCACCAACGTGGTCTCCGGCACCGCCATGGCGCTGATTCTCTCCACTGGCAACGACACTTACTTCGGCGCCCTGGCGCAGCGGGTGGGCGCCACCGATCGCGAACCCACTTCGTTCCAGCAAGGCGTGAACAAAGTCAGCTGGCTGTTGATCCGCTTCATGTTTGTCATGGCGCCGCTGGTGCTGTTCATCAACGGCTTTACCAAGGGCGACTGGATGCAGGCGCTGTTGTTCGCGCTGTCGATCGCCGTGGGCCTGACCCCGGAAATGCTGCCGATGATCGTCACCTCGACCCTGGCCAAGGGCGCGGTGTTCCTGTCGCGCAAAAAAGTCATCGTCAAACGCCTGGACGCGATCCAGAACTTTGGTGCCATGGACGTGTTGTGCACCGACAAGACCGGCACCCTGACCCAGGACAAGATCTTCCTGGCGCGCAACGTCGATGTCTGGGGCAACGACTCCGATGATGTGCTGGAGATGGCCTACCTCAACAGCTACTACCAGACCGGTCTGAAAAACCTGCTGGATGTGGCGGTGCTCGAGCACGTGGAAATTTATCGCGAATTGAAAGTGGGCACGGCGTTTCGCAAGGTCGACGAGATTCCCTTCGACTTCACTCGCCGGCGCATGTCGGTGGTGGTCGCCGAACGTGAGCAACCGCACCTGCTGATCTGCAAAGGGGCCGTCGAGGAGGTGTTGGCGGTGTGCACACGGGTGCGCCACGGAGCGGTGGATGAAGTGCTCGACGATGTGTTGCTGGCGCGGATTCGCCAAGTCACCGCCGGCTTTAATGCCCAAGGACTTCGGGTGGTGGCGGTGGCCGCGCGGCCCATGCTCGAAGATCGTGACGCCTACAGCCTGGCCGATGAACAGCAACTGACGCTGATCGGTTATGTGGCTTTCCTCGATCCACCCAAGGACAGCACGGCGCCGGCGCTCAAGGCACTGGCCGAACATGGCGTGGCAGTGAAAGTGCTGACCGGCGACAACGAACGGGTGACCGAAAAGATCTGCCGCGAAGTGGGGCTGGAGCAACAGGGCCTGCTGCTGGGCGATGACGTCGAGCGCATGAGCGACGCCGAACTGGCGGTGGCGGTGGAGCACACCAATGTCTTTGCCAAACTCACGCCGTCGCATAAGGAACGCATCGTGCGCCTGCTCAAGGGTAACGGGCATGTGGTCGGTTTCATGGGCGACGGCATCAACGACGCCCCGGCCCTGCGCACCGCCGACATCGGCATTTCGGTGGACAGCGCCGTGGACATCGCCAAGGAAGCGGCGGACATCATCCTCCTGGAGAAGAGCCTGATGGTGCTGGAGGAGGGCGTGCTGGAAGGGCGGCGCACCTTCGCCAACATGCTCAAGTACATCAAGATGACCGCCAGTTCCAACTTCGGCAACGTGTTCTCGGTGCTGGTGGCCAGCGCGTTCATTCCGTTCCTGCCGATGTTGCCGATGCACCTGCTGGTGCAGAACCTGCTCTACGACATTTCCCAGATCGCCATCCCGTTCGACAACGTCGATGCCGAAATGCTGAAAAAACCGCAACGCTGGCAACCGGCGGATGTCGGACGGTTCATGCTGTTTTTCGGGCCGATCAGCTCGGTGTTCGATATCACCACCTTTGCCCTGATGTGGTACGTGTTCGACGCCAACACCCCGGACCACCAGACGCTATTCCAGTCCGGCTGGTTCATGGTCGGGCTGCTGACCCAGACGCTGATCGTGCACATGATCCGCACCCCGAAAGTGCCGTTCCTGCAAAGCCGCGCGGCGATGCCATTGATGGTCATGACCGGGATCATCATGGCCGTGGGGATCTTCCTGCCCATGGGGCCGTTGGCGCACTACTTCAAACTGCAGGCGTTGCCGTCTTTGTACTTTGTGTTTTTGCCGATGATTCTGCTGGCGTACATGGGCCTGACCCAGGCGGTGAAGGGGGTCTACATTCGGCGGTTTGGCTGGCAGTGATCCCCAGCGGTGAGGGCACACTCCTTAGGAACACCGCAAAACAAAC
>DATMUG010000092.1:0-10905 GCA_035563915.1 Pseudomonas sp. | reverse complement strand
GCAAGCCCGCTCCCACAATGGATAGTTTTTCAGTCAGGTATGAACCGGTTCAGCACAACACCCCGAAGCCAGCTCCTTGAGAATCGGACAATCCGGTCGGTGGTCGCCCTGGCAATGTTCCACGAGGTCTTGCAAGGTGTCGCGCAATTGAGCCAGTTCGCGGATTTTCTGGTTCAACTCGTCGATGTGCTGCCTGGCCAGTGCCTTCACATCGGCACTGGCGCGCTGACGGTCCTGCCAGAGGGTCAGCAACTTGCCGACCTCTTCCAGGGAAAAGCCCAGGTCCCGGGAGCGCTTGATGAACGCCAGGGTATGCAGGTCATCCTCGCCATAGAGCCGGTAGCCGCTGTCGGTGCGATGGGCCGCCTTGAGCAGTCCGATAGACTCGTAATAACGAATCATCTTTGCACTCAGACCGCTGTGGCGCGCCGCTTGGCCGATGTTCATCGGTTGTCCTCCTGATCCTCGGGTTTCCAGGTTTTCAACAGTAGCGCATTGCTCACCACGCTCACACTCGACAACGCCATGGCCGCGCCCGCCAGCACCGGGTTGAGCAAGCCGAACGCCGCCAGGGGAATGCCGATCAGGTTATAGACGAACGCCCAGAACAGGTTTTGCCGGATCTTCGCGTAGGTCTTGCGGCTGATCTCCAGGGCTGCGGGTACCAGGCGCGGGTCGCCGCGCATCAGGGTGATGCCGGCGGCGTGCATGGCGACGTCGGTGCCGCCGCCCATGGCAATGCCGATATCGGCGGCCGCCAGTGCCGGCGCATCGTTGATCCCGTCACCGACCATCGCCACCACGCCGGATTTCTTCAGGGCCGCGACTTCGGCGGCTTTGTCCGCGGGCAACACTTCGGCGTGCACGTTGCGGATGCCCAGGGCCTGGGCCACCACGGTGGCGCTGCCACGGTTGTCGCCGGTCAGCAGGTGACTGCTGATGTGGCGCGCGTTGAGCTGCTGCACGGCTTGCAGGGCGCCGGGCTTGAGCGTGTCACCGAAAGCGAACAGTCCCAATACGTGCGGCACGGGGCCTTGCTCAATCAGCCACGACAGGGTCCGGCCCTCGGTTTCCCACGCGGCAGCCGAATCGGCCAATTCACCTGGGTTCAAACCGGTTTCCTCCAATAGACGCCGATTGCCCAAGACCAGCCGCCGACCGTCGAGGCTTGCGGCGATACCGCGTCCAGTCAGGGATTGGCTGTCCGTGACATCGGCCACGATCAGGCCGCGTTCTGCGCATTCATCCAGCACGGCCTTGGCCAGCGGATGCTCGCTGCCACGTTGCAGGGCTCCAGCCAATTGCAGCAGGGTGGCTTCGTCACCGTCGATGGCACTCAAGTGGGCGATGCGCGGAGTGCCCGAGGTCAGGGTGCCGGTTTTATCGAACACCACCGCGCTGACTTCGTGGGCACGTTCCAGCGCTTCGGCGTCCTTGATCAGAATGCCGTAGCGTGCCGCCACCCCGGTGCCAGCCATGATCGCCGTCGGCGTGGCCAGGCCCAGTGCGCAGGGACAGGCGATCACCAATACGGCGACGGCATTGATCAGCGCCGTTTCCAGAGGCGCGCCGTACCACCACCAGCCGATCAGGGTCGCCAGGGCCAGCAGCAAAACCACCGGGACGAAGATCTGGCTGACTTTATCCACAAGCTTCTGGATCGGCGCCTTGGCGGCCTGGGCGTCTTCCACTAGGCGAATGATCCGCGCCAGCACCGTTTCGGCGCCGAGCGCCTGAGTGCGCACCAGCAGTCGACCTTCGCCATTGATGGCACCGCCGGTGACCTTGTCGCCGGGCCGCTTGGGCACCGGCAGACTTTCGCCGCTGATCAGGGCCTCGTCGGCATGGCTCTGCCCGTCGACGACTTCACCGTCCACCGGGAATCGCTCGCCGGGTTTGACCAGCACCAGATCATTGACGCGCAGGGCGCTGATGGCGATGTCCTCTTCATGGCCGTCGATCACCCGGATCGCCCGCTCCGGGCGCAGCGCCTCCAGGGCGCGAATGGCGCTGGCGGTCTGGCGTTTGGCACGGCTTTCCAGGTATTTGCCCAGCAGTACCAGTGCGATGACCACCGCCGACGCTTCGAAATAGAGGTGCGGCATGCGCCCGGCGGCGGTGGCCCATGCGTAGACGCTCAAGCCGTAGCCGGCGCTGGTGCCCAGGGCGACCAGCAGATCCATGTTGCCGGCACCGGCGCGCACGGCTTTCCAGGCGGCGACATAAAACCGCGCACCGAAGATGAATTGCACCGGTGTGGCCAGCGCAAATTGCGCCCAGGCCGGGAGCATCCAGTGCACGCCGAAGGGCTGCAGCAGCATCGGCAAGACCAGCGGCAAGGCCAGCGCGATGGCCGCGATCAAGGCCCAGCGTTCGCGGTGCAGGCGGCTTTGTTGGGTATCGGTGGAGGGTTGGTCGGCCTGCCAGACGCTGGCGGAATATCCGGCTTTGGTCACGGCGTCGATCAAGGTTTGCGCATCGACTTGCCCCAGCAGCTCCAGATGTGCACGTTCGTTGGCCAGGTTGACGCTGACATTCTTGACCCCCGGCACCTTGTTCAATGCTCTTTCGACTCGGCCGACGCAGGAGGCGCAGGTCATGCCTTCAATGTTCAATTCCAGGCTTTGCTGCGGGACGCTGTAACCGGCTTTGTGCACGGCTTCCATCAGCGCAGCGAGACTGCCCGACGGCGCTTGAACCCGCGCTTGCTCAGTGGCCAGGTTGACACTGACGGCACTGGCGCCGACGACTTTGCTCAAGGCGCGCTCGACACGCCCGGCGCAACTGGCACAGGTCATGCCGGCAATCGGCAGATCGTAAGTGGTGGATTCGGACATGGGGCACGCTCCCTGTAGAAGATGTCTACAGGATCAACCTTGCCATGCTGGCAAGGTCAAGCACCCAATCTGTCATTCACCGTGGGCTCAATGTGGGAGCGGGCTTGCTCGCGAATGCGGTGAGTCAGCCGACACAAGTGTTGGATGACACAGCGCATTCGCGAGCAAGCCCGCTCCCACAAGGGGGTATGGGTCAGTAGCCCAGGCCAGCGCGCTTGAGGTACATCCCTTCCTGCGTCATCGCGATCCGGTACTTCTGTACTTCACCGGCACGCAAGGTGATGTCCTGCGAGCCCGGTGCCAGCATGCCCGGGTTGCAGCCCGGGACCTGACCCGGCAGCAGCTTGAGGCGCAGGGACACATTGCCTGGCGGCAGGTTGAATGAAGTGCTTTGCTCCTGGAACAGCCGCGCGGACAACTGGTCGTGGATGTACACGCCAATCTCGCAACTGGTCGCGACTTCCAGTCGCTCGCGGGAAATGATCAGCACGCCGTAGTCTGCCCCGGCGGCATGGGCCGAAGGCATGGCGGCGATAAGGCCGAAAAGGCCAAACAGGCTGAAAACTGACCAGCGCATGGCTGAATCTCCTGAGATCGAATCATTGATGCACGCAGCTTGGCCGAGCGCGGCGTCAATTGCCAGCCCGGCAGATCGCTTCAGAACTTGACCTTGCCATGGTGGCAAGCTCGACACTGCCAGCAACCTCACTCAACAGCCTCAATAAGGAGTTGTCCATGCAAGTGTTCAATGTCGAAGGCATGTCCTGCGGTCACTGCGTCAAGGCCATCACGCAAGCAGTCCAATCCAAGGACCCGGCGGCCAGTGTGCATGTGGATCTGGCGGCGAAGGAAGTCGGCGTGGAGTCGGCGTTGACGGCCGAGCAGGTGATCGCCGTCATCAGCGAAGAAGGCTACGGCGTGAAGCTGGCCTGATCTTTTTAATAGTTAGCGAGCTATCGGAATGTTCAAGGCGTCCATGCGCGGCTAGACTGTCGGGCTGCCGACCTCTGCCCAACTGGATGCCTGATGAACCTGCGTACGATCCTTATTCTTGGCGCCTTGAGCGCTTTCGGTCCGTTGGCGATCGATTTCTATTTGCCGGCGTTTCCGGCCATGGCGCTGGCCTTCGGCACGGACGAAAAACACGTTCAGTTGACCCTCGCGGCGTATTTCCTGGGTTTGTCCATCGGCCAACTGGCCTACGGGCCGGTGGCGGATCGGTTCGGTCGGCGCATGCCTCTGCTGGTCGGTGTCGGGTTGTTTACCCTGGCTTCGTTGGCGTGCGCTTATGCGCCGAATCTGGAATGGCTGATTGGTGCGCGGTTTATCCAGGCATTGGGCGGTTGCGCGGGGATGGTGATTTCCCGGGCAGTGGTGAGTGATAAGTGCGATGCGGTGGGATCGGCGAAAGTCTTTTCACAATTAATGCTGGTGATGGGCCTGGCGCCGATTCTCGCGCCGATGCTCGGTGGCTTGCTGGTCAACACTACCGGTTGGCAGTCGATCTTCCTGGCGCTGACCGGTTTCAGTGCCCTGGCGGGTCTGGCCGTTGCGCTGGGTTTACCGGAAAGCATGCCCGCGCACATTGCGCGCCAACCGCTGTCGGGAGCGTTGCGCCAGTACGGTCTGCTGTTGAAGGATCCGGTGTACCTCGGTCATGCGTTGACCGGCGGCATCGCTATCGCAGGGATGTTTTCCTACATTGCCGGTTCGCCTTTCGTCATCATCAAGCTCTATGGCATTCCGGCGGAGCATTTTGGCTGGTTCTTCGGCGCCAATGCCGCCGGTTTCATTCTGGTGGCGCAGATCAATGCGCGGCTATTGGCCAAGCGTGGCCCGGCATTCCTGCTGGCGCGTACCGTCTGGATTTACCTCGGCGCCGGGCTGGCCCTGCTCGCTGTCAGCGCACTGCACACGCGGCAACTCTGGCCGCTGCTGATTCCGTTGTTTGTCTGCATCGCCAGCCTGGGTTGCATCCTTCCCAATGCATCGGCGTGCGCCATGAATGGCCAGGGTGCCAGGGCCGGTAGCGCGTCGGCCATGATGGGCTGCCTGCAATTTAGCGTAGCGGCCGGCGCCGCCGCGCTGGTGGGTGTTTTACATGATGGCAGCGCCCTGCCGATGGCTATGGTCATCAGTCTGTGTGGCGCGTTGGTGGTGAGCGCGGCCATGCTCACCCGTCGCTTGCACAATGCCCGGGCATTGGCGCAAGCCCAGGTCTGAGTGGCTCAGCCGACAGCGCGTTGCTGACGACTGGGAATCTGATGGGGCGCTTGCAGGCGTGCTTCGAGGGTCGCGGTGAAGGCGCGTGCTTCGGCTTCGCTGCGGAATGTCACTGCGTGTTGGTCCAGGCGGACCTGCCACTGGGATTTTGCCAATTCTTTTATCAGGATCTTCATTACTGACCTCCTCAAGTAAAAGATTGTCTCGCAGAGATCTCGAGTGTAGACCTGAATGCCCTCGGCATTGTGACAAGAATCAACTGTCGGACTGACGGCAAATGTTCGCTGCCTGCGGCCGCAGGCAGCGATCTCTGGATCCTTTCTCAGAACCCTTCCAACACGAT
The DNA here is from genome assembly GCA_035563915.1 of Pseudomonas sp. Classification (GTDB taxonomy): domain Bacteria; phylum Pseudomonadota; class Gammaproteobacteria; order Pseudomonadales; family Pseudomonadaceae; genus Aquipseudomonas. The sequence goes on along the minus strand of DATMUG010000092.1, from coordinate 5,502 downwards.
CTTGCCCTTGGATTTGCCGCTTTCCAGCAGGGCATGGGCACGGCGCAGATTGGCCGCATTTATGGTTCCGAAGTGTTCGCCGACCGTGGTTTTCAGGGTGCCGGCATCGATCAGTTGCGCCACGCGGTTGAGCAGTTTGTGCTGTTCAATCATGTCCGGGGTTTCGAACAGCGAGCGGGTGTACATGAACTCCCAGTGCAGTGACAGGCTCTTGCGCTTGAGCTTGGTCACATCCAGGGATTTGGGGTCGTCGATCAGTGCCAGTTTGCCCTGTGGCGCCAGCGATTCGATCAGTTGATCCAGGTGATGATCGGTCTGGGTCAGGCTGGCCACGTGGGTCACCTGAGGGATGCCGGCCTGTTTCAGCGCTTCGCTCAGTGGCTGGCTGTGATCGATCACCTTGTCGGCGCCCAGTGCCTTCACCCAGCTCTGGGTCTGTGCACGCGATGCGGTGCCGATGACGTTCAGGCCGGTCAGTTGTTTCGCCAATTGGGTGAGGATCGACCCGACACCGCCAGCGGCACCGACGATCAGCAGGCTTTGGCCTTCATCATTTTTGCCTTCGCGAATGTGCAGGCGTTCGAACAGCAATTCCCATGCAGTGATCGCGGTCAGGGGCAGGGCGGCGGCTTCAGCGAAACCGAGGGTTTTAGGCATATGGCCGACGATCCGCTCATCCACCACGTGCAGCTCGCTGTTGCCGCCGGCGCGGGCGATGGAGCCGGCGTAGAACACGTTGTCGCCAGCCTTGAACAGGGTCACGTCACTGCCGACAGCCTTGACCACACCGGCCACATCCCAACCCAGCACCTTCGCTGCGCCGCCTTCGGGCTGGACGTTCTGGCGGACCTTGGTGTCCACCGGGTTCACCGAAATGGCTTTGACTTCCACCAACAGGTCACGCGGTCCGGCGACCGGCGCCGGCAGCTCGATGTCTTGCAGGGATTTTTCGTCGCTGATGGGCAGGGACGCGTAGTAGGCAATGGCTTTCATCAGTGGCTCCTGAAACAGAGTGATTTCGATGGGCGGATGATTGGCTATTTCTGGCGAAGAAAAAACCCGCTAAAACAGCAGTCTCTTTCAATATTTTTTTGATAATGGGTTTTGCATGCTGCGTTTCGATGATTTGCAATTGTTCGTCCGGGCAGCAGATCTGGGCAGCCTGTCAGCGGCTGCGCGGGGCATGGACATGTCGGCGGCGGTGGCCAGTGCCGCGCTCAAGCGTATCGAGCAACAGCTCGGCGCCCGCTTGCTCGCCCGATCGACCCGCAGCTTGCGCCTGACCGCCGAAGGCGAGGGCTTCCTGGAATACGCGCGGGCGGCCCTGAGCAACCTCGATGAGGGACGGCGGTTGTTGGCCAGAGGGCAGGATCAGGTCAGTGGCGTGTTGCAGTTGTCGGCACCGTCGGATTTCGGTCGCAACCTGCTGCTGCCCTGGCTGGATGAATTTCAGCGCGAGCATCCCAGGCTCACCGTGCGTCTGTTGCTGGGTGACCGCATCGCCGATCTGTTTCGCCAGCCGGTGGACATCGCCCTGCGTTACGGCGAACCGGAAGACTCCAGCCTGGTGGCGCTACCTGTCGCTGCGCAGAACCGGCGTGTGCTCTGTGCAGCGCCCAGCTACCTCGCGCGGCATGGCGAGCCACGCCAGCTTGAGCAATTGGCACAGCACAATTGCCTGCTTTATATGCTCGGCAGTCGGGTACACGACCACTGGAGTTTCCACGACGGTAAACGCGAAGTCGGCCTGACCGTCAGCGGTGATCGCTTCAGTGATGATGCCGATGTGGTGCGGTTGTGGGCCGTGGCCGGCGCCGGAATTGCCTATAAGTCCTGGCTCGATGTGGCCGCCGATGTAGTGGCGGGCCGATTGAAGGTGCTGATGCCGGAACTGCTTTGCGAGCGCGCTCCGCTGAATTTGCTGTGCGCCCATCGCGCACAATTGAGTAAGCCTGTGAACCTGCTGCGGGAAATGCTTGCCAGCCGATGCGCTTCGTTGAGCAGTCGTTTTCCGGGGTTAACGGAAATCGGTCATTAATCGCAGGAAAAAAGCGAAATTTCCCTCAGGGACTATCAGCATCATGGATTTGCAAAGGGCAGGAACCCGCGTTCGGCACGCCTATACTAGCGCCTCTCGCGTAGGCACCGTCTGTCGCAGCAGCGAGGCCTTCCCACGGGCTTGCGGATGGCTGCACACCCCATCACCAACTCTGTCTGGAGATGGCCAGGGTGGGCGAAGGCTTTGCACGGTTTGCGGCGGTTTCCACGAATTGGCCGACGGTGCATTCGTGGTCAAGATGTCTCCGAGCAGCAGACGAACGATTCAACAGGGAGTGAATTCATGGAACATGCACCTTGTATCAGCCAGATAGCCACCTTGCTGGCTGACCCCAAGCGCAGTGCAATGATGTGGGCATTGATGGATGGCACGGCACGACAGGCCGAGGAGTTGGCCTTGCTGGCCGGCCTGTCACCCTCTTCGGCCAGTGCCCACCTGGGGCGCTTGTCCACAGGGGGTCTGTTGAAAGTCGAAACCCGTGGGCGCAAGCGTTTTTTCCGCCTTGCGGCGCCCGAAGTCGGTGCCGCGATCGAGGCGCTGGCCAGTGCGACGCTTGCCAGCACGCCCCAGGACATTCCGGATATTTTCAGACACACAACGCCCCTGGCCAAACCCCAGGCCAGGCGCTCGTCCTTATTACGCGCGCGGCTGTGCGACGACCATCTGGGCGGCACGCTGGCGGCGGATCTGTACCAGAGGTTGCTGGAAGCGGGCTGGATCGAGCAGTTCGATCAGCGGGTGACGATCACGCTCAAGGGCTCGACGGAATTGGCCGCGCGGGGCGTGTTCATCCAGGCGCTGGCTCACCGTAACGGTAAGTCTGCGTGCGCATGCCCTGACTGGAGCGAAAGACGCCCGCACATGGGCGGGGCGCTGGGGGCGGCATTGTTGCAGCTGTTCATGCAGTCTGGCTGGCTGAGCCTGCCCGGGGATTCACGGGCCTTGCAGCTCACCGCTGCCGGGCAGCGGGAAATTTACCGGTTCGCCAAAGAAACCGAGCTGGAGATGGCGCTGTAGGGGGGAGCGCGAATATAAATGTGGGAGCGGGCTTGCTCGCGAAGGTGGCGTGTCAGTCAGCGATGATGTCGACTGGCAATCCCTTTTCGCGAGCAAGCCCGCTCCCACATTGGTTTGTGGTGGTCTTACGGTTTGACCAATCGCGCATCCAGGCTGTTCTGTGCCAGGCGCTTGGCCTGGTCCTGGGTCATGCCCAGGTGGGTATGCAACGCATGGAAGTTCTCGGTGACGTAACCGCCGAAGTACGCCGGGTCATCGGAGTTCACCGTTACTTTCACACCTCTTTCGAGCATGTCGAGAATGTTGTGCTGCGACATGTGATCGAACACGCAGAGCTTGGTGTTGGACAGCGGGCATACGGTCAACGGGATCTGTTCGTCGATGATCCGCTGCATCAGGCGTTCGTCTTCGATGGCGCGCACGCCATGGTCGATACGCTGGATTTTCAGCAGGTCGAGGGCTTCCCAGATGTACTCGGGCGGACCTTCTTCACCGGCGTGAGCGACTGTCAGGAAGCCTTCGTCACGGGCGCGGTCGAATACGCGCTGGAACTTGCTCGGCGGGTGACCCATCTCGGAACTGTCCAGGCCGACGGCGACAAAGGCTTCACGGAACGGTAGCGCCTGGTCGAGGGTTTTCTCGGCTTGCTCTTCGCTCAGGTGGCGCAGGAAACTCAGGATCAAACCGCTGGTGATGCCCAGTTGCTGTTCACCGTCCTTCAGTGCGGCGGCGATACCGTTGAGCACCACCTCGAACGGGATGCCACGGTCAGTGTGGGTCTGGGGATCGAAGAACGGTTCGGTGTGTATCACGTTCTGCGCTTTGCAGCGCAGCAGGTAAGCCCAGGTCAGGTCGTAGAAGTCCTGGGACGTTTGCAGCACGCCGGCGCCCTGGTAGTACAGGTCGAGGAACTCTTGCAGGTTATTGAAGGCGTAGGCCTTGCGCAGGGTTTCGACATCGCTCCATGGCAGGGCGATCTTGTTGCGTTCGGCCAGGGCGAACAGCAGTTCGGGCTCCAGCGAACCCTCCAGGTGCAGGTGCAGTTCTGCCTTGGGCAGGGCGTTCAGCCAGTCGTACATAGTCTTTTCTCATCAAGTGCAGATGGCGGGCATTCTACAGGTGCTTGCAGAAACAATCGGTAAAACCTGACCGAAAGGTTCATAACCCCGGCCTGGCTTGAACCCTCAATGGGCTAAGGTCTAACGAAACGTTAGCAGCGCCGCACAGTCAGTCGCTTATCCACTTCGCGATTGCAAGAGCAGCAGCAAAAGGCCCGCCATGTTCACGATCTTCAAACAGGAATTTTTTTTGCTGCTGGCGGTGCTCGCCGCCATGGTTACGTTCCCGCTCGAGCACTGGTTGCTGCACAGCGGCCAGACGGTCGCGCTGAGCGCCGGGCTGGTGTTGATCGTGTTCATCATTGCGGCTTCGATGCGCGTTGCCCATCAGGCCGAATTGCTCGCGGAGAAAGTCGGCGATCCCTACGGCACCATGATCCTGACCCTGGCGGCGGTCTTGGTGGAAGTGGTGATCCTGGCGATCATGATGAGCAACGAGGCCTCGGCCACCCTGGTGCGCGACACGATTTACTCGGCGGTGATGCTCGACATCAACGGCATCCTCGGCCTGGCGGCGTTGATGGGTGGGCTCAAGCATGGCGAACAGTCCTACAACGATGATTCGGCACGCAGCTACAGCGTGATGATTCTCACCGCCATGGGCGTGTCGATGGTGGTTCCGGAGTTCATCCCCGAAGCTCGCTGGAAGCTGTATTCGGCGTTCACCATTGGCGCGATGGTGTTGCTTTACGCCCTGTTTCTGCGCATGCAGGTCGGGCCCCACAGTTACTTTTTCAGCTACAGCTACCCGGACAAACGCCGCAGAAAAGAACCGGTGGAGCAAGAGCCAAAACCGGTCAGCCTGGCGCTGTCCATTGGCATTCTGGTGTTCGGCGTGGTGGTGATCGGCGCCCTGGCGGAAGTGATGTCCAAGACCCTCGATCTGGGCCTGGAGGGGACGGGGGCACCGCCGGTGATCACGGCGATCCTGGTGGCGACGATCTCGGCGGCGCCGGAGATTTTGACGGCATTGCGCGCCGCGCTGGCCAACCGCATGCAGTCGGTGGTCAACATCGCGTTGGGGGCATCGCTGTCGACGGTGATCCTGACGGTACCGGTGATGGAAGCGATGGCGCTCTACACCGGCCAGCCTTTCCAGATGGCCATGACGCCGGTGCAGACCGTGATGATCTTCATCACCCTGATCGTCAGCGCGATCAACCTTAATGATGGTGAGACCAATGCCATCGAGGGCATGACGCATTTTGTACTGTTTGCGACGTTCATCATGTTGTCGCTGCTCGGTCTGTAGGAGCACCACAAAACACTGTGGGAGCGGGCTTGCTCGCGAAAGCGGCGGGTCAGGCA
>DATMUG010000091.1:0-2470 GCA_035563915.1 Pseudomonas sp. | reverse complement strand
CTTTTTTCCGGTAGTGGCGCAAGGCAAAGCCTCCATCAGAATTACTCTGCGTGCCGATATGGATTCCCTGCTTATCTGCCGCTTCTGTGAATTAGTCTCCAGCCTTTTACGCAGACATGCTGAAACCTTCAGAGACTGATCCCTAGAGAAGCCCCCATGAAAACCAGCACCACGCTCCTCATCACTTGCAGCTCGGTTTTTCTGGCTCAGTTGGGCATGAGCATTTATCTGCCGGCGCTGCCGGAGATGGCAGGGAGTCTGTCCGCAAACGCCTCGCAGGTTTCATGGGGGCTGGCTGTGTATTTGATTGGCATGGCACTGCCGATGCTGTTCTGGGGCAGCCTCGGTCAGCGCCTTGGTAGAAAACCGGTGCTGCTTGCTGCGCTCTTTATTTACGGATTGGGCAATCTTGCATTACCGCTAAGCCAGACACTTGAGTCGTTCCTGCTGTTCCGGCTTATTCAAGGCATTGGTGCCAGTGGCATTTCCGTCATGGCGCGAGTATTGATTCGCGACAGCTATCGAGGGGAACTGCTTGCCAAGGCAATGTCCTGGATTTCGATATCTTTCGTGGTGGCGTTAGGGATAGGCCAATACCTTGGGTCGATTATTCAATCCACACTAGGCTGGCCGGGGATTTTCTACTTGTTGGGCAGCGCAAGTCTGCTGATGGCCGGACTGGTAGCGCAAGTCAGATTCCCGGTACTGAACGAAAAAAATCTACCGTCCTCCGCCTGGTCGAACTACTGCCGAATCCTGAGAGATCGAGCCTTTCTGCTTCCGGCGCTCACCGGCGGCCTCGGTTATGGCGTGATCATCGCATTCAACACCGCCGCACCACTGATCCTGCAAGGACCGTTCAACTGGTCGGCTGTGGAATACGGATTATTGGGCTGGCCGATCAGCGCGGCGTATTTTCTGGGGGCGCTGGCGGTCAATAGATTCGTACTGCGTACCGGCCAACGTTGGCTGATGAAGGTGGGTGTGGGGTTGGTGCTGGCAGGGAGTGCGGTGATGTTGCTCGGTAGCCTTGCTGGCAGCGCCTTCGCGTTGTTGTTCTGGCTACCCTATTGCGTTGCAGTATTTGGCCAATCGTTGAATTACCCCATCAGTCTGTCCCAGGCCAACGATGGTTCTCCAGTCGGCGGTGCTTATGCAATGGCACTTAGCGGTTTCATTCACCAACTGATGGCCGCCGCCATTGGAGCTATTGCCAGCATGATTGCCAGTGAGCAAGCCTGGCCTCTATCTCTACTGTGCACCTTGCTGGCGACGGCAGCGATGCTCTGCTTGATGCTTGCACCCGGACGCAAACCGGCTTAAAGCGCGACGCAGCAAGCTCATTGACCTGGCACCACCTCTGCTCGTGATAAAGTCGCCGCCCACCTGCCCTTCTGCTTTGAGACTGTGACTGCAATGACCGATTTCCTGGATGTCGACGCCCACCTTGAAGACTGGAACACCTTGCGCAACAGCGCTGCGTTCGCCGGCTTGCTGGTGGGCAACGGCGCCAGCCGCGCGGTGTGGGACGATTTTGGCTACGACTCGCTGTTTGAAAACGCCCGCACCGTCGAAGAGAAGCCCCTGAGCCCATCCGAGCTGAGCGTGTTCGAGGCCATGCAGACACGCAGTTTCGAACAGGTGCTGGGCGCGCTGAAAACCACCAGCCGGGTCAACAAGGCGCTGGCTGTCAGCTCCGCCGCCCCGCGCAATCGTTACTACGCGATCAAGGAAGCGCTGATCAATACCGTGCATGCGGTGCACATTCCCTGGCGGCTGATTCAAGGGTCAACCCTGGGGACGATCAACGCGGAACTGGCCAGCTATCGGACCGTATTCACCACCAACTACGACTTGCTCAACCACTGGGCGATCCAGCATCGGGCCGGCACGATCAGCGATCTGTTCGAGGGCGCCGAACCGTTCTTCGACCTGAGCGCCAGCGCCACCGACAGGACCCGACTGCTGTACCTGCATGGCGGCTTGCACCTGGTGCGCAATCAGGACGGTACGGCGCGCCGGCTGATGTCCACCGAAGGCACATTGCTGGGCAATTTCGCCATCAACAACACCATCAAGACCCTCGACGACGTGCCTCTGTTCGTCAACGAAGGGCCAAGCGCGGACAAGCTCAAAACCATCCGCAGTTCGGATTACCTGTCGTTCTGCTACGAGCAGCTACTGGGTCACGGCGAAGGTTTGTGCATTTTCGGCCATGCACTGGGTGAGCAGGACAGCCATATCGCACAGGCCTTGCGTCAGGCGCAGCCGAAGGTAGTGGCGATCTCGATTTATCCGCGCAGCCAGGCGTTCATTCAGCATCAGAAGCGGCATTACGCGAAGGTGTTCGAGGGGACGGGGGTTGAGTTGCGGTTTTTTGACTCCAGGACCCATGCGCTGGGGAGCCCGAAGCTCGCGGTGCCCGTAGAGGTTTGAATCAAAAGCAAAAGATCGCAGCCTGCGGCAGCTC
>DATMUG010000090.1:0-19073 GCA_035563915.1 Pseudomonas sp. | reverse complement strand
CACATTTGATCGATGATGTGATCAGAACCGGGTGGTCTGCCTGAGCATCCGCGCCGCCGGCGTATCCGTCGGGCTGACCATCGCATAGTTGTAACCGCTCCCCGACCAGTACTCGGCCTGCAACCCGCCATCGCTGCGACTGCCCCGGGGCAGCAGGAAGTTTTTCGGTCCCGGCGGGCGCACGTAGAAGCTGATCTTGTTGCCGCCCTGATTCTCGTACACCACCATCGCCGCCGGCCCTTGTTCGGTGCTGAGCAGGCGTCCGCTCACCGGTCTGAACCCGGCGCCGGTCAGGTCCGGCAAGCGATTGGCCCGGGTGAAATAACGGTCGAGCCAATCCTGCATGTCGCCGTCTTCGCCGGCTTTGTAGTCCGCCGGCAACAGTCCCTGCTCGGCAATCAGACGATAAGCCTGCATGGCATCGGCCATCGGTTGCGCGGCGCTGAGCAGGGTCATTTCCCGGGCCTGCCAGCCGCTGAACCCACCGATGCTGACCGCGATCAGCAACACTGCAGCGCTGGCCAGGTGGCGTCGGGACTGGCTTTTGAGGCGTCGACGGATCTGCGCCGGGTCGAGGTCAGGGTTGGCCGGTTGCTGCAAGGCGCCGCTCAGGGCCGCGCGCAGCTGCTGAGCGTCCTGTTGCCAGGCCCGTACCTGTGCAGCGGTGTCCGGATGGCTGGCCAGAAACGTCTCCAGTAACAGTCGGTCGGCTTCGCTGAGTTGATGGTCGACGTAAGCGTGCAGGTCGCGCTCGCTGGGGGGCATGCTGATCATTTGAGTCTCCGCAGGGCAGGGCGGGTGATTTCGCCATCGCTGAGTTGGCGCAGGGCCTGGCGGGCCCGGGACAGGCGGGACATCACGGTGCCGGTGGGTACGTCGAGAATCTCGGCGACCTCTTTGTAACTCAGGCCTTCGACCGACACCCACAGCAGCAGCGCGCGCTGTTCGGTGGGCAGTTGGTCGAAGGCATTGAGGGTCGATTGGGCGATGACGGTGCGCTCCACCGAAGGCTGTGCATCATCGCGGCCGGTAAAGAATTCGAGCATCCGCGCATAGCGCCGGGAGCGGCGGTGAGCGTCGAGAAACTGTCGGTACAAAATGGCGAACAACCAGGCACGCAAGTCGCCTTCGGGGCGTTTGTCACCCCAGCTCGACAGCGCCCGCTCCAGGCACGACTGCACCAGATCGTCGGCGCTGCTGGAATTGCGCGTCAGCGATACGGCGAAGCGACGCAATCGGGGAATGATTTCTCGCAGTTGTTCGTCGATGTCGTTCATGAAGTTCTGATCAGTTACTACGCTATGAACCAGGAAGACGCTTGGCGTGGGAGGTTATTCCCGTCTCGGAAAAATAAATACCGCGCCAGGGAATAAACCGTTGTGCGGTTCGTCTGCCTGATTCTTCTCACCTTGTGGCCGCAGGCCCTGGAGTCTTTCATGGTAGATCGATCATCACCGCCACCCTTGAGTGCCGCCAGTCTGATCGTGCGTCTGGCGGGCATCGCTGTGGTCGTGGCCGTCGTGGCCGGGGCCTTTGCCTACGTCAACGGCACGCTCGACCCACAGCGATTGACCCCGAAGAAACTGATCAACGTGCTGGAAACCAACAACGGCGTGCATCCCGGATTTCGGCGCAATCACGCCAAGGGCGTGTGCGTGATCGGTCACTTCGAGAGCAGTGGCGAGGCGCGCAGTTATTCCACCGCGCAGGTCTTCAACGAGGCGCGCACGCCGGTGGTTGGCCGATTGGCTTTGCCGCCGGGCAATCCCTACGCGCCGGATAACGCCATTCCGATCCGCAGCATGGCGCTGCGCTTCACCCAGGCCAACGGCCAACAATGGCGGACCGGGATGAACAGCATGCCGGTGTTCCCGGTGGGCACGCCCGAGGCGTTCTATCAGTTGCAGCAGGCGCAGTCGCCGCTGCCCTCGACTGGCAAGCCGGACCCTGCGGCGGTGCCGGCATTCTTCGGTTCGCACCCGGAAGCCGCGCCGTTCCTGGCCTGGGTGAAAACCGCGAAACCCTCGGCCAGTTACGTGACGGAGACCTATAACAGCGTCAACGCGTTTTACCTGGTCAACGCCGCCGGGCAAAAGCAGGCCGTGCGCTGGAACATGGTGCCCCAGGCGGTCGATGCGCCGGGGGCGACCGCGCCTGAGGGGAGCGATTTCCTCGAGAAGGACCTGGTGCAGCGCATCGCCGCCGGCCCGTTGCGTTGGCAACTGATGATCACCCTGGCCAACCCCGGCGATCCGGTCAACGACGCCAGCAAGGCCTGGCCCGAAGGGCGCAAGGTGCTCAACGCCGGCACCCTGGTGCTGGAAAGTGTCCAGCCGCAACTGAGCGGAGAGTGCCGCGACATCAACTATGACCCGTTGGTGTTGCCGGCCGGCATCGAAGGTTCAGACGATCCGTTGCTGGCCGCGCGTTCAGCCGCCTACGCCACTTCCTACCTGCGTCGCACCAGCGAAGTCAGCCAATTGCCCGCCGCCAAACAGGAGGCCCAGCAATGAGCACCCAACCCAACCATTTCGCTCCCCTGGCGCGCCTGCTGCATTGGCTGATGGCGCTGATGATCATCGCCATGCTGTTTATCGGCGCGGGCATGGTCGCCTCCGTCTCCGAACGCCATGAATGGCTGATCAACCTGCACAAACCTTTGGGCGTTGCCATTCTGCTGTTGGCGATCGTGCGCCTGGTCGTGCGCTTTTCCACGCAACAACCGCCGCTTCCAGCCGACCTGCCGAGCTGGCAAGTGCTGGCGGCCAAGGCGTCCCATCTCTTGCTCTATGGCTTGATGCTGATTTTGCCGCTGCTGGGCTGGGCGATGATTTCCGCATCCGGGGAACCGGTGATGCTCAGCAGTTCCCTGCAATTGCCTTCGATCGTGGCGGCGAATGCGCAGGTGTTTGCGTTCTTGCGCAAGGCGCACGGATATCTGGCGTATCTGCTGTTTCTGACGGTGTTGCTGCATCTGGCGGCGGCGCTGTATCACGGCTGGGTGCGGCGTGATGAGGTGCTGGACAGCATGTTGCGGGGCAGGGATCGCGGTTGATCGATAGAAAGTAAAACCTGTGGGAGCGGGCTTGCTCGCGAATGCGCAGTGTCAGACAACCTCTACGCCGACGGGCACACCGCATTCGCGAGCAAGCCCGCTCCCACAGGTTCAGTGGTGCCTTGAAATCAGGGGAGGTGGCTGCACACGGAACATGCAGCCATCCGTGATAGATCAACGCAAGCTATCGACCATCTCCGCCACGGTGGTCAACACATCCTTGGCCAACTGCTTCGAACGCTTGCCCGACCAGCCGGTCAGCGGGTTCGGGTGGTCGTCGTGATCCTTGAAGGGCATTTCCAGGGTCAGGGACAGGCAGTCGTATTTCTGGCCAACGGCATTGCAGGCCAGGGTCATGTTGGCTTTGCCCGGCTCGTCGCGGGTGTAGCCGTACTTGGTCTGGAATTCCTTGGTGGTGTGCTTGAGGTGGTTGCGGAACTGCTCTTCGAGTTTGGCGATCCGCGGCGTGTAGCCCGGGTTGCCTTCGCAGGCGGCGGTGAAGACGTGGGGGATTTCCTCGTCGCCGTGGGCGTCGATGAACAGGTCCACGCCGTACTTTTCCATCTGCTGCTGGACGAAAAAGACTTCCGGGCTGATTTCCGGGCTGGCGTTCTGCCAGGCGCGATTCAGGTCCTGGCCCATGGCGTTGGTGCGCAGATGACCGTGGAACGCGCCATCGGGGTTCATGTTCGGCACCAGGTACAGGTCGGCGCTTTCCAGCAGTTTGTTCAGCACCGGGTCGTCGTGCCGCTCCAGACGTTCGATCACGCCTTCCATGAACCACTCGGCCATGTGTTCGCCGGGGTGTTGCTGGGCAATGATCCACACCTTGCGCCGGCCTTCGGCGCCGGTGCCTTTGCGCAGCAACTGAATGTCACGGCCCTCGACGCTCTTGCCAGTGGCCAGCAGTTCGGCGCCGGCCTTGGTCAGCGCCTGCTCGATCAGCCAGTCGTGGCGGCCACGGCTGTAGGGTTCGAAGTAGGCGAACCAGGCGTGGGTTTGCGTGGCTTCAAGGCAGAAGCGCAGGCAGTCGCCTTCGAAAATGGTCGGGACCTGGAACCAGTTGACGTGATCGTAAGAGGCTCTGGCCTGGTAACCGTCCCAGGCCTTGTTGTATGAGGACTGGCTGGCATTGTTCAGGCGGAACCAGTGTTCCTGGCCGACATGCAGACCGCTGGCCTTGAAGTGGAACCACTGGAAATGGTTGCTCTTGGTATCGGGTCGGATCGCCAGCAGTGGTTTGAGCGGGTCGCTGAGGTCGATGACCTGGATGTTGCCGCTGTCAAAGTTGGCAGTGATATCAAGGGAGGATTTGGCCACGGTTGGGGTTCCTGATTGGATTTTTATGGCGGCTACTTTACACGCATGGGTAGGGGGCTGGCAGCGGAGAAAAAACGGTTCACCTGCCTTTGGCGAATTGGCCCCGCCGCCCGACGCCTGGCGCAACATTCATGTCACAGCATAGCCATTGACCGTGTTACCCCTCGCACCCTTTTGTGGCGGGCGGGTTACAGCATGGGGCATTTCAACCCGCTACTGCCCGGCATTCCTTGCCAGGCCAATGCCGCCTGATTCTCGATTAAGTCAATCCAATCAATTACCTGCGTGCCGTGATTGAAATCTGGCATGTAAAGTGCTTTTTTGGCTTTATGGATAATTGGATACAAAAATACAAAAGGTGCATCTGATGAAATTCGCTCCCGCCTACACCGAGCGCCAACCGGTGACCGCCGAGGAAGAGGCTTACAACTTTCTGCTCGAAGCCATTTGCAAAGGCCGATACCGCACCGGTGAGCGATTGATTGCCGAGGACATCGCCGGGGAAATCGGCATGAGCCGCATGCCGGTGCGCGAAGCGTTCCGGCGTCTGGATGCCGACGGCCTGGTCACGCTGCGGCCCAATCGCGGCGCCATCGTCCGTGGTCTGAACGTCGATGAAATGCGTGAAGTGTTCGAGATGCGCAGCGCCCTGGAAGGCCTGGCCATTCGCGTCGCCGTGACGAAGATGACCGAGCGCCATTTCAGCCATCTGGAACGCCTGCTCGACGAGATGGATGACTACCGCGAGGACGGTGCCGAGTGGGTCAGCCGGCATCGTGCCTTTCATGAATACCTGTGCAGCCTGAGTGAGCGCCCGCGCCTGATGCGGCAGATTTCGGCGCTGTACTCGGTGATCGAGCCGCACATGCGCCTGTGGCTGCAACACGCCGACAAACCCCGCAGCGCCCGGGACGAGCACGCCTCGATTGTCGAGGCACTGCGTACCGGCGACCCGGAAAAAGCGGCGGCGGTGGTGTGCGAGCACATCGAAGGCACCATCCCGCGGCTCATTCAGTTTCTCGAAGCACACCAATAGTCCTGACCACACACCCTCTGTAGTAGCTGCCGCAGGCTGCGATCTTTTGATCTGGTCGTTGAAATTCAAAAGATCGCAGCCTCGTTGCACTCGACAGCTCCTACAGGGATTTACGTTGCAACCACTTGGAGTTTTGCCATGCACAAGCCTTGCGCGTTAGTTGCCGTGTTCACCCTGAGTCTGTGTTCGCAATGGGCGCTCGCCGCCCCCGAGTTACCCGAGCGACTGAGCAAGAGCGAGAAAATCGTCTATTGCTCGGGCATGGACTCGCCACCGCTGGTGTCGTTTGACATGAAGCAGAAACCGGTCGGGCTGCAGGTCGACATGGGGGAAGCAATCGCCAAACGCCTGGGGGACAAGAAGGTCGAATGGCGCATCTCGCCCTTTGCCGGATTGATCCCGGCACTGCTGGCGCAACAGTGCGACATGATCGTCGATCAGCTGTTCGACAAACCCGAGCGCCGTGAAGTGATCGACATCGTCAACTTCATGTATTCCAGCCAGTCGATCGTGGTGCCCAAGGGCAATCCGAAGGGGGTCAATACCCTGGAAGACCTGTCGGGTCTGAAGGTGGCGGTGAGCAACGGTTCGACCATCCGCGTGCTGTTGGGCAAGGAAAACGAAAAACTCGAAGCGGCGGGCAAGGCGCCAATGAAACTGGTGGTGTACAACGTCGACGCCGATGCCTTCCAGGCCTTGCGCATCAATCAGGTGGACGCCTTCGGCACCACGGTCGAGTCCGCCGGCCACTATCAGCAACTGGCTCCGGACCTGTTCCAGTCGGCGGTGCCGGCCTTCAATCGCATCCTCACCGGTTTTGGCGTGCGCAAGAGCGATCCACAGCTGACGGTGGCGTTGACCGAAGTCCTGCAAGGCATGCGCGCCGATGGCAGCTACACCGCGCTCCTCAGTAAATGGCATGTCGACAGCGACAAACTGGACTGAGGGCCAACCGGATGAATTTCAATTGGGATGTGTTCTGGCAATACCTGTTACAGCCCAGCGATGTGTACCTGACGGGGCTTTGGCTGACGTGCCTGATCAGCGTTTCGGCGATGTTGCTCGGTTGCGTGTTGGGGTTGATCGCGGCCCTGATGAAGCTGTCGAGCAACCCGCTGCTGCAATACCCGGTGCGCTTTTATGTCTGGCTGATGCGCGGCACGCCGCTGCTGGTGCAGATCGTGTTTTTGTACACGGCGTTGGCGGCGGGCGGGATTTTTCGCTTTGAAGACCTGGACCTTGGCTGGATCGTCGTGCCCGGTAACATCCAGGCGGCGATCATCGCACTGGGCCTCAATGAAGGCGCGTACATGGCGGAGATCATCCGTGCTGGCATCGGGGCGGTGGACAAGGGCCAGTACGAAGCCGGACGCTCCCTGGGCATGACCTTTCCCAAGCTGATGCGGCGCATCGTGCTGCCCCAGGCGTTCCGGGTGATCGTGCCGCCACTGGGCAACGAGTTCAACGTGATGCTGAAAAACACCACGCTAGTCAGCGTCATCGGGGTTCAGGAGCTGCTGCTCAGTACGCAAATGGTGACGTCGGCGACCTTCCGTGTGTTCGAGCTGTATCTGGTGGTGGCCATCTATTTCCTGTTCCTGACCACGCTCTGGGGCTTTTTCCAGCGTTGGCTCGAAGCGCGCTTCGGTCAGTCCGATCGTCCGGCGCCGGCCGCCAGTCGCCTGTTCGGGCGCAACACCATGAAACTGTTGAGGGGGCGTTGAGATGGCGCACATGAGCGAAGAACTGGTCATCGAAGCGCTGGACATTCACAAGTCGTTCGGTGACCTGCAGATTCTCAAGGGCATTTCCCTGCAAGTTCGACGTGGTGAAGTGGTGGTGCTGATCGGTGCATCCGGCTCCGGCAAGACCACCTTCATCCGCTGCATCAACCTGCTGGAGGACATTCAGTCCGGGCAGATCCGTGTCGCCGGTCAGCCGATGGGCTATCGCACCCGCGCCGATGGCAGCCTGGCCCGGGATTCGGAGCGCAACATCGCCCGCCAGCGCCGGGATATCGGCATGGTGTTTCAGCGCTTCAATCTGTTCCCGCACATGACCGCGCTGGAAAACATCATCGAAGCGCCCATCCATGTATTGGGCGTGGCTCGTGCAACGGCAGTGGAGCAGGCGCGGGCATTGCTCAAGCGCGTCGGCCTGGCGGAAAAGGCCGATCACTACCCGTCGATGTTGTCCGGCGGCCAACAGCAGCGGGTGGCCATCGCCCGGGCCTTGGCCATGAAACCCCAGGCGATGCTGTTCGATGAACCCACCAGCGCCCTTGACCCGGAGACGGTGGGCGAAGTGCTGCAAGTGATGAAGGAGCTGGCCGAGGAGGGCATGACCATGGTCGTGGTCACCCACGAAATGGGCTTTGCCCGGGAAGTGGCCGACCGGGTCGTGGTGCTCGATCAGGGCGAACTGATCGAGCAGGGCCCGCCCGAGCAGATCTTCAGCCAGCCCAGCCATGCCCGTACCCGAGCGTTTCTTAGCCGCGTGTTGTGAACCCGTCAAAAAAATGTGTGAGCCCTGCCATGTTCAAATTTTCTGCCCATGAGTACCCCTACGCCTCACAACGTCAAAGTGTCTTCGCCAAGCGCGGCATGGTCGCCGCCTCGCAGCCGCTGGCCGCCGAAGCCGGGATCGAAATCATGCGTCGCGGCGGTAATGCCATCGATGCGGCCATCGCCACCGCAGCGGCGCTGACCGTGGTCGAGCCCACCGGCTGCGGTATCGGTGGCGATGCTTTCGCGCTGGTCTGGACGCAAAACAAACTGCACGGTTTGAACGCCAATGGCGCCGCGCCGCAAGCCTTGAGCATCGATGCGGTAAAAGCTGCTGGTCACGAAAAGATGCCATTGCACGGCTGGACGCCGGTGACCGTTCCAGGCTGTCCGTCGGCCTGGGCGGAGCTGTCTTCGCGATTTGGTCGATTGCCGTTTGCCGACTTGCTGCAACCGGCGATCAGTCTGGCGCGGGACGGGTTTCCGGTGTCACCGGTGGTTGCGTTGCAGTGGCAGACCGCGCTGGAGGATTTCACCCCGGACCGTAGCGAGGTGCTGGAAAGCTGGTTCAACACCTTTTTGATCGACGGCCGCGCGCCCCGTGCCGGTGAGATGTTCCGCAACCCCGCCCAGGCGCGAACCCTGAGTGAACTGGCCGCCAGCGCTTGTGAAAGCTTCTATCGTGGCGACCTGGCGCAGCGGCTGGACGCGCACTCGCGCGCCACTGGGGGTTATCTGCGTGCCAGTGATTTGCGGGACTACCGCGCACAATGGGTCGAGCCGATCAAGGTCAACTACCGCGGGGTCGATGTCTGGGAGATTCCACCGAGTGGCCAGGGGCTGGTGGCGTTGATGACGTTGAAGATCCTGGAAGGCTTCGACTTCGATCATCGCGACAGCCAGCAGACCTGGCACCGTCAGCTTGAGGCCATGAAGCTCGCCTACTGCGACGGCCTGCACTACATCACGGATCCGGAGCACATGCGGATCGCCGTCGAAGACTTGCTCAGTGACCACTACGCAGCCCATCGACGGGCGCAAATCGGAGAGCGGGCAGTGGCGCCGCAGCCGGGCGATCCCCATGCCAGCGGCACGGTCTACCTGGCCACCGCCGATGCCGAAGGCAACATGGTGTCGTTCATCCAGAGCAACTATCACGGTTTCGGTTCCGGCGTTGTCCTGCCCGACAGCGGTATCGCCCTGCAAAACCGTGGGGAGGAATTCAGTCTTGATCCCGGGCACGCCAATTGTCTGGTGCCGGGCAAAAAGACCTTCCACACCATCATTCCGGGGTTCCTCAGCAAAGACGGTGTGGCGATGGGGCCTTTTGGCGTGATGGGCGGCTACATGCAACCCCAAGGGCATGTGCAGATGGTGATGAACCTGGTGGATTTCGGGCTCAACCCGCAAGCGGCCCTGGACGCGCCGCGCTGGCAATGGCTGGGTGGGCTGAAAGTCGGGATTGAGCAGGATGCTTCACGAGACATGGCCGCGGCGCTTGCGCGACGTGGGCACGGAGTGGAGGTCGCGTGTGATCGGACCAGCTACGGGCGAGGGCAAATCATCTTGCGGGATCCAGAGACGGGAGTGTTGTGCGGGGGCACGGAGCCGAGAACGGACTCGCACATTGCGGTGTATTAAACGCAGGTGAGCATGGTAGGAGCGAGCTGACTCGCGATGGGCGTCAACGATAACGCGGGCTGTCTGAATCCCCGCGTTGTTCTGGCGTTCTTCGCGAGCAGGCTCGCGTCTACAGAGGGAAAGAGGGGGCGTCTTCCCTGACGCGGACGCAGCTTAGAGTGTATGAGATTGATTCTCAAGTGCTATTTTCCATTGCTTTGCCCCACTGCTCGGGGGGCCGTCTTGCCATCGAAAAATCTTTTGATATGATCCGCGCCATCGAATTTGCGGCACCCAAAGTCTTCATTAGCCTGAAGCCATAAGCCAGAAAACTGGCAAAAAAAGACCCGGCAAAAAGCCGGGTCAAAAACCGTGATTAGCCTGATGAGGAGATAGTCCAAGAGTCCGACCTAAGGTCTCTTGGTCCATCGACTGATCTCGCGACCAGTTGTTGCAATAATAATCATTCTCGTTTGCAAGTCAAACGTTTTCATCTGCGCGATTGGAAAATTCTTTCCAGTCCTCTGTTTTCGTTCCTTCGCTTCAAACGTTCTGATACCTCTCCAGTGCGCGATCCACCATGGCTTTGGCCATGTCGATCATGTGCACAACCGAAAAGGCCAGGTCCCGGCTTGAACCCTGCAATTGCCTGGCGGATTCGCAGGCCGTGGCCGCCGCACAGCGCATCAGGTCTGTGGCATGCACCAATGCCTCTTCGCCACTGACATTGCGGTTCACATCAAAGAAACGTACTTCACTTGGTTCTTCTGTAACGGCCGGTTTCAGATAGTAGTCCAGTGCGCGCTGGGCGGCGGCGCAACCCTGGGGAGAGGTCAGGGAGGTGTCGATCTGGATATTGGGTAAATCGTCGGCGAGATGGGTCATGGTATTGGCGAGCTCCGTGATAGATTCAGATCCGTGAGCTCATATTAGTACGTTATGTATTTGTGACGATGTTTGAAATACTACATTTTGTGTTTTGTTGGCGGGAACCGACCCCGTATGGTGCCGCGCATGGATAAATGGATTGAATTGGTCAAGGCCAAGATGAGTGAACTCAAAGTCACTCAGGAAGTGCTCGCCGACCGCCTCGGGATGTCTCAGGGCGGTGTCGGCCACTGGCTCAATAAACGCCGCGAGCCGGGCCTCGACGACATGAACCGGGTGTTGAAAGCCCTGGGGATGGATTTTCTCGAAGTGGCACTGGTCATTCGCGAACCCTTGAGCACGCCCGATGACGGGATGTCCCTGACACAGAAGTACAACCCGTACTACCGCTATCCGGTCAGCGACTGGCGGGAAACCGGGGAAGTGCGTGATGGCGAGCGGGCGCAGTACCGCTTCGAGCTGTCCGACTATCACGCCCGTGGCGCGGCCTTCTGGCTGACGGTCGCAGGCGATGCCATGACCGCACCCAGCGGCCTCAGCATTGCCGAGGGCATGTTGATTCTGGTGGATCCGGACATTGAAGCCGAGCCGGGAAAGCTGGTGATCGCCCAGTGGCCGGATAGCAGCGAGGCGGTTTTTCGCAAGTTGATCGAAGAGGGCGGGCAGCGTTACCTGGTCCCGCTCAATCCGACTTATCCCAAAGCCCTGTTTACCCATGAGTGCCGAATCATCGGCGTGGTGGTTCAGGCAACTGCCAAGTTCTGATCAGAACGCCCCAGGGGGGCGTTCTTCGTTTCACGCCTCTTCAAACTCGACCAGCGCACTGCCTTCGCTGACCATCTCGCCTTCCTGGCAATACAGCGCCTTGATCACTCCGGCCTGGGGCGCGCGAATGCTGTGCTCCATCTTCATCGCTTCCAGCACCACCAGTTGCGCCCCGGCTTCGACCGTTTGCCCGGCCTCCACCAGCACCCGCACGATGCTGCCGTTCATGGGGGCGGTCAGCCCGCCGTGATGGCTGTGACTGGCTTCAACGGCGCTGATCGGGTCGTAGGACTCGATGCGGCGCAGTTCACCGTCCCATTGCAGGTACAAGAAGTCACCGCGACGAATCGCCCGGTGCTGGCGACGTACGCCGTCGTGCTCGGTCAGCAACTGTTCCCCCTTGAGTTGTCCGCTGTGGGCAGCCGGTGCGCCCAGGGTCAAGGCGCGGTCCTGGCCTTCGCAACTCAGGTGCAGGGTGATTTGCGCGGGCAGGCCGGCACGCAAACCGTTGCCAATTGCCCACGGCGAACTCGGGTCATCGCCACGTGGCGCATTGTGCTGGCTCTGGGCGAAGGCCTGAGCGGCGGCCTGCCAGAATTCATCGCTCAGTGGCGCAGGGGCCGGCA
This sequence comes from Pseudomonas sp., assembly GCA_035563915.1. Taxonomy (GTDB): domain Bacteria; phylum Pseudomonadota; class Gammaproteobacteria; order Pseudomonadales; family Pseudomonadaceae; genus Aquipseudomonas. The sequence continues at coordinate 7,259 of DATMUG010000090.1, read as the reverse complement.
GCAGCTGGTCCTGGAAGCGCGGGATGAATCCGGTGTCCAGTTCGGCGGCGGCGAACGCCGGATGGGCAATGATCCGCCGCAGGAAGTTGATGTTGGTCTTCAGACCGCCAATGGCGAACTCGTCGAGCATGCTCAACAGGCGCAAGCGGGCCTGCTCGCGGTCCTCGCCCCAGGCAATCAGCTTGCCGAGCATCGGGTCGTAGAAGGGGGAAATCTCATCGCCTTCTTCGACACCGCTGTCCACCCGGCGACCGGCACCCGGCGCGGATTCGCGATACAGCTCAAGTCGACCGGTGGCTGGCAGGAAGTCATTGCCCGGATCTTCGGCATACAGCCGTACTTCGATGGCATGGCCGACCAGCGGCACCTGATCCTGCGTCATCGGCAGCACTTCGCCACGGGCCACGCGAATCTGCCAGGCCACCAGATCCAGACCGGTGATGGCTTCGGTGACCGGATGTTCAACTTGCAGGCGGGTGTTCATCTCCATGAAGAAGAACTCGCCACGGGCGTCCAGCAGGAACTCCACGGTGCCGGCACCGACATAGCCGATGGCCTGCGCCGAACGCACAGCCGCTTCGCCCATGGCCCTGCGCAGTTCCGGGCTCAGGCCCGGGGCGGGTGCTTCTTCGACGACTTTCTGGTGCCGGCGCTGAATCGAGCAATCGCGTTCGTTGAGGTACAGGCAATTGCCGTGTCGGTCGGCGAACACCTGGATTTCCACGTGGCGCGGCTTGAGCAGGTATTTCTCCACCAGCATCCGAGAATCGCCGAACGACGACAGGGCTTCACGCTGGGCCGAGGCCAGTGCTTCGGCCAGCTGGCTGACGTCCTCGACCACCTTCATGCCTTTACCGCCGCCACCGGCCGTGGCCTTGAGCAGGACCGGGTAACCGATGCGTTCGCAGGCATCGCGGAAGGTATCGAGGTCCTGGGCTTCGCCGTGGTAACCCGGCACCAGCGGCACACCGGCGGTTTCCATCAGGGCCTTGGCCGCGGATTTGCTGCCCATGGCGTCGATGGCCGAGGCGGGCGGGCCGAGGAAAATCAGGCCGGCGGCTTCGATCGCGCGGGCGAATCCGGCGTTCTCCGACAGAAAGCCATAACCGGGGTGAATCGCCTGAGCGCCGCTGGCCTTGGCGGCGGCAATCAACTTGTCGATCTGCAGGTAGCTGTCGGCCGCTTTGCTGCCGCCCAGGTCAACGCGGATATCGGCTTCGCGGCTGTGGCGGGCATCACGGTCGGTGGCGCTGTGCACGGCCACGGTGGTCATGCCCAGGGACTTGGCGGTGCGCATCACGCGGCAAGCGATTTCGCCGCGGTTGGCCACCAGCAGGGTAGTGAGGACGGGGGCGCTCATCAACGCGACTCCTTGGTGGTGTTGTTGGCCTGCCAGCTCGGCGGACGTTTTTGCAGGAAGGCACGCAGACCTTCCTGGCCTTCGGGGCTGACGCGGATGCGGGCGATGGCGTTTTCGGTGTAGCGGCGCAGGGCCGGGAGCAGCGAGCCGTCGCCGACTTCACGCAACAAGTCCTTGCTGACGCGCATGGCCGCCGGGCTATTGAGCAGCAGGTTGTCGATCCACTGTTCAAGCTTCTGCTCCAGATCGGCCAAGGGATAGCTTTCCGAGAGCAACCCCAGTTCCCGCGCCCGTTGCCCGCTGAAGCGTTCGGCGGTCAAGGCATAGCGGCGGGTGGCGCGCTCGCCCATGGCTTGCACCACGAACGGGCTGATCACCGCCGGCGCCAGGCCGATACGCACTTCCGACAGACAGAATTGCGCGTCATCGGCACCGATAGCCATGTCGCAGCAACTGATCAGGCCCAGCGCCCCGCCGAAGGCCGCGCCTTGCACCACGGCCAGGGTCGGGATCTTCAGTTTGGCCAGGTTGTACATCAGTTCAGCCAGTTCCCGGGCGTCGTCGAGGTTGGTCTGGTAATCGAGTTCGGCCGATTGCTGCATCCACGCCAGGTCAGCGCCGGCGCTGAAATGCTTGCCGCGACCGCGCACCAGCAAAAAGCGCAGGTTCGGATCGCTGGCCACCTGGTCCAGCGCCAGGATCAATTCGCGGATCATTTCGGCGTTGAACGCGTTGTTCTTTTCTTCGCGGCTGAGCCAAAGGGTCGCAAAGCCCCGTGGATCGCTCAGCAGTTCGAGGGTGTTGAAGTCGCTCATTTTCTTCCGTTCTCCACGGTCTTTGTGGGAGCGGGCTTGCTCGCGAAAGCGGTGTATCTGTCACATTGATGTTGAATGTGCCGACGCCTTCGCGAGCAAGCCCGCTCCCACAAAAAATCACATCCGGAACACGCCGAAGCGGCTCGGTTCGATTGGCGCGTTCAGCGACGCCGACAAGGCCAGGCCCAGGACATCGCGGGTCTGCGCCGGGTCAATGACGCCGTCGTCCCACAAGCGAGCGCTGGAGTAGTAGGGATGGCCCTGTTCTTCGTACTGGTCGAGGATCGGTTGCTTGATTTGCGCTTCCTGCTCGGCGCTGAAGCCCTGGCCACTGCGCTCGGCCTGCTCGCGCTTGACCTGCACCAACACGCCGGCGGCCTGTTCGGCGCCCATCACGCCGATGCGCGCATTCGGCCACATCCAAAGAAAACGCGGATCGTAGGCCCTGCCGCACATGCCGTAGTTACCAGCGCCGAAACTGCCGCCGATGATCACGGTGAATTTCGGCACCTTGGCGCAGGCGACGGCGGTCACCAGCTTCGCACCGTGCTTGGCGATGCCGCCGGCCTCGTATTTCTGGCCGACCATGAAACCGGTGATGTTTTGCAGAAACAGCAACGGGATGCCGCGCTGGCAGGCCAGTTCGATGAAGTGCGCGCCTTTCTGCGCGGCTTCGGCGAAGAGGATGCCGTTGTTGGCGAGGATCGCGATCGGGTAACCGTGCAGGTAGGCAAAGCCGCAGACCAGAGTGGTACCGAACAGTGCCTTGAACTCATCGAACACCGAACCGTCCACCAGTCGCGCAATCACTTCACGCACGTCGAACGGTTGCTTGGCATCGGCCGGAACCACGCCGTACAACTCGTCGCTGCTGTAGAGCGGAGCGATGGGCGTGCGTTGCTGAACCTCGCCCAGTTTCTGCCAGTTGAGGTTGGCAACGCTGCGGCGAGCCAGGGCCAGAGCGTGTTCGTCGCTCTCGGCATAGTGGTCGGCGACCCCGGAAATCTTGCAGTGCACGTCGGCACCCCCCAGATCTTCAGCGCTGACCACTTCACCGGTCGCGGCTTTCACCAGCGGCGGGCCGGCGAGGAAAATCGTCGCTTGCTCGCGGACCATGATCGTTTCGTCGGCCATCGCCGGCACATAAGCGCCCCCGGCGGTGCAGGAGCCCATGACCACGGCGATCTGCGGGATGCCCATGGCGCTCATATTGGCCTGGTTGAAAAAGATCCGGCCAAAGTGCTCACGGTCGGGGAACACCTCATCCTGGCGCGGCAGGTTGGCGCCGCCGGAGTCCACCAGATAGATGCACGGCAAGCGGTTCTGCTGGGCGATGGTCTGGGCGCGCAGGTGCTTTTTCACGGTCAGCGGGTAGTACGAACCGCCTTTTACCGTGGCATCGTTGGCGACGATCATGCATTCGATGCCTTCCACGCGGCCAATCCCGGCAATCACACCGGCGGCGGGTACGTCTTCGCCGTACACCTCGTAGGCTGCCAGCTGGCTCATTTCCAGAAACGGCGAACCCGGATCGAGCAAGCGATTGATGCGCTCGCGGGGCAGCAACTTGCCCCGCGAGGTGTGGCGTTCTTGCGCTTTCGGACCGCCACCCTGCTGCACCTGAGCGAGCAGGGTGTGCAGGGCGTCGACCTGTTTGAGCATCGCCGCGCTGTTGACGGCGAACTCCGCTGAACGGGGGTTGAGCTGGGTATGCAGGGTGGCCATGGGCAGCTCCGTTTAGCGGGTTTCGTTGAACAGTTCGCGACCGATCAGCATGCGACGGATCTCACTGGTGCCGGCGCCGATTTCGTACAGCTTGGCGTCACGCAGCAGACGACCGGCGGGGAATTCGTTGATGTAACCGTTGCCGCCGAGAATCTGGATGGCGTCGAGGGCCATTTGCGTGGCGCGCTCGGCGCTGTAGAGGATCACGCCGGCGGCGTCCTTGCGGGTGGTTTCGCCGCGCTCGCAGGCTGCCGCTACGGCGTACAGGTAGGCGCGACTGGCGTTGAGTTGGGTGTACATGTCGGCGACCTTGCCCTGGATCAGCTGGAATTCGCCGATGCTTTGGCCGAACTGCTTGCGGTCGTGGATGTACGGCACGATCAGGTCCATGCAGGCCTGCATGATCCCGGTCGGGCCGCCCGAGAGCACGACGCGCTCGTAGTCGAGGCCACTCATCAGCACTTTCACGCCACCGTTGAGCGCGCCGAGGATGTTTTCTTCCGGCACTTCGACGTCATCGAAGAACAGCTCGCAGGTGTTGGAGCCGCGCATGCCCAGCTTGTCGAACTTGTTGCTGCGGCTGAAGCCTTTCCAGTCACGCTCGACGATGAACGCGGTGATGCCGTGTGGGCCCTTTTCCAGGTCGGTCTTGGCGTAGATCACATAGGTGTTGGCATCCGGACCGTTGGTAATCCAGGTCTTGCTGCCGTTCAGCACATATTTGTCGCCGCGTTTGTCAGCCCGCAATTTCATCGAAACCACGTCGGAGCCGGCGTTCGGCTCGCTCATGGCCAAGGCACCAATGTGTTCGCCGCTGATCAGTTTCGGCAAGTATTTGGATTTCTGCTCGTGGTTGCCGTTGCGGTTGATCTGGTTGACGCAGAGGTTGGAGTGCGCGCCGTAGGACAGGGCGACCGAGGCCGAGCCACGGCTGATTTCTTCCATGGCCACGACGTGAGCCAGGTAACCCAGGCCGGCGCCGCCGTACTCTTCCGGTACGGTGATGCCCAGCAGGCCCATGTCGCCGAATTTGCGCCACAGGTCAGCGGGGAACAGGTTGTCGCTGTCGATCTGAGCGGCGCGGGGAGCGATCTCTTTGGCGACAAAGGACTGAACCTGATCGCGCAGCATGTCGATGGTTTCACCGAGGGCAAAATTCAGGGATGGGTAGTTCATGGGTCACCTTTTGGCTTTTTTGTCGGGTGGGGAGGGCAGTGATTCAGCTCTCACCTTTACGTTAACGTAAGCCTGTGACGAATGGCTGTCAATCACCCTTTACGTTAACGTCAACTTGAGCGAGAGTAGAGGCAGTTCTGAAAGACCAGCGTCGCTATCTGTGGCGAGGGAGCTTGCTCCCGATCGAGCGCGAAGCGGTCGCAAATCGACAGATGAGGATAGGCCTGATTGCACCTCATTTATGATTTCACGACTGCTGCGCAGCCAGACGGGAGCAAGCTCCCTCGCCACACAAGCTTCGCTCCTACAAAAAAGACAATAGGGGTCGTCATGGATCAACCCAGTGCAATTCCGCAGCGCAGCTACACCCGTGGTTCCCAGGACAAAGCCTTGCTGGCGATGACCATCGGCCAGGCGTTCGATAACACGGTCGCGCAGTACGCCGAGAGGGAGGCGCTGGTGGTTCGTCATCAACAGCTGCGCTACTCCTGGCGGCAGCTGTCAGAGGCTGCAGACTTGCAGGCGCGGGCCCTGCTGGCGTTGGGCATGCAGACCGGTGATCGGCTTGGCATCTGGGCCCCGAACTGCGCCCAGTGGTGCATCACCCAGATCGCCACCGCGAAAATCGGCGTAATCCTGGTCAACATCAATCCGGCTTACCGCAGTTCCGAACTCGAATACGTGTTGAAGCAATCGGGCTGCCAGTGGCTGGTGTGTGCCGGGGCCTTCAAGACGTCCAACTACCACGCCATGTTGCAAGGTCTGGCACCGGAGCTGGCCGAGCACGCCATCGGCAAGTTGCAGAGCGAGCGCCTGCCCGACCTGCGGGGTGTCATCAGTCTGGATGCGCAACCGCCAGGCGGCTTCCTGCCGTGGTCGCAACTGGCTGATCTGGCCGCCAGCGTGTCGGTCGAGCAATTGCGCGAACGTCAGGGCAGCCTGCATTTCGATCAGGCGGTGAACATTCAGTACACCTCCGGCACCACCGGTTTCCCCAAGGGCGCGACCCTCAGTCACTACAACATTCTCAACAACGGTTACATGGTCGGTGAAAGTCTCGGCCTGAGCGCCGCTGATCGCCTGGTGATCCCGGTGCCGCTGTACCACTGCTTCGGCATGGTCATGGGCAACCTGGGTTGCATCACCCACGGCAGCACCATGATTTATCCCAACGATGCGTTCGATCCGCTGCTGACCCTGAATGCCGTCGCCGAAGAAAAGGCCACGGCACTCTATGGCGTGCCGACCATGTTCATCGCCATGCTCGATCAGCCGCAACGCGCCGAATTCGACCTGTCGAGTTTGCGCACCGGCATCATGGCCGGCGCGACCTGCCCGATCGAGGTGATGCGCCGGGTCATTAATGAAATGCACATGAGCGAAGTGCAGATCGCCTATGGCATGACGGAAACCAGCCCGGTGTCGTTGCAGACCGGTCCATCAGATGATCTGGAGTTGCGCGTTACCACGGTTGGGCGCACCCAGCCGCAACTGGAAAGCAAGATCATCGACGAGGCGGGTAACCCGGTGCCCCGTGGCACCATCGGCGAACTCTGCACCCGTGGCTACAGTGTGATGCTCGGTTACTGGAACAACCCGCAGGGTACCGCCGAAGCCATTGATCAGGCGGGCTGGATGCACACCGGTGACCTGGCGAGCATGAACGATGAGGGGTATGTGTGCATCGCCGGACGTAATAAGGACATGATCATCCGTGGCGGCGAGAACATTTACCCGCGGGAGCTGGAAGAATTCTTCTTTACCCATCCGGCCGTGGCCGATGTGCAGGTGATCGGTATTCCGTGCTCGCGCTACGGCGAAGAGATTGTGGCCTGGATCAAATTCCACCCCGGCCACAGCGCCACCGAGCAGGAGCTGCAAGCCTGGTGCAAGGAGCGCATCGCGCACTTCAAGACGCCGCGTTACTTTAAGTTCGTGGATGAATTCCCGATGACCGTGACCGGCAAGATCCAGAAATTCCGCATGCGGGAGATCAGTATCGAGGAGCTTAAAGCGAAACCGTAGGAGCTGCCGAAGGCTGCGATCTTTTGATTTTGCTTTTGATCTTGCAAATCAAAAGATCGCAGCCTCGTTGCACTCGACAGCTCCTACACAGCTCCTGCAGGGATCATCGACCACTTTTCACAAACGCCAGACAGCACAAAGGGGAGCCGAGGCTCCCC
>DATMUG010000089.1:0-8505 GCA_035563915.1 Pseudomonas sp. | reverse complement strand
AGCGTCATCTCAGTCGGTAAATAGATCGACTGAGATGACGCTTTCGCGAGCAAGCCCGCTCCCACAGTTGTTTTGTGTATGACTTGAACGCACTGGGCACTCGGCGCATCTTTATGACTTGTTGCCAACAACAAGAATAAGGAACCGTCATGTTCGATATCAGCACGTTCCCCAAAGCCGATGCCGTCCGCCGGGCTGCACAACTGAGTCAAGACGACTACCACCGCCTGTACCGCGAATCCATCGAACACCCAAGCCAATTCTGGGCCGAACAGGCCACGCGCTTTCTCGACTGGATCTCTCCCTGGGATACCGTCCAGCGCTATGACCTGAAAACCGGAGAAGCCAGCTGGTTTGCCGGGGCCAAATTGAATGTCAGCTACAACTGCATTGACCGGCACCTGAAACAACGCGGCGATCAAGTCGCGATCATCTGGGAAGGCGACGATCCCGCCGACTCCACCCGGATTACCTACAAACAACTCCATCACAACGTCTGCCGCCTGGCCAACGTGCTCAAAAGCCGTGGCGTGAAAAAAGGCGACCGCGTGTGCATCTACATGCCGATGATCCCCGAAGCGGCCTACGCCATGCTCGCCTGCTCGCGCATCGGTGCCGTGCATTCGGTGGTGTTCGGCGGCTTCTCCCCGGACTCCCTGCGCGACCGCATTCTCGATGCCGATTGCCGAACCGTGATCACTGCCGATGAAGGCGTGCGGGGCGGCAAATTCGTGCCGTTGAAACAGAACGTCGACAAGGCCCTGCAAAGTTGCCCGAACGTCAGCACCGTGGTCGTGGTCGAGCGCACCCGCAATCAAGTGAACTGGGTCGAGGGACGGGACATCTGGTACCACCAGGCATTGCGCGATGTCAGCGACGACTGCCCGCCCGAGCCAATGGATGCCGAAGATCCGCTCTTCATCCTCTACACCTCCGGAAGCACCGGTAAACCCAAAGGCGTGCTGCACACCACCGCCGGTTACCTGTTGCAAGCGGCGATGACCTTCAAATACGTGCTGGACTACCGCGACGGCGAAGTTTTCTGGTGCACCGCCGATGTCGGCTGGGTCACCGGTCACAGCTACATCGTCTATGGCCCGTTGGCCAATGGCGCCACGACCCTGATCTTCGAAGGCGTGCCAAGCTACCCGAGTGTGTCCCGCTTCTGGCAAGTCATCGACAAGCACAAGGTCAACATTTTCTACACCGCCCCGACCGCCCTGCGCGCCCTGATGCGCGAAGGTCCCGAACCGCTGAAGCAAACCTCCCGCGCCAGCGTCAGGCTGCTGGGCACTGTCGGAGAACCGATCAACCCGGAAGCCTGGGAGTGGTACTTCCACACGGTCGGCGAAGAGCGTTGCCCGATTGTCGATACCTGGTGGCAGACCGAAACCGGCGGCATCATGCTCAGCCCCCTGGTCAGCGCCCAACGGATCAAACCCGGCTGCGCCACACAACCGATGTTTGGTGTGCAGCCGGTGCTGCTCGACGATCAGGGCAAGGAAATCAAAGGCGCCGGCAGCGGCGTTTTGGCGATCAAGTCCAGTTGGCCGGCGCAGATCCGCACGGTCTATGGTGATCCGCAACGGATGGTCGACACCTATTTCAAGCCCTACCCCGGCTACTACTTCACCGGTGATGGCGCCCGCCGCGACGAGGATGGTGATTACTGGATCACCGGGCGCATCGACGATGTGATCAATGTGTCCGGGCACCGCATCGGCACCGCCGAAGTGGAAAGCGCCCTGGTGCTGCACGATAAAGTCGCCGAAGCCGCCGTCGTCGGTTACCCCCATGACGTCAAGGGCCAGGGCATTTATGCCTTTGTCACCCCGATGAACGGCGTGGAGACCAACGAGGAATTGAAGAAAGATCTGCTGGCACTGGTCAGCAAGGAGATCGGCAGTTTTGCCAAACCGGACCTGATCCAGTGGGCGCCGGCCTTGCCGAAAACCCGTTCCGGCAAGATCATGCGGCGCATCCTGCGCAAGATCGCCTGCAACGAACTGGACAGCCTGGGGGATACTTCGACCCTGGCCGACCCGAGCGTGGTGCAGGGCCTGATCGATAAGCGTCTGAACCAATAACGCACTGCCACCTTTTGTAGGAGCGGCCGAAGGCTGCGATCTTTTGACCTTGCTTTTCAGGATCAAAAGATCGCAGCCTTCGGCAGCTCTTACAGAAAATCACCGGGACACCATGGAATTCATCCGCAGTCGCATCGAAACCCAAATCATGAGCCTGACCGGCCTGTCCCTCGGCAAGCTGGACCTGGAAAATCCCAAGGGCGACCCCGGCCTGTTCGGGCCTGACTCGATCAGTTGGCAGGTGCATGGCGACTTCAGCAGCATGCTCATCGGCGGTATCAGCGCCCTGATGCTGCAAGCCCTGCACCCCTTGGCCCTGGCCGGCGTATGGGACCATTCGAACTTCCGCGAGGACATGCTCGGCCGCTTGCGCCGCACCGGTCAGTTCATTTCCGGCACCACCTTCGGTTCGCGTCAGGATGCCGATTGGCTGATCGAGAAAGTGCGCACCATTCACCTGCAGATTACCGGAACCGCGCCCGATGGCCGGCCTTACGCCGCCAGCGATCCCGATCTGCTGACCTGGGTGCATGTGGCCGAAGTCAGCAACTTTCTCGCCGCGCATCTGCGCTATCGCAACCCGGATTTGTCTCCTGCCGACCAGGACCGCTATTACGCGGAAATCGCACTGGTCGCTGAGCGCCTGGGGGCCCGCGGCGTTCCCCGCTCCCGGCAGGAAGTGGGCGACTACCTCGAGCGCATCAGGCCGCAACTGCTGTGTGACGAGCGCAGTCGCGAAGTGCTGAGGCTGTTATTGAACGCTCCCTCCCCGAGCCGTCTGGCAAAGCCTTTCGGCGGACTGATGATGCAAGCCGGCATCGATCTGCTGCCAGACTGGGCCAGTGACATGCTCGGCGTCAGTCAGGGCCCGCTGCAACGCAAGCTGATCCGCGCCAGCGTCAACCGCAGCGCGCCAATGCTGCGTTGGGCGGTGCGTAACGGTTCGGTGCAGCGGGCAAAACGGCGGATGGGGTTGTTGAGCTGACGATAATTTGTGGCGAGGGAGCTTGCTCCCGCTCGAGTGCGAAGCGCTCGCAACATTTTCGAATGAATTTGAGAATTTGGGACTGCTTCGCAGCCCAGCGGGAGCAAGCTCCCTCGCCACAGGTGCAATGCTGCTAAACTCCCGCGCCCAATTCCCTTCAGCAAGGCGCCCAGCATGTCTTCCTTGAATCAGGCGCTGCGCGCCGCCCTCGAACGTCGCCAGGACCTGTTGGCCGAACTGCACGGCCAGGGCACCGACTGCTATCGCCTGTTCCACGGGAGCCAGGAAGGCGCCGGGGGCCTGACCATTGACCGCTACGGCCCGCAATTGATGGTGCAGAGCTTTCACCAGACGCTGGAACGCGATGCGCTGCTGCAACTGCACGACATCGTCAATCAGCACTTGGGCTTTGACAGCCTGTTGGTCTACAACGACCGATCCGGTGGCAACTCGCGCATCGACCGAGAAGACCGCGTCTACCGCGCCGATGAAGCCGCCCTGCAGGACCTGATCGGCCACGAATGGGGCCTCAACTACCGGGTACGTGGCCGCCACGCTGGGCAGGATCCGCTGCTGTTCCTCGACCTGCGCAACACCCGCGGCTGGGTCAAGGCGCACAGCCAGAACAAAAGTGTGCTCAACCTGTTTGCCTACACCTGTGGTGTCGGCCTCAGTGCCGCTGCCGGTGGCGCCAGGGAGGTGTGCAACCTGGACTTCGCCGAAGGCAACCTGGCGGTCGGTCGTGAAAACGGTCAGCTCAACCCGCAGTTGCCAACCATGAAATTCATCCAGTCCGACTATTTCCCCGCGATCCGCCAACTGGCCGGTCTGCCGATCAGTCAGCGTCGTGGGCAAAAACTGCCGAGCTATCAGCGCCTGGAACAGCGTCAGTACGACCTGGTGCTGCTCGACCCTCCCGCATGGGCCAAGAGTGCGTTCGGTACCGTCGACTTGTTGCGCGACTACCAGAGCCTGCTGAAACCGGCGTTGCTGACCACTGCCGACAACGGCGTGCTGATTTGCTGCAACAATCTGGCAAAGGTCAGCATGGACGATTGGCGCGAACAGGTATTGCGCTGCGCAGAGAAAGCCGGCCGGCCCGTGCGGGAGTGGACAGTGATGAACCCGAGTGGCGACTTCCCGTCAATGGACCAGCAGCCTCCGCTGAAAACCCTGATCCTGCAGCTTTGATCTGGGTCAGACAAATCTGAAAATTCCTGAACGGGGCGATTGTTTCGGAACCGCAAACGCGTGCCATACTCCAAGGCACTCCGATTCAGACAGATGAAGCCACGCATGTACAAAGGATTGATTCGCGCCGTTGGCGCCTTGTTGACTGCACTGGCCCTTTACAGCTTGCTGGGCTTTCTGATCTTGCCGGGCGTTGCCTTGCGCATCGCCAATCAGCAACTGGCCAATTACGCCACGACGCCCGCCTCGCTACAGCGAATCGAACTCAACCCGTTCAGCCTTGAAGTGACCCTTTGGGGCCTGAACATCGGTGAACCCGGCAAGGAACAGATCGGTTTCGATCGCTTGTATGCCGACCTGAGCCTCGACAGCCTCTGGACCAAAACGCTGCATCTGTCGCAAATCGAACTGGAGAAATCCAAAACCGAGGTGCTCTTTGGCAAGGACGGCAAGCTCAACCTCCTTGGCCTGTTCAAACTCCCCCCCAGCGAACCGACCCCCGCCGATCCCGATGCCAAGCCGTTCCCGCTGCGCATAGACAGCATCAAGCTGGCGGGCGGCGCCGTGCATTTTCTGGATGAACGCCCCAGCGAACCCATCGAATTTCTCTACGACAAACTCGACTTCGAACTGAAGAACCTCAGCACCCTTCCCGAAGACAGCGCCGACATGACCCTGTCGGCCATCGGCCCCAACGGTGGACAGATCGACTGGACCGGTAATTTCAGCCTCATCCCGCTCGCCTCCGAAGGCACGCTGAAACTCACCGAAGGCAAGATGAAAGCCTTCTGGCCCTATGTACGCGACTCGGTGCCACTGGTACTCGAAAACGGTGTCATCAGCCTGAGCACCAAGTACAAGCTCAACCTGTCCAAGGAAACCGAACTGCTACTGAGCAATGTCTCGGCCACCATTGCCCCGTTCGCCATCAAGGCCCCTGACGGTCGGCCATTGGTGAAACTCGAGCGGCTGGACGTCAGCGAAACCACCATCGATCTGGCGAAGCAGCAAGTCGTCGTGGGTAAGATCCGCAGCAATAAACTGGAAACCTGGGCAGCCCTGGAAGCCGACGGCCAACTCGACTGGCAGAAGCTGTTCGCCAGCCAGCCTTCCAAACCCGCGGCAAAGGCCAAGGCCGAACCTGCCAGCACTCCGGCGGCGGCAGATTCACCCAAACCTGAACCGGCACCCGCCGCCAAACCCTGGCAGGTACTGCTCAACGACGTGCAACTGCGCAATTACCAGGTGCACCTGGCCGACCGCAAAGCGCAACCTGCCGTGGCCCTGGAACTGGGCCCGCTGAATCTCGACCTGCAGAAATTCGACAGCCTCAATGGCTCACCCTTCCAGCTCAAACTCGACACCGGCGTGGGCAAACAGGGCAAGCTGCTGGCCGAAGGCGAAGTCAATCTCGCACCGGTCACCGCCAGGCTCAACGTCAAGACCAGCGACATTGACTTGCGTGTCGCCCAGTCCTACATCAACCCGTTCATCCGTCTGGAATTGCGCAGCGGCATGCTCGGCAGCGATCTGGCGGTCAACCTCAAGAGCACCGAGCCACTGGCCCTGAGCGTCACCGGCCGCGCCCAGATCGATCAGTTACACACCCTCGACACCCTGAAAACACGCGACTTCCTTAAGTGGCAGCAAGTGGTGGTCGATGGCCTGAATTATCAGCACGGTGACAGCCTGTCGATCGACAAGATCAACCTGTTTCAACCCTATGCGCGGTTCATGATCAACGATGATCGCACCACCAACATCGATGACCTGCTGATCCCGCAACCGGCGGATTCCGGGGCCAAGCCGGCCGCTGCCAAGCCTGCGAGCAAAGAAAAACCGTTGGCCATCCACATCGGCGGCATCGCCATCAATGACGGTTCGGCCAACTTCGCCGACTTCAGCCTGACCCCGAACTTCGCCACCGCCGTTCAGGAGCTCAACGGGCAGATCGGCACGATTGACAGTCGTCAGGCCAAGCCGGCCAGCGTCGACGTCAAGGGCAAGGTTGATCGCTATGCGCCCGTAACCATCAAAGGCTCGGTCAACCCGTTCGACCCGATGGCCAGCCTCGACATCGCCACCAGCTTCAAGCGGGTGGAACTGACCACCCTGACGCCCTACTCCGGCAAGTTCGCCGGCTATCGCATCCGCAAGGGCCGGCTCAATCTCGACCTGCATTACAAGATCACCAAGGGCCAGCTCCAGGCCGAAAACAAGGTGGTCGTAGAGCAGCTGCAACTGGGTGAAAAAGTCGACAGTCCCGACGCGGTGAGTCTGCCGCTGAAACTGGCGATTGCCTTGCTCAAGGATGTCGACGGCAAGATTTCCATCGAACTGCCGGTGTCCGGCGACTTGAACAACCCGCAATTCAGCGTCATGCCGATTGTCTGGCAGACCCTGCGCAACCTGATCGTCAAGGCGGCTGCCGCACCGTTCAAACTGATTGGTGGCCTGGTGGCCGGCGGCGGCTCGGAAGATCTGGGCACCGTGGCGTTTGCACCGGGTTCAAGCGAACTGAACAAGGACGCCGAAGCCGCCCTGGTCAAGTTGTCCAAGGCCCTCAAGGAGCGCCCGGCCCTGCGCCTGGAAATCGAAGGCACTGCCGCCAAGAGCAGCGACGGTCCGTTGATTGCCGAGCAGCGCCTGGAGCGTGAGTACCAATACAACTACTACAAAATGCTCCAGCGCCGCGGTGACAAGGTTCCGGCTCAGGCTTCCATGCTGGACGTGCCGGACAACGAAAAAGGCCCGCTGCTGGAAGGCATCTACCGCACACGTCTGAAGGCACAACCTCCGGCCGAATGGAAAGACCTTGGCAAGGAAGAACGCACGGCGAAGATGCGCGAAGGCGTGATCCAGTTCTGGAGTTCGAGCGAAGTGCTGTTGCGTCAGCTGGGCCAGGACCGCGCCAGCAGCATCAAGGATTATTTGGTGGACAAGGGCCAACTGGCTGACGATCGCGTGTACTTCATCGATGCCCAGTTGGGCGAAGCGGAAAAAGACGGCAAGGTCATTACCCCCCTGCATCTGGACGCCGAATGATGGGCAAACACCTGCTGCTGACGCTGATGTTGGCGATGGGCGCCAGCCAGGCGTCCGCGGCGGACACGCTGCGCTGTGGCAGCCAATTGATCAGCGTCGGTGACCGTACGAGCGAAGTGCTGCACAAATGCGGTGAACCGCTCAGCCGCGATCTGCTGGGCTACAAGCGCAGTGCCAATCGGCGGGAGGAATTTGCGGTCGAGGAATGGACTTACGGGCCGAACAACGGGATGTATCAGTACCTGCGGTTCGAGGGTAATCGCCTGACGCAGATCACCAGTAAACGCGGGAATTGAAACTGACAAAGAACAAAATGTGGGAGCGGGTTTGCTCGCGAAGGCGGTGTGCCAGCTAACAGCTATGGTGACTGTCAAACCGCCCTCGCGAGCAAGCCCGCTCCCACGTGATTTGTACCGCACATAACAGAACAGGCCCCGACACGAATGCCGGGGCCTGTAATGGCCACATCCTTGTGGCCGTTCGCATGAACTCCTTAAGAAGCGACAGACGTATTGCACAGCCCGCCTGTCGCGTCTTCTCCCAGTCCAGGCGAGAAGCCTTGCCTTAGTCGGCTTTCAGGCCGTCAGCGGAGACCGCTTTGACGCCTTTGATTTTCTTGGTGATCGCTACGGCGGTAGCTTTCTGAGAATCAGTCACCGCAGTGGTGGACGACAGGGACACGACGCCTTTGTTGGTTTCAACTTTGATGTCGCTGCCCGGAATGCCTTTTTCGGTCATCAGGTCACTTTTGACTTTGGTGGTAATCCAGGTATCGGAAGTAGCTTCCTTGGCTTTGGTCATTTCACCGGCTGCCAGAGTCATTGGCGCCTGAGTGGCTTGAGTCTGTGCGAACGCAACATTGGCCATGGTCAGGGTCAGCGCGGTAGCAGTAACGGCAGCGATAGCGAACTTCTTCATACGAGTAACTCCTGTTTTTCTGGAAATTCTGCTGGATGTCTTTTCAGCAGGGTTACCAGAGATATTGCGAACGCTGTGCCAAGTTTGAGACAACAAAGAATTCCTTATAAATCATTAACTTATAAAAACGTAAATTTCTGCGGTTCGTGCAAAATGCATGACTTGGACATTCTCTACATGCAAGTTGCCGTTTTTGAAGAAGGCCTAAAGCCATGAATTGTGGGAAGTTTTCTCTTTTACAGCGGCGCAGGACGAAAAATGCCCCGTCCTTTGAGGGAC
>DATMUG010000088.1:0-4954 GCA_035563915.1 Pseudomonas sp. | reverse complement strand
TTGCGACTGCTGCGCAGCCGAGCGGGAGCAAGCTCCCTCGCCACAAATGCTCATCCACCATGATTCTTCTGGTAAGTCTCCTCGCCCATCGCCGCAATCTGCCCCTCGATCAACGCCTCAAACGGCTTCAGCAACGGTTCGAATGACGCCGGCGCTTCCAGCACCTGCAACGCCTGCACGATCGCCTCCACCGTCGACAACGCCCCCGGCCCCGGTGCCTTGCGCAACCGATAACGGGACACGCCGCCCTCGGCCAGGGTCACCCTGGGCAGCGCCGCCAACAGCGGATTGAGGTGCAGCATCTTGCGTGCCTTGCGCCAGGTGCCGTCGGGGACCACCAGCAGCAGCGGCGGGTCTATGGTGGTGTAGGCCTGTATCGGCTGCGCATCCTCGCCGGGAAACAACAGGCGGGCCTGATAACCCGGCTGATTCAACAACGCCGGCAAATCCTCGAACACCTCGCCCACGATCAATTCAGCGTTGTTCAACCCCAGCGCCGCCAGCCGCGCGGTGTTCAGTGCATGGTTGACTTCACTCGGATGCTGCAACAGCAACACCCGGGTGCGGCTGTCGAGGCTGGGGATCAACGGGCAAAGACAATGGCTTTGCGGACGCAGACAGCGGGGACATTGGGGTCTGGACATGTTCTTACGCCTGATTGAGCTGTGCTTTGAGCAGATCGCGGAAGGTCTGGATCAGCGGCTCGCGGCTGCGGCCCCGGCGCACGATCATCGAGAACGGCGCCTGATAGCCGAAAGTGGCCGGCAACAGCACCCGCAGATCGCCCTTGTCGGCCCAGGCCTGGGCGTAGTGCTCGGGCAAGTAACCGATGTAGGCGCCGGACAGCACCAGAATCAATTGCGCCTCCATACTCTCCACCGTCGCCGCGCTGTGCTTGAAACCATGGCGCGCAAGCTCGGCCTGACTCCAGTAACCGCGACCGACCATGCGCTGCTGGGTGATGACCTGCTCGGGAATGCGCCGCTCGTTGAACAGCGGGTGCCGCGTGCTGCAATACAGCCAGTGCTGTTCGCGGTACAGCGGCATGTACACCAGACCGCTCATGCGCGTGGAAAATGCGCCGATGGCCAGATCGAGACGGTTGTCCTGCACACCCAGTTGCAGTTCGTAGGGACTCATCACCGACAAATGCAAATGCACCGCCGGGTGTTCCTGGCTGTAGGCGCCGATGGCTTCGGCGAACGGCAGGGCCTTGTCGCTGACGGTGGAGTCGATCACCCCCAGGTTCAGCGTGCCGCGCAATTCGCCCTTGAGCGCGGCGGCGTACTGTTCGAACCCCTCAAGTTCACCCAGCAGGCGCAGAGTTTCCTGATGGAACAACTCGCCCTTGCTGGTCAGGCTGAAACCACCCCGACCGCGATGGCACAGCACCAGCCCCAGTGCCGACTCAAGCTGACTCATGTAGGTGCTGATGGCCGACGTAGACAGGTTGAGCTCTTGCTGGGCGTTGGCGAATCCCTGGTGCCGCACCACGCTGACGAAGATGCGCAATAGTTTCAGGTCGGGTAAAGCGTTGGCCATGGGGTACTCCGGTTGCACCTTAGTGCGTGTAGCTTGTGTGGCGAGGGAGCTTGCTCCCGCTCGGCTGCGCAGCAGTCGTAAAACCTGACGATGCGGTCTGTCTGACACAACTGGGCGAATGGTTTTGGGGCCGCTTCGCAGCCCAGCGGGAGCAAGCTCCCTCGCCACAGAAGTACGGCAGTTGGACGCAAGTCTATCGCCGCCGCCGCCATTAGTTTAGAAAAATCTGAACTAAGTATTTGCCCGTAGCGATTCTTCCCGGCCACTACATTTCGCAGAATCGGCCCAAAGCAGTGCCTGTGCCTTGCGAGAGCGGCGTGCCTGCATAAATAAAACAATGATGATGAGGCCCTACCCGTGGACAAGATTCTTCACCAACCACTGGGCGGCAACGAAATGCCGCGCTTCGGCGGCATCGCCACCATGCTGCGACTCCCCCATGTTCCTACCGCTGCCGGCCTGGACGCCGCCTTCGTTGGCGTGCCCCTGGACATCGGTACGTCCCTGCGCCCTGGCACCCGTTTCGGGCCGCGTGACATCCGCGCCGAATCGGTGATGATCCGCCCGTACAACATGGCCACCGGCGCCGCTCCGTTCGACTCGCTGTCGGTTGCCGACATCGGCGACGTGGCGATCAACACCTTCAACCTGCTGGATGCCGTACGGATCATCGAAGAGTCCTACGACAACATCCTCGAACACGATGTGATCCCGCTGACCCTGGGCGGCGACCACACCATCACCCTGCCGATCCTGCGTGCCATTCACAAGAAGCACGGCAAGGTCGGCCTGGTGCACATCGACGCCCACGCCGATGTGAACGATCACATGTTCGGCGAGAAAATCGCCCACGGCACCACCTTCCGTCGCGCCGTCGAAGAAGGTCTGATCGATCCGGACCGCGTTGTACAAATCGGTCTGCGTGCCCAGGGTTACACCGCTGACGACTTCAACTGGAGCCGCAACCAGGGCTTCCGCGTGGTCCAGGCCGAAGAGTGCTGGCACAAGTCCCTGGAACCGTTGATGGCTGAAGTTCGCGAGAAAGTCGGCGGCGGTCCGGTGTACCTGAGCTTCGACATCGACGGCATCGACCCGGCCTGGGCGCCTGGCACCGGCACCCCGGAAATCGGCGGCCTGACCACCATTCAAGCCATTGAAATCGTTCGCGGCTGCCAAGGCCTCGACCTGATCGGTTGCGATCTGGTAGAAGTCTCGCCCGCTTACGACACCACGGGTAACACCTCGCTGCTGGCCGCCAACCTGCTGTACGAAATGCTCTGCGTACTGCCAGGCGTCGTCCACCGCTAAGGATTGGTCATGAACGAACGTGATCAGGTCCTGCAAGCGGCCGCCGACCTGGTGTCCGCCTTTGCCCGTAACGATCGCGAAGCCTACTTCGGCGCGTTCAGCGCCGATGCCAGCTTTGTTTTTTACACCCTCGAACAGCCCCTGCTGTCGCGCGATGCCTATCAGGCGTTGTGGGACAGCTGGCGCGCCGAGGATGGCTTCGAAGTGCTTTCGTGCACGTCGAGCAACGCCTTCGTCAGCCTGCAGGGTGACGTGGCGATTTTCATCCATGACGTGGCCACCGAGCTGCGCATGCAAGGGGAGCAACACTTCAGCCAGGAGCGCGAGACGATTGTTTTCAAGAAACAAGCGTCTGGCCAAGAACAACAAGGCCAATGGCTGGCCTGTCATGAACACTTATCCGCAATGCCGGAAGGGCTGCCAACCCCTTAGCCAACACAGGTGACGCCCACGCACGATGGACGCGCCTTTATGATCGGAGCAGATCATGAATAACAAAAACAACGAAAAAAGCCTTAGCACTATCGAAACAAACGGGGTCGAACAGATCCCGGACAATGAGCGCGACGCCCGACCCAGCGACCTGTTTCGCTTGATCTTTGGCGGCGCCAACACCTTTGCCACCGCTGTTCTGGGCAGTTTCCCGGTGCTGTTCGGCCTGTCTTTCCAGGCTGGGGTCTGGGCGATTGTGCTGGGCGTGGTGGTCGGTGCGCTGATCCTGGCGCCGATGGGCCTGTTCGGGCCGATCAATGGCACCAACAACGCCGTATCTTCCGGTGCGCACTTTGGCGTGCACGGGCGGATCGTCGGTTCGTTCCTGTCGCTGCTGACCGCCATCGCATTCTTTTCCCTCTCGGTCTGGAGTTCGGGTGATGCATTGGTGGGCGGCGCCAAACGTCTGCTGGATCTGCCGGAAACCGATCTGACCCTGGGCCTGGCCTACGGTCTGTTCGCGCTGTTGGTACTGACCGTGTGCATCTACGGTTTCCGCTTCATGCTGTGGGTCAACCGCATTGCGGTGTGGGCGGCCAGCCTGTTGTTCCTGCTGGGCGTTTTTGCGTTCGCCCCGGCGTTCGACAGCCAGTACGCCGGTACCGTCGCCATGGGCCAGACCGGTTTCTGGGCAGCCTTCATCGGTGCCGCACTGGTGGCCATGAGCAACCCGATTTCCTTCGGGGCGTTCCTGGGCGACTGGTCGCGCTACATTCCCCGCGAAACACCAAAGGGCCGGATCATGGTCGCGGTCATCGCCGCACAACTGGCGACGCTGATCCCGTTCCTGTTCGGCCTGATCACCGCCACCATCGTAGCGGTCAAGGCACCGGACTACATCGCCGCCAATAACTACGTGGGCGGCCTGCTGGCCGTGTCTCCAACCTGGTTCTTCCTGCCGGTGTGCCTGATTGCGGTGATCGGCGGCATGTCCACCGGTACCACTTCGCTGTATGGCACCGGGCTGGACATGTCCAGCGTGTTCCCACGGGTGCTGTCGCGGGTCAAGGCCACGCTGTTGATCGGTGTGATGTCGATCGCGTTCATCTTCATCGGTCGCTTCGCGGCGAACCTGGTGCAGAGCGTGTCGACCTTTGCCGTGCTGATCATCACCTGCACCACCCCGTGGATGGTGATCATGATCATCGGCCTGGTGGTACGCCGTGGCTTCTACTGCCCGGATGACTTGCAGGTGTTCACCCGCGGTGAGAAAGGTGGCCGTTACTGGTTCCATCACGGTTGGAACTGGCGCGGCATGGGCGCCTGGATCCCGAGCGCGGCCGTCGGCCTGTGCTTCGTAAACCTGCCAGGCCAATTTGTCGGACCGTTGGGCGAACTGGCCGGCGGCATCGACGTCAGCCTGCCGATCACCCTGGGCCTGGCCTCGGTGATGTACCTGGCACTGCTGAAACTTTTTCCGGAATCCACTGCGGTGTTCGGCCCGGCCGATCTACGCAGAAAGAGCAGGGATTTGCTCGCAAAACCGGCGATGCAACCAGTCGCCTGATAAACGCACAAGGTGGCAAACGGAACATCTGTGGCGAGGGAGCTTGCTCCCGCTCGACTGCGCAGCAGTCGCAGAACAGGCTGCCGGGTTTCTCCTGGAGAAACC
>DATMUG010000087.1:0-10252 GCA_035563915.1 Pseudomonas sp. | reverse complement strand
AGCCCCTGCGGCAAAATGGTTCCGGGATAAACCAGTGCCAGGCAGGTACAATGCCCACCCTTTTTTTGTTACGGCCCCGTCATGACTGACCCGATCCGACTTTCCAAACGCCTTATTGAACTCGTCGGCTGCTCCCGTCGGGAAGCCGAGCTGTTCATCGAAGGCGGCTGGGTCACCGTTGACGGCGAAATCATCGACGAGCCGCAGTTCAAGGTCGGCAGCCAGAAAGTCGAACTCGACAAGGACGCCAAGGCGACCGCACCCGAGCCGGTGACCATCCTGCTCAACGTGCCTGCGGGCATGGACGCCGAGACCGCCATGGCGACCCTGCGCGCCGACACCCTGAGCGACGAGCACCGCTTCGGCAAACGCCCGCTCAAGGGCCACTTCCAGCGCCTGACCGCCAGCACTGACCTGCAACCCAATGCCAGCGGTCTGCTGGTCTTCACCCAGGATTGGAAGATCCTGCGCAAGCTCACGGCCGATGCCGCCAAAATCGAGCAAGAGTACGTCGTCGAGGTCGAAGGTGAGATGGTCGAGCATGGCCTCAATCGTCTGCAGCACGGTCTGACGTACAAGGGCAAGGAACTGCCGGCAGTCAAGGCCAGCTGGCAGAACGAAAACCGCCTGCGCTTCGCCATGAAGAATCCACAACCGGGCGTGATCGCCCTGTTCTGCCAGGCCGTCGGCCTGAAGGTGGTGGCCATCCGCCGCATCCGCATCGGCGGCGTGTCCATCGGCAAGGTGCCATTGGGGCAATGGCGCTACCTGTCCGGCAAAGAGAAGTTCTAAGGCTTTTCACGCCGCCACACTTTCGGCACCGCGCCCGGCTGCGGTGCCCATTCGTTGAATATCAGGACTGCACACATGATTCATAACGACGTAATGCGCAGCGTGCGCTACATGCTCGACATCAGCGACAAGAAACTCATCGAGATCATCAAGCTTGGCGGCATGGATGTGAAGCTGCAGGACGTGGTGGCCTACCTCGACAAGAAAGAAGAAGACGAAGAAGGCTTCGTACGCTGCCCGGACGACGTCATGGCGCATTTCCTCGATGGGTTGGTGGTCTTCAAGCGCGGCAAGGACGATAGCCGTGCGCCAATGCCGATCGAAGTGCCGGTGACCAACAACATCATCCTGAAGAAACTGCGGGTGGCCTTCGAACTCAAGGAAGACGACATGCACGCGATCCTCAAGGCCGCCGAATTTCCGGTGTCCAAGCCAGAACTGAGCGCGCTGTTTCGCAAGTTCGGCCACACCAACTACCGTCCTTGTGGCGACCAGTTACTGCGTAACTTCCTCAAGGGCCTGACCTTGCGCGTGCGCCCGCAGTAACGCGCGAGGCGGTTTTAATCTGGAGCTGTCGAGTGCAGCGAGGCTGCGATCTTTTGATCTTGATCTTTTTCAGCTCAGCTGAAATTTAAAAGATCACAGCCTCGTTGCACTCGACAGCCCCTACGTACAGGCACAACTGAACCCAAGTCGATCGGGTTATCATGCCCGCCCCTACCCAGTTTCGACCGCAAACTCATGACCTACAGCGTCTCCCCCATCGGCTTCGTGCGCTCCTGCTTCAAAGAGAAGTTCGCCATCCCGCGCCAACCCCAACTGGCCCCGGCCGCGCGCGGTGTCCTGGAACTGGTGGCCCCCTTCGATCAGGGCGATGCCGTACAGGGGTTGGAACAGGTCAGTCACGTCTGGCTACTGTTCCTGTTTCACCAGGCCCTGGAAGATAAACCTCGCCTGAAGGTCCGTCCTCCCCGTCTGGGCGGCAACAAGTCCATGGGGGTGTTTGCAACCCGCGCGACACATCGGCCCAATGGCATTGGTCAATCCGTGGTCAAACTGGACAAGGTAGAAGCCAATCGCTTGTGGATATCCGGCATTGACCTTCTGGACGGGACACCGATTCTGGATATCAAACCCTACGTGCCTTACGCCGATATCATTGAAACGGCCTCCAACAGCATCGCCAGCGGCGCTCCGCATTCGATTCCCGTGCAGTGGACGGATTGCGCACTGGAACAGGCTCACCGGCACGCTCAGCGCCTTGAAGAGCCCCTGATTGAGCTGATCGAACAATGCCTGGCGCAAGATCCGCGACCGGCGTACCAGACCCCCGCCCCGGAACGGGAATACGGCGCGCAATTCTGGGATGTGGATGTGCGCTGGCACTATCCGACGCCGGATTCGATCCGGATTCTGGAAGTCATCCCCGCACCGTAACCGTAGGAGCTGACGAAGGCTGCGATCTTTTGGTCCTGATTTTTTAAGATCAAAAGATCGCAGCCTTCGGCAGCTCCTACAAAGGTTGTGTCAGGCATAAAAAAACCCGCGTGCCTTGAGGCAACGCGGGTTTGGGGGTGACGCGGATTGCTTACTTCTCGACGAACGCACGCTCGATCAGGTAATCGCCTGGCTCGCGCATACGTGGCGAAACTTTCAGGCCGAAGCTGTTGAGCACTTCGCTGGTCTCGTCAAGCATGCTCGGACTGCCGCACAGCATGGCGCGGTCGTCCTGCGGGTTGATCGGTGGCAGGCCGATATCGCTGAACAGCTTGCCGCTGCGCATCAGGTCGGTCAGACGACCTTCGTTCTCGAACGGCTCGCGGGTCACGGTCGGGTAGTAGATCAACTTGTCACGCAGCGCTTCGCCGAAGAACTCGTTCTGCGGCAGGTGCTCGGTGATGAACTCGCGGTAAGCGACTTCGTTGACGTAACGTACGCCGTGGCACAGGATCACTTTTTCGAAACGCTCGTAGGTTTCCGGATCCTGAATGACGCTCATGAACGGTGCCAGACCGGTGCCGGTGCTGAGCAGGTACAGATGTTTGCCAGGCTTCAAGTCATCGAGCACCAGCGTGCCGGTAGGCTTCTTGCTGATGATGATCTCGTCGCCTTCCTTCAGATGCTGCAACTGGGAAGTCAGCGGGCCATCCGGCACCTTGATGCTGAAAAACTCGAGATGCTCTTCCCAGTTCGGGCTGGCAATCGAGTAAGCGCGCATAAGCGGGCGGCCATTGGGCTGTTGCAGGCCGATCATCACGAACTAACCGTTCTCGAAGCGCAGGCCCGGATCACGGGTGCACTTGAAGCTGAACAGAGTGTCGTTCCAGTGATGAACACTGAGGACACGCTCGTGGTTCATGTTGCTCATGTACGGGGACTCCTGGAGATTATCTGCGCGTGCACTGCACTCTATGGACGGCGCGCAATTGCATCGCATTCTAATAGCAGAGAGAATATCTGTTAAATGGATTATTAAGATAAGGGTTATCGGTTATATCGATATGCGATTTACTCTCCGTCAACTTCAAGTTTTCGTCGCCGTAGCCCAGCAGGAAAGCGTTTCCCGCGCTGCCGGCCTGCTCAATCTTTCGCAATCGGCAGCGAGTACCTCAATCACCGAACTGGAGCGCCAGTCCAGCTGCCAGCTGTTCGACCGCGCCGGCAAACGGCTGAGCCTCAACGCCCTCGGCAAGCAGCTGCTACCGCAAGCGGTGGCGATGCTCGACCAGGCCAAGGAAATCGAAGACTTGCTCAACGGCAAATCCGGATTCGGTTCATTGGCGGTGGGCGCGACCCTGACCATCGGCAACTACCTGGCCACTCTGCTGATCGGCGGTTTCATGCAGCGTCACCCGGAAAGCCAGGTGAAGCTCCATGTGCAGAACACTGCCAATATTGTGCAACAGGTCGCCCACTACGAAATTGATCTGGGTCTGATCGAGGGTGATTGCAGCCATCCGGACATCGAAGTGCAGAGCTGGGTCGAGGACGAGTTGGTGGTGTTTTGCGCCCCTCAGCATCCGTTGGCTCAGCGTGGCATCGCGACCATGGACGAGTTGAGCCATGAAGCCTGGATTCTGCGCGAGCAAGGCTCCGGCACGCGCCTGACGTTCGATCAGGCCATGCGTCATCACCACAGCGCGCTGAACATTCGCCTGGAGCTGGAGCACACCGAAGCGATCAAGCGCGCGGTGGAGTCCGGGCTGGGGATTGGCTGCATTTCACGACTGGCGCTGCGCGATGCATTCCGGCGTGGCAGCCTGGTGCCGGTGGAGACACCGGACCTGGACCTGGCGCGGCAGTTTTATTTCATCTGGCACAAACAGAAGTACCAGACCTCGGCGATGCGTGAGTTCCTCGAACTGTGCCGCGCTTTCACCGCCGGGGTTCAGCGCAGCGACGAGATCGTACTACCAGCCATCGCTTAAAGCAGGATCACTGCCCACACCAGCGCAATCATGGTCAGCGCCACCAATTGCGCGGCGCTGCCCATGTCCTTGGCGTTTTTCGATAGCGGGTGCCGCTCAAGGGAAATGCGGTCGATCGCCGCTTCAACTGCCGAGTTCAGCAGTTCGACAATCAAAGCCAACAGGCAGACCGCAATGAGCAACGCCTGCTCGACACGGCTGACATTCAGGAAGAAGGACAAGGGGATCAGGATGACGTTGAGCAACACCAGTTGCCGAAAAGCCGCTTCGCCGGTAAAGGCGGCGCGCAGGCCATCAAAGGAATAACCAGAGGCATTGAGGATGCGTTTCAGGCCGGTCTGGCCTTTGAAAGGGGACATAAGAGTAGGCAACTGACCAAAAAAGGAGTGAGGAAACTAGATTAACCCAAGTCAAAAAAGCGTGAAGATGCCAACCCTTAGTGGCTCGAAATTGACTCAAGTTGTTGCAGGAGCAAAGCAGCCTGGGTACGGGTTCGTACGTTCAGCTTGCGGAAAATTGCAGTCACGTGAGCCTTGATGGTCGCCTCGGAAACACCCAGTTCGTAGGCAATCTGCTTGTTCAGCAAACCTTCGCAGACCATGGTCAGTACCCGGAACTGCTGGGGTGTGAGACTGGCAAGGCCTTCACTGGCCGCCTTGGCCTCTTCGGAAACACTGACCGCTTCAAATGCCTGCGCAGGCCAGTACACGTCGCCATCCAGAACGGAGCGCACCGCTTTCTGGATCACGTTCAGGTCACTGGACTTGGGGATGAAACCGCTGGCGCCGAATTCGCGCGACTTCACCATTACCGAGGCTTCTTCCTGGGCCGAGACCATGACCACCGGAATCTGTGGATATTGGCCGCGCAGCAACACCAACCCGGAAAAACCATAGGCTCCCGGCATGTTCAGGTCCAAAAGCACCAGATCCCAGTCGGCCTTTTCGGTCAGGCGGGTTTCCAGTTCGGCAATGCTCGCCACCTCCACCAGACGGACATCCGGACCGAGGCCCAGCGTCAACGCTTGATGCAAGGCGGATCGAAAAAGCGGGTGGTCATCGGCAATCAGGATTTCGTATGTGGCCATGTTCTAGTGATCCTGTTTTCAAACAACGCGAAGTACAGCCACGGAGCTGCACCTACAGGGCACGTTCAACACCAATACATACGGTGTATCAAATTCAGGCCGTACCCTAATCGGCGCCAAGCATGCCCAGCGAAGTCGGGGTGGTCAAGCCGCATTCCCGGTACAGTTCTTTGCAGTATGGGCGACAATCAACCCATGACTGCCGCGCTGTTTTGCACAAATGGCAACAACTCGGCATGTGCCGGCGTGTCAACGTTCATTTCCAGTTGTCGCTTGGCCCCCAGGTAATGCTGGCTGAACACATCGAAATAAGCGTCCAGTGCCGACGCCGCTTGTACATCGCCCGCCAGATCCAGGCACAACGCCGCGACTTCGGCTGTGCATAAGTGCTCACTGCGGGTGGACCGGCGCAACTGATAGCGGGAGTGTTTTTCGGGCAGCAGGCTGAGGATCGGCAGTGCATCGAAATAGGGGCTTTTGCGGAAAATCTTGCGTGCTTCGGTCCAGGTTGCGTCCAACAGAATGAAAAGCGGGCGCTTGCTGCTATCGGCAGTCACCGTATTGGTGACACGTTCCAGCTCGACGTACTCGCCCGGAAATACCAGATAAGGCTGCCATTGCGGATCGCAAAGCAATGCCAGCAACTGCTGATCAACTTCGGTTCGCGACCAGATGAACGCATGGTTATCACGCACCACATCGGCAATGAGCCAACCGGTGTTGCTGGGCTTGAACACTTCCTTGCTGGTCATGATCAGGCAGACCCCGGAGCGGGTCTCGACCTGCGGGCGCCAGGCACACAGGCAATGGCTCTCGATCACCCTGCAGTTTCGGCAACGGGGCGCGCGCCAGCCGCGGGCCTGAAGCGGCTTGATACCTTCATCTTCGCGTTGATCACGCAGACGGGCTACAGCGTTGGGGGCATGGTTCATCAAAGGCAACGCCGGCAGACAGGGAAACTCGACACGAACGACACTCGGCAGGGCAATAAAGACCGGCAGTTTACCAGAGCCGTCAGCGCAAGCCTGTACCGTCCAGACGGGCTCCCCTATAATTCGCCGCCACTGAACGCACAGTCACGTGGCTGGTCGAACCACCAGTCACTGAACCAGGAGAGTTTCATGCTGCGCCTTATCGTCCCCACCGCTGCCATTCTGCTGGCGTCGTCCTTCAACGCTCAGGCTGCGTCCCTGAGTGAGCAGAATCTGAACAAAGAGCTGCGCAATGTCGCCGTACAAAGCAGCGTTGGCACGCCACGGGCGATCAATGAAGACATTCTTGATCAGGGATATACCGTCGAAGGCAATACGCTGATCAACCACCTGAGCGTACAGAGCAGCCACGCACAGAAAATGCGCGCCGATCCAAAAGCGGTGTATTTCCAGCTGGGCGCCTCGGTCTGCAACAACCCCGGCTACCGAAAGCTGATGGCAAAAGGCGCGGTCATGCGTTACGACTTCACCGAGGTCAAGTCCAACCGCCCGGTCGGCTCGGCAAGCTTCCAGGAATCGGATTGTCCGAAAGCGACGCCGAAGAAAAAATAATCAATGGGATTTGGCGCGCCGCTGTTCATCCTCGGCGCGCAATTCTGCCAGCAGCGCCTGCAAATAACGCGAGCGCCGTTCTCCCGCCTCGAGTCGTCTGCAGCACTCTTCTTCAAGACTCAAATGATTGGTCTCGGCCGATGACTTGAGCAATCGATACAGTTGCGTATCGATCTCTATTTCCAGAACGACTCTGGCCATGCTTACCGCCTCCTTGCAACTCGCTCTTGTTGAGCGATCAATCCCTGTACCGCTTGCACCCTGGGCCCTGCGCCTGACGCAAAGCTGTCGTATGTTGCCTGTAACTTAGTAAATCAGAGTGGCTCACGCACGGCGCAGGTTCGGACGAGTGGTGAAACTACCTTGTAAATCGTCAATAAGCGGTTGCCAGGAAAGACTTTGCGGCGCAATGATCAAGTCAGCGCAAATCACCACAAGGGTCTAGATTTCAAGGTATCTACCGTTACATTTCAGGGCTGAAGGGGGCCGCCCGTTTCCCGTTGTGTCACGTGAACGTTTCTTTCATCCAAGGGAAAAACAGAGCCTGTATGGATGACCCGGTGCTATTCGGGTCAAGTGGACCGCCCAGGCATGGGCCTGGGCAGACAGCGACACAGGAGGTGTCGTGGCGTCGACGAATGCGTTGTCGGAGCCGAGGGTTCTGTGCAGAAGGAGAAGTTGAATGCCTTACCAACCGAATGACCTCCTGAGCCGTCATTTTCAGGAAAGCGGCCACGACCTCATCAGCAAGGTCGAAGAACAACTCAACCTGGTTTCACCCAACAGCCCGAACATCCCCATCTACCGAGACATGATCCTGACCGTGCTGCGCATGGCCCAGGAGGATCACAATCGCTGGAATGCCAAGATCACGCTGCAGGCTCTGCGTGAACTGGAGCAGGCCTTCCGGGTACTGGAACAATTCAAGGGCCGGCGCAAGGTTACGGTGTTCGGCTCAGCCCGCACACCGATTGAACACCCGCTGTATGCAATGGCCCGGGAACTCGGCGCCGCGCTCGCACGCTCGGAGATGATGGTCATCACCGGAGCCGGTGGCGGCATCATGGCCGCGGCCCATGAAGGTGCAGGACGAGACAGCAGCCTGGGATTCAACATTACTCTGCCGTTCGAACAACATGCCAACCCCACCGTCAACGGCACAACCAACCTGCTGCCCTTCCACTTCTTCTTCACCCGCAAACTGTTCTTCGTCAAGGAGGCCGATGCACTGGTGCTCTGCCCTGGCGGGTTCGGTACGCTGGATGAAGCGCTGGAAGTACTGACACTGATCCAGACTGGCAAAAGCCCGTTGGTGCCGGTGGTGCTGCTGGACGTACCCGGCGGTAAATTCTGGCAAGGGGCGCTGGACTTCATCCACCAACAGCTGGAGGAAAATCGCTACATCCTGCCCACTGACATGAAACTGGTGAGGCTGGTCCACAGCGCCGAAGAAGCGGTCGAGCACATCAACCAGTTCTACAGCAACTTCCACTCCAGCCGGTGGCTCAAGAATCAGTTCGTGATTCGCATGAATCACAGACTCAGTGACCGGGCACTGGAGCATATGCAGGGGGCGTTCGCGGACTTGTGCCTGAGCGATCATTTCCACCAGCACGCCTACAGCGGAGAAGAACACGATGAGGCACAGTTCAGCCACCTGGCTCGGCTGGCCTTCACCTTCAACGCCCGCGACCATGGCCGGTTGCGAGAACTGGTGGACTACATCAACCTGCCGGAAAACCGGGAGCAAACTCAACTCCAGCCCCAGGCACCACAACGCTCGCGGGAACCCTCGAAGGTAACCTGAGCCCCCCAAAAAAAACGGCCCGCTATCGAAATAGCGGGCCGTTTAATTCAATCGTCCATACCGCGGCCACTGAGTAAGCGGCTGATCATTTCCATGGAGTATCCCCGATAGGCCAGGAACCTGCCCTGTTTGGCACGTTCTCGTGCATCTAGCGGAAGCTCGGAAAACTTGCGCCGCCAGGTGTCTTCCAATTGCATCTGCCAGTCGATACCACACTCGCGCAAGGCCAATTCGATATCACTGCGTTGCAGGCCACGCTGGCCTAACTCTTCACGAATGCGTAAAGGGCCATAGCCGGAACGAGCTCGATAGGAAACGAAGCTTTCAAGGTAACGGGTTTCAGAGAGCAGGCCTTCTTCCGTCAATCGATCGAGCGCTGTTTCGATCATTTCGGGAGCAGCGCCGCGCTGACGCAGTTTACGCGTCAGCTCGACTCGACCGTGCTCGCGTCGCGCGAGCAGGTCCATGGCGGTTCGCCGCACCGCGACGAGTGTATCGAGTACGGCGGTCATCGGATCAATCAGATATCAGCGTCAGCCAGATCGTCTTCTGTCTCTTTAACCACAGATGCCTTGGATTCAGCTACAGAGGACGGGGACAGCAACTTGTCACGCAGTTGTTTCTCGAGCGCCGCTGCAACGTCCGGGTTATCCGCCAGGTATTTGGCCGAGTTGGCTTTACCCTGACCGATCTTGGTGCCGTTGTAGGCATACCAGGCACCGGACTTCTCAACGAAACCGTGCAGAACACCCAAGTCGATCATCTCGCCATTGAGGTAGATGCCTTTGCCGTAAAGAATCTGGAATTCAGCCTGACGGAACGGCGAAGCCACCTTGTTCTTCACAACCTTGACACGGGTTTCACTACCGACGACTTCATCACCTTCTTTCACCGCACCAGTGCGACGGATGTCCAGACGAACCGAGGCGTAGAACTTCAGCGCGTTACCACCGGTGGTGGTTTCCGGGCTGCCGAACATCACACCGATTTTCATACGGATCTGGTTGATGAAGATCACCAGGCAGTTGGCGTTCTTGATGTTACCGGTGATTTTACGCAGCGCCTGGGACATCAGACGGGCTTGCAGGCCCACGTGCATGTCACCCATTTCGCCTTCGATTTCAGCCTTTGGTACCAGTGCCGCCACGGAGTCGACGATGATCACGTCAACCGCATTGGAACGCACCAGCATGTCGGTAATTTCCAGGGCTTGCTCGCCAGTGTCCGGCTGGGAAACCAGCAGATCGTCGACGTTGACCCCGAGCTTACCGGCATATTCCGGGTCGAGGGCGTGTTCGGCATCGACGAATGCGCAGGTCGCGCCAGCTTTTTGAGCCTGGGCGATCACAGACAGGGTGAGAGTGGTTTTACCGGAAGATTCAGGACCGTAGATTTCAATGATGCGGCCTTTTGGCAGACCGCCAATGCCGAGAGCGATGTCCAGACCCAGAGAGCCAGTGGAGATGGCCGGGATCGCCTGACGGTCCTGATCGCCCATACGCATTACGGCACCCTTGCCGAATTGACGTTCGATCTGACCCAGGGCCGCAGCCAAGGCTTTCTTCTTGTTGTCGTCCATTAAAGTCCTCACGTA
>DATMUG010000086.1:0-8031 GCA_035563915.1 Pseudomonas sp. | reverse complement strand
CAGGCTGCCAGCGTTATCGTTGACGTCCATCGCGAGCAGGCTCGCTCCTACAGTAGTTCGGCATTTAACCGACAAAAAAGGCGACCTCTTCAGGTCGCCTTTTTCATGGCCGTTCAGGGATTACTGCGCGTAGATCTGATCGAAAACCCCGCCATCATTGAAATGGGTTTTCTGCACGGTCCGCCAGTCGCCGAAGGTCTTCTCGACGGACAGGAAGTCCACTTTCGGGAAGCGGTCGGTGTACTTGGCCAGCACCGCTGGATCGCGCGGACGCAGGTAGTTGGCGGCGGCGATTTCCTGACCTTCTGGCGACCACAGGTATTTCAGGTACTCCTCGGCGGCGGCGCGGGTGCCTTTCTTGTCGACCGACTTGTCGACCACCGACACCGGTGGCTCGGCTTCGGCGGAGACGCTTGGGTAGATCACTTCGAACTGATCGCGACCGAACTCGCGGGCAATCATTTCCGCTTCGTTTTCGAAGGTCACCAGCACGTCGCCGATCTGGTTGGTCATGAAAGTGGTAGTGGCGGCACGGCCACCGGTGTCGAGTACCGGCGCCTGCTTGAACAGCTTGCCGACGAATTCCTTGGCCTTGTTCTCATCGCCGCCGTTTTTCAGCACATAGCCCCAGGCGGACAGGTAGGTGTAGCGCCCGTTACCCGAAGTTTTCGGGTTCGGTACGACCACTTGCACGCCGTCCTTGAGCAGGTCCGGCCAGTCCTTGAGGGCTTTCGGGTTGCCTTTGCGGACGATGAACACAGTGGCCGAGGTGAACGGCGCGCTGTTGTTCGGCAGGCGGGTGACCCAATTGTCCGGGACCAGTTTGCCGTTGTCCGCCAGGGCATTGATGTCGGTGGCCATGTTCATGGTGATCACGTCAGCCGGCAGGCCGTCGATGACCGAGCGCGCCTGTTTGCTGGAACCGCCGAAGGACATTTGCAGGGTGATGTTTTCGTTGTGCTCGGCTTGCCAGTGTTTCTGGAACGCAGTGTTGTAGTCCTTGTAGAAATCGCGCATCACGTCGTAGGAAACGTTGAGCAGGGTCGTTGCGGCCTGGGCCATGCTGGTCAAGGCCAGGCCAGCGGCCAGGAGTGAGGCGCCAAAGATTTTTTTCACTGCGAATTCCTTGTTCTCTGTGTGTAGGAGCTGCCGAAGGCTGCGATCTTTTGATTTTAAAAAGCCAGATCAAAAGATCGCAGCCTACGGCAGCGCCTACACAGGTTATTTGTTTGATTATCAAAGTCCGCGACTATAGCCGGGCTCGCATAGACCTTTAAAGATTAAAAAGCTCTTTGCTTATTCCAGTTTCTTGAACAGTGCATTGCCGCAGCGCGAGCAGAACGCAGCCCCGTGTTCATGGCTGCTTTTGCGGCATACCGGGCAGTCGTGTTGCAGTTGATCACCGCGCATGGCGTTCGCCAGTTCGGCGGTGAAAATCCCGGTGGGAACGGCGATGATCGAATAACCGGTGATCATCACCAGCGACGAAACCACCTGGCCCAGAGGCGTCTTCGGCACGATGTCGCCGAAACCCACGGTGGTCAGGGTCACGATGGCCCAATAGATACCCTTGGGAATGCTGGTGAAGCCATGTTCCGGGCCTTCGATCACATACATCAGGGTGCCGAACACCGTCACCAAAGTGCAGACGCTAACCAGGAACACCACGATTTTCTGTTTGCTGCCGCGCAGCGCCGACATCAGGTAGTTGGCTTGCTTCAGATACGGGCTGAGCTTGAGCACGCGGAATATCCGCAGCATTCGGATGATCCGGATAATCAGCAGGTACTGGGCATCGGCGTAATAGAGGGCGAGGATGCCGGGCACGATGGCCAGCACATCCACAATCCCATAGAAGCTGAAGGCGTAGCGTAGCGGTTTGGGCGAGCAATACAGGCGCAGGATGTATTCACCGAGGAAAATCACCGTGAAGCCCCACTCGATGTACGCCAGCACGTCGGCGTAGTTCTTGTGGATGGTGTCGATGCTGTCGAGCATCACGATCACCAGGCTGGCGAGGATGATCAACAGCAAAATGCCGTCGAATCGCCTGCCAGCCTTGGTGTCGGTCTGGAAAATCATGACGTAGAGCTGTTCACGCCAGTTTTTGCTGCTGTCCATGGAAAACGCCTGACTTGAAGATCAGCGCAGCCTAGGTTGATTGTCCCCGTGAGCGCAAGGCGCGTTATCGACAGTGGTTGCGCCGAGCATCTGGATGCCGGCGCGGATCAGCCAGCAGGCGAGGATGAACGGTGCGGTCAGTGTGGCCAGGCCGGCGGCGGCGAACAGCGGCGTGAGCAGCAGCGCCAGGACGATGCCCACCAGTGGCAGCCAGGGATGCTGGCGTTGTGTGCTGAAAGCGAGGGCGGCGAGCACGGCGTTGTAGCCGCCCAGACCGAGGAGGGCAGTGCCGGGTTCGTGGTGCAGCAGGCTGGAGCCCAGGCCAATGGCCGATGCCAGCAGCGCCCAACAAAAGGCCCGGCGATCGGCGATCAACAAACCGGCAGCAATCATCGCCCCGGCCAAGGGATGGTCGAGAAACATCACCTGGCCAATGCCCTTGAGCAAGCCGGCAAACACATTGCTGGTGTTCAATTCGATCGGTGTCGAGGCTGTGGACGGTTCGGCAAAACACAGCAGCAACCAGCCCAGGCCCACGAACGGCGCGGTGTAGGCGGGCGCGCATCGATTGGCCCGGGCGCGCTTGAGCCACTGCTCAGTGATGATTGCACTCAGGCCGCCGGCCGCCAGAATCAGCGGCGGCATCATGGCCGACCAGGGGAAATACAGGCTTAACAGCAGACCCAGCAACACGCCGTTGTAGCTGAACAATCCAGCCTGGCGATCGGCCTTCGCATAGTTGCGCCGTTGCGCGGTGAGCAGTCCGGCGAGTCCTCCGAGCAGCGCACCGCCAAGCAGCGCAGGTGCAGTGAACAGGATGGCTGACAGGCACAGCAGGCCGCAAAGCGGATGGCGCTGAAGGAATATTTGACTGAAGCCGTTGAGCAAAGCCTCGGCCCAGTCGGGGCAGTGGGTGTTGAAGTGGTTGGCAGGCATGATGAGATCTAGGGCAGTAGGAAAAACAAAGGTCTTGCATGTGCTTTGTGGCGAGGGAGCTTGCTCCCGCTGGGCTGCGAAGCAGACCCAATCCGGTGAATGCGGCTTCTCTGTGGAACCCGTCATGCCGAAGACGACTGCTACGCAGTCGAACGGGAGCAAGCTCCCTCGCCACAAGTTTTGTTTCTTAAATGAGTGTTTCGATACGCAGAGAGTTAGTCGACCCCGGCTGCCCAAAGGGCACACCCGCCGTGATCAATAGCGTGTCGCCACGCTCGGCCATGCCTTGGGCCTGGGCAATTTCCAGCGCCGTTGAACACACTTCATCCACCTGACGCAAACGATCGTTGACCACCGAATGCACGCCCCACGCCACGGTCAGGCGGCGAGCGGTCGAAAGATTCGGCGTCAGGTTGAGGATCGGCACCGTCGGCCGTTCCCGCGCGGCGCGCAAACTCGACGCGCCCGATTCGCTGTAATTGACCAGCACCGCCACCGGCAGCACGTTGCTGATGCGCCGGATCGCGCAGCTGATCGCATCGGATACCGTGGCCTCGGCTTTCGGTCGGCTGACGTCGAGCTGGGCTTGATAGTCCGGGCCGTTTTCCACCTGGCGGATGATTTTGCTCATCATCTGCACGGCTTCCAGCGGGTATTCACCGGACGCGGTTTCCGCCGACAGCATCACCGCATCGGCGCCTTCGGCCACGGCGTTGGCCACGTCGGTGACTTCGGCGCGGGTCGGTGCCGGGGAGAAGCGCATCGACTCGAGCATTTGCGTGGCCACCACCACCGGTTTACCGAGCTGGCGGCAAGTGCCGATGATGTTTTTCTGGATCTGCGGCACGCTTTCAGCCGGCACTTCAACACCCAGATCGCCGCGAGCGACCATGATCGCATCGCTCAACTCGGCGATTTCCCGCAATTGGGTCACGGCCGATGGCTTCTCGATCTTCGCCATCAGAAAGGCCCGGTCACCGATCAGCGCGCGGGCCTCGCGGATGTCTTCCGGACGCTGCACAAACGACAGCGCCACCCAGTCCACACCCAGTTCCAGGCCGAAGCTCAAATCGCGACGATCCTTGGCGGTCAACGGGCTCAAGTCCAGCACCGCTTGCGGCACGTTCACGCCTTTGCGGTCCGACAGTTCGCCACCGTTGAGCACCGTGGTGTCGATGGCATCGGCGTACTTGGTCACCACACGCAGGCGCAGTTTGCCGTCGTCCAGCAACAGGTCCATGCCCGGCTCCAGGGCCGCGATGATTTCCGGATGCGGCAGGTTGACCCGGCGCTCATCGCCCGGCGTGGTATCGAGGTCCAGGCGCAGGACCTGACCGCGCACCAGTTGCACCTTGCCCTCGGCGAACTTGCCGACCCGCAGTTTCGGGCCTTGCAGGTCCATCAGGATGCCCAGCGGATAATTGAGCTGGCGCTCGACTTCACGAATCCACTGATAGCGCTGGGCGTGATCGGCGTGATCGCCGTGGCTGAAGTTCAGGCGAAAGATGTTGACCCCGGCCTGCACCAGTTCACGAATGTCGTCGATCCCGTCAATGGCGGGGCCCAGCGTGGCGAGAATTTTGACTTTCTTATCAGGCGTCATGGTGAGTGCTCTCGAGAATCAGGATGGCGCGGAAGTCGTTGACGTTGGTGCGGGTCGGCTCGGTGACGATCAGGGCATCCAGCGCCTGGAAGTAGCCGTAGCCATTATTGTTGTCCAGCTCGTCGCTGGCGCTCAGGCCCAGTGCGGCGGCGCGGGCGTAGCTGTCCGGCGTCATGATCGCGCCGGCGTTGTCTTCGGAACCGTCGATGCCATCGGTGTCACCGGCCAGCGCATAGACGCCGGGCAGGCCCTTGAGGTTGTCGGTCAGGCTCAGCAGAAACTCGGCGTTGCGCCCGCCACGGCCGTTGCCGCGCACGGTCACGGTGGTTTCGCCGCCAGAGAGAATCACGCAAGGCGCCGCCAGCGGTTGACCGTGTTGCACCACCTGACGGGCGATACCGGCGTGGACTTTCGCCACTTCGCGGGATTCGCCTTCCAGGTCACCGAGGATCAGCGGGCTGAACCCGGCCTGACGGCATTTCACCGCCGCCGCTTCCAGTGACTGTTGTGGGCGGGCGATCAACTGGAAGTGGCTGTGGGCCAGGCTCGGGTCACCGGGTTTGACGGTTTCTGATTCCGGGCTTTGCAGCCAGGTACGCACCGACGCCGGCACCTCGATGTTGTAGCGCTTGAGGATCGCCAGCGCCTCAGTCGAGGTGCTCGGGTCGGCCACGGTGGGGCCGGACGCGATGACCGTGGCGAGATCGCCCGGTACATCGGAAATCGCGTAGGTATACACAGTGGCCGGCCAGCAGGCCTTGCCCAGGCGTCCGCCCTTGATCGCCGAGAGGTGTTTGCGTACGCAGTTCATTTCGCCGATGGTGGCGCCGGATTTGAGCAGGGCCTTGTTGATCGACTGCTTGTCGGCCAGGGTGATGCCGGCGGCGGGAAGGGCCAGCAGCGCCGAGCCACCACCGGACAGCAGGAAGATCACGCGGTCGCTTTGCGTCAGGTTGCTGACTAACTCGAATACGCGCTTGGCCACAGCCTGACCGGCGGCGTCGGGCACCGGGTGTGCGGCTTCGACCACTTCGATTTTTTCGCAAGGGGCGCCGTGACCGTAACGTGTCACCACCAGACCGGACACTTCACCCTGCCAGCAGCGCTCGACCACCTGGGCCATGGCGGCTGCGGCCTTGCCGGCACCGATGACGATCACCCGACCGGTGCGATCGGCAGGCAGATGGGCTTCGAGGACTTGTTGCGGATGGGCCGCGTCGATGGCTGTGGCGAACAGCTCACGCAGCAATTGTTGCGGATCGACCGACATGGCGGGCTCCCGGAATTCTTGTTATTGGGATGGAACGACAACGGTGCAGCGACGCGATCCTTGTGGGAGCTGGCTTGCCAGCGATTCAGGCGCCGCGGTCATTCAGGCAGACCGAGTCGATGCCATCGCGGGCAAGCCCGCTCCCACAGGTATTGCGTTGAATGTTACTTATCGCGAATCGAGAAGTTCGCCATATGCTCCAGGCCCTTGATCAGCGCCGAGTGGTCCCAGTTGCTGCCACCGATGGCTGCGCAGGTGCTGAACACTTGCTGGGCGTTGGCGGTGTTGGGCAAGTTGATGTTCAGCTCCTTGGCGCCTTGCAGGGCCAGGTTAAGGTCCTTCTGGTGCAGGCTGATGCGGAAGCCCGGATCGAAGGTGCCCTTGATCATGCGCTCGCCGTGCACTTCGAGGATCTTGGACGACGCGAAACCGCCCATCAGCGCTTCACGCACCTTGGCTGGATCGGCACCGTTTTTCGAGGCGAACAGCAGGGCTTCGGCCACAGCCTGGATGTTCAGCGCCACGATGATCTGGTTCGCCACTTTCGCGGTCTGACCGTCACCGTTGCCACCGACCAGGGTGATGTTCTTGCCCATGGCCTGGAACAGCGGCAGGGCGCGTTCGAAGGCATCGGCATCGCCGCCGACCATGATGCTGAGGGTCGCGGCCTTGGCGCCAACTTCACCGCCGGACACTGGCGCGTCGAGGTACTGAGCGCCTTTTTCGTTGATTTTCGCGGCGAAGGCTTTGGTGGCGGTGGGCGAGATCGAGCTCATGTCGATCACCACTTTGCCCTTGCCGATACCGGCGGCAACGCCGTCGGCACGGAACAGTACGTCATCGACCTGCGGGGTATCCGGCACCATGACAATGATGAACTCGGCTTCCTGAGCGACTTCCTTCGGGTTCGCCAGGGCGACGGCGCCAGCGGCGACCAGATCGGCAGGTGCGGCGTCGTGGTGCGCCGACAGGAACAGGCTGTGACCGGCTTTCTGCAGGTTCGCCGCCATTGGGTGGCCCATGATGCCGGTGCCGATGAATCCGATTTTAGCCATGAGAAAATCCTCTTGTTTTTATTACTCAATTATTTGCACGACACATCCTGTGGCGAGGGAGCTTGCTCCCGTTGGGTCGCGAAGCGGCCCCAAATCAGCCAACACGGGGTATCAGGAAAATCCGGGCTGCAAGTTCTACGACTGCTTCGCAGCCGAGCGGGAGCAAGCTCCCTCGCCACAATGGCCCTGCGTTACTGTCAGATCGCGTTATGGGTTTTGAGCCAGCCCAGGCCTGCTTCGGTAGTGGTCAGTGGCTTGTATTCGCAACCAATCCAACCCTGGTAACCGATGCGGTCCAGGTGTTCGAACAGGAAGCGGTAGTTGATTTCTCCGGTGCCTGGTTCGTTACGCCCCGGGTTGTCGGCCAACTGGATGTGGTTGATCTCGCCCAGGTGCGCAGCCATGGTGCGGGCCAGGTCGCCCTCCATGATTTGCATGTGATAGATGTCGTATTGCAGGAACAGGTTGGCGCTGCCCACTTGCTCGCGAATCGACAGGGCTTGCGCCGTGTTGTTCAGGTAGAAGCCCGGGATGTCGCGGGTGTTGATCGCTTCCATCACCAGTTTGATGCCCGCCGCTTGCAGCTTGTCGGCTGCGTACTTGAGGTTGGCGACGAAGGTCTTTTCCACGGTGGCATCGTCGACGCCTTGTGGGCGAATGCCGGCCAGGCAG
This sequence comes from Pseudomonas sp., assembly GCA_035563915.1. GTDB lineage: Bacteria > Pseudomonadota > Gammaproteobacteria > Pseudomonadales > Pseudomonadaceae > Aquipseudomonas. Next base: position 374 of record DATMUG010000086.1, on the reverse strand, counting down.
TTGACCTGGGTATTACCCAATACCTGCGCGTAGGCAATTGCCAGGTCGACACCGGCGCGGAATTCTTCAACCCGATCCGGCAGACACGCGATACCGCGCTCGCCCTTGGCCCAGTCACCGGCCGGCAGGTTGAACAGCACTTGGGTCAGACCGTTGGCATCGAGCTTGGCCTTGATTTCAGCGGAGCTGAAGTCGTACGGGAACAGGTATTCGACACCACTGAAGCCGGCCTTGGCGGCCGCTTCGAAACGGGCGAGGAAGTCCTGTTCGGTGAACAGCATGGACAGGTTGGCGGCGAAACGCGGCATGGTGGTCTCCTGTTGCTAATTATTGATGATGGCTCTGTGTAGGAGCTGCCGAAGGCTGCGATCTTT
>DATMUG010000085.1:0-3892 GCA_035563915.1 Pseudomonas sp. | reverse complement strand
GCGTCGACAATAATTTCGGCCCCCGCGCCGACGGTGAGGTAAGGCCGATCGTCTGGCGCTTCGCCGCGCCTGAAGGTGGCTGGAGCGCCAAACCGTGAGTCAGCAACCGCCGGGCAAACGCGCCGGCAGGGTGTTGATGATTCTGGCCTGGTGCGCGGGGCTGTTTCTGGCCACACGGTTTTTCGGCCAGTGGGAAGAGCGTCAGCAGAATCCGAATGTGGTGGTCACGTCCGAGCAGCATGACGGCGTGGTCGAAGTAAAGCTGGCGGGCAATGCCCAAGGGCATTTCGTCGCCAGTGGCCAGATCAATGGTGAGCCGGTTGAGTTCATGCTTGACACCGGCGCGACCGATGTGGCGATCCCGGCGGATCTGGCCAAACGCTTGAAACTGGAAGAAGGTTTCGGTGTGACCCTGAGCACGGCCAACGGCCTGAGCCAGGGCTACCGGACAAAGATCGAGCGCCTGCAACTGGGCGACATCGTGCTGCGGGACGTCCGCGCACTGGTGGCGCCGGGGCTGCATGGCGATCAGGTGCTGCTCGGCATGAGCGCCCTGAACAAACTTGAATTCACCCAGCGCGGTGGCACCATGCTGCTGCGCCAGACAACGAACCGATGAGGCCCGCATGAGCGACATCCTTGCAGACAGCTTAGATGGCGTAGAACGCCGATCGCTGGCTGACTTCACCGAAAATGCCTACCTCAACTACTCCATGTACGTGATCATGGACCGCGCCCTGCCGCATATCGGCGACGGCCTGAAGCCTGTACAGCGGCGCATCGTCTACGCCATGAGCGAATTGGGGCTGGATGCCGACTCCAAGCACAAGAAATCGGCGCGTACCGTCGGTGACGTGCTCGGTAAATTCCACCCCCACGGCGACTCGGCGTGCTACGAAGCCATGGTGCTGATGGCCCAGCCGTTCAGCTATCGCTACACGCTGGTCGACGGCCAGGGTAACTGGGGTGCGCCGGACGATCCCAAGTCCTTCGCGGCTATGCGTTACACCGAAGCACGACTGTCGCGTTATTCCGAGGTTCTGCTCAGCGAACTGGGCCAGGGCACCGCGGATTGGGGGCCGAACTTCGACGGCACCCTCGACGAACCGCTGGTGTTGCCAGCACGATTGCCGAATATCCTGCTCAATGGCACCACCGGCATCGCTGTCGGCATGGCCACCGACGTTCCACCGCACAACCTGCGGGAAGTCGCCAGCGCCTGCGTGCGTTTGCTCGATGAGCCCAAGGCCACGGTCGAACAGCTCTGCGAACACATCCAGGGCCCGGATTACCCGACCGAAGCGGAAATCATCACGCCCCGCGCCGAACTGCTGAAAATCTACGAAACCGGGCGTGGTTCGGTGCGCATGCGCGCCGTGTACCACATCGAAGACGGCGACATCGTCGTCACGGCGCTGCCGCATCAGGTATCCGGGGCCAAGGTCCTGGAGCAGATCGCCGCAATGATGCAGGCCAAGCCATCCAAGGCGCCGCAGGTCGCGGACTTGCGCGACGAGTCGGACCACGAGAACCCGTGCCGCATCGTGATTATCCCGGTCAACAGCCGCGTCGATCATGAAGCGCTGATGCAGCACCTGTTCGCCACCACCGATCTGGAATCCAGCTACCGGGTCAACGTCAATATCATCGGTCTGGACGGCAAGCCGCAGCTGAAGAATCTGCGCGCATTGCTGGTGGAATGGCTGGAGTTCCGCGTGCTGACCGTGCGTCGCCGCCTGCAATTCCGCCTCGATAAGGTCGAGCGTCGCCTGCACCTGTTGGATGGTTTGCTGATTGCCTACCTCAACCTGGATGAAGTGATCCACATCATCCGTACCGAGGATCAACCGCGGGCCAGGCTGATCGAGCGCTTCGCCCTGAGCGAAATACAGGCCGACTACATCCTCGACACCCGCTTGCGTCAGTTGGCGCGGCTGGAAGAAATGAAACTGCGTGCCGAGCAGGATGAGTTGCTTAAAGAGCAGGCCAAGCTGCAAGCCCTGCTGAGCAGTGAAGCCAAGCTGAAGAAACTGGTTCGTAGCGAGTTGATCAAGGACGCCGAAACCTATGGCGACGACCGTCGGTCGCCTATCGTTGAGCGCGCCGAAGCCAAGGCCCTGACCGAAACCGAACTGCTGCCTAACGAAAAAATTACCGTCGTTTTGTCGGAAAAAGGCTGGGTGCGTTCGGCCAAGGGGCATGAAATCGACGCCACCGGGCTTTCCTACAAGGCCGGAGACGGTTTCAAAACCTCGGCAGCCGGGCGTTCCAATCAGTTTGCAGTGTTCATCGACTCCACAGGTCGCAGTTATTCGGTGGCCGCGCATACCTTGCCGTCGGCCCGAGGCCAGGGCGAGCCGCTGACTGGCCGTCTGACGCCACCGCCCGGGGCGAGCTTCGAATGCGTGCTGATGCCAGAAGATGATGCGCTGTACGTCATCGCGTCCGACGCCGGATACGGTTTCGTGGTCAAGGGTGAGGACCTACAGGCCAAGAACAAGGCGGGCAAGGCGCTGTTGAGCCTGCCGAACAACGCGAAAGTGATTTCGCCGCGCCCGGTGGCCGATCGTGAGCAGAACTGGCTGGCATCGGTGACCACCGAAGGTCGCCTGCTGATCTTCAAGATCAGCGATCTGCCACAATTAGGTAAGGGCAAAGGCAACAAGATCATCGGGATTTCGGGTGAGCGGGTAGCCAGTCGCGAAGAGTTTGTCACGGACATCGCCGTCATACCGGAAGGCGCTACCTTAGTGCTGCAGGCCGGAAAACGTACCTTGTCACTGAAAGCGGACGACCTCGAACACTACAAAGGTGAGCGTGGGCGTCGTGGCAACAAGTTGCCACGTGGCTTCCAGCGGGTAGATGCGCTGCTCGTCGAAAACCTCAATTAGGCGTGCTAGAGGCGCCGATCTACGATTTAACGCGTAGATCGGCGCTTTGACGCTGGAGTCGGAGCGCATATTCACGGATGATATGCCCTTTCAAGCGCCGGCGTGGCCGAGCGTTCTTCATATTTGTTGAGTATTTTCACTGTGATTGACCTTATGGCGATCACCTGGATGGGGACGATGACTGCTCTGCGCCTTCCTTTTATTTTCATGCTCGCCGGTCTTTTGGGCCTGGCGGGTTGCAGCGTGCACCAGCCGGTGTCGCTGTATCAGCTCGACAGCGGAAGTCCGGTTCAGCCTGCGCAAAGCGCGGGCATGGCAGTATTGTTGGGGCCGGTGACCGTTGCCGACTATCTGCAACGTGAAACCCTGTTGCAGCGTCAGCCTGACGGCAGCCTGCAAGCTTCGACCGATGGTCGTTGGGCGGGCAGCCTGTCTTCGGACATCGATCAGTTGCTGCTGCGTCAGGTGTCCGGTCACCTGGACAGCCAGCGTGTGGTGCTGGCACCCGCTACTACGGGTTTCACCCCGGATGTACAGGTTCTGCTGACCATCACTCGCCTGGATTCGGGCGAAAAGCAGCCGGCGATCCTGGACGCCCAGTGGCGACTGATCGACCGCCGTGGTCAGGTGCGTGACAACCGCATCATTCACCTTCAGGAGCAACACGCCGGCACTACGGCGGCGCAGGTTCATGCTCAGGGTGCGTTGTTGCAGAAACTGGCCGAGCAGTTGTCGGTCGCGCTCAAGCCGCTGGCCAACCAGCCGCCAATCGCCGAAGCCCCGAAAAAGCCGGCAGCCAAGCCTGTAGCGCCTGCGGCGGAAGCGGAAAAACAGCCGAAGATTCCGATGGCTGCACCGATTCGTACGGATATGGAAGTGTTTCGCTTCTGAGTTTTGATCGCTACAACACAAAGCCCGCATTGATGCGGGCTTTGTTGTTTCTGCAGAGATGAAATCTCTAGTGCCTGTCCCGGCCTCTTCGCGGGCAAGCCCGCTCCCAC
>DATMUG010000084.1:0-6728 GCA_035563915.1 Pseudomonas sp. | reverse complement strand
AGAATTTTCGCGATGTGATCAGATGTGAACCGGCCGGGGTATCAAGCAGTGCCTGTTCGACATTCGCCATCAAGTTTTTCACGATAAAGTTCTCCGCAACCCTTGATGTGACTATATCGCCGGGGTTGCGGCACCACATTTGTACAAGCGATTACTTCGTTCGACCCCTTGATATGCGCCCGTTAAACCTAAGTATTAAAACAGGCGCCAATGGGCTGCTTCCGGCCCCTGGCGGTGACTCGAACGCGTCAAAAACGCTCATTGCTGGATCACCGGAAGCGTGAATTGAACAGTCGCACCACAAGGCTGGTGGGCGCTTGCCCACAAACGGCCACCGTGGGCCTCGATGATCGAGCGACAGATCGACAACCCCATGCCCAGGCCAGTGGGCTTGGTGGTGTAGAAGGACGTGAAGACCTGGTCGACATTCTCCGTGGCAAACCCAGGGCCTGAATCGCTGACGCTGACCAACACGTAGCCCGGCTCCCCCGGTACCGCACTGATATGCAACTGACGCTCGCCTTCAGGCGTCGTGCCCATGGCCTCAAGCGCGTTCATGATCAGGTTGAGCAGCACCTGCTGCAGTTCCACACGGTCACCGACGATGGGCTGCAAGCCATCGGTGAGTTGCGTGTGCAACACAACGCCGTTCTTCATGATCTGGCCACGAGTGAACTCGATCATTTCGCCGATGGTGACGTTGATGTCCAGCGGCCCCTTCTGGGGCGGCGCCTTGCGGATATGCCCACGGATCCGCCCCAGTACATCCGCAGCGCGGTTGGCATCCTGGATCAGGCGAGCGAGCACCTGACGCACCTCATCAAGCTCCGGTGGCTGGATGTTCAGCCAGCGTTGCGCGGCATTGGCGTTGAGGATGGCCGCGGCAATCGGCTGATTGACCTCATGGGCGATAGACGCCACCAATTGCCCCATGGTGGCCACGCGATTGGCGTGGGCCAGCTCGGTCTGCACCTCGCGATACTCACGGTACAACCGGGCGTTTTCCAGCGAGATCGCAGCCTGCGACGCCACCAGCTTGAGCACGGCGATCCGGCTCGGGCTGAACACCCGGGCCGTCAGATTGTTCTCCAGGTACAGCGCGCCTACCAGCTTGGCCTGGTTCATCAATGGCAGGCAGAGAATCGAGCGAGCGCGCTGCTGGCGCACGTAAGGGTCCGTGGCAAACGGCGCTTCAGCCATGGCATCGTCCAGCACGATGCTCTCGCGGGTGCGCAGCACATGAAAGAGAACCGATTCGGGTAGCAGTTGCGTGCTGACCGGTATATCGCGCAACTGCGTCGCATCGTCGCCGGTGGTCACCTGCGCGGCGATCCGGTGCTCGCCCGCGTTCGACAGTATCAACAGCCCCCTCTCCGCACCGGCCTGTTCGATCGCCGTGAACATGACCATATCGATCAGCTTTTCCAGCACGATCTCGCCCGACACGGCCTGGGAGACCTTGAGTACGGTGGCAAGATCCAAGTGCTCGACCGCCGTGGCCATGGTGGTGGTCGGGGTCAGCGTGTGCTCCTCGGTACGCAGCGAGGGACACTTGGCATCGAGCTGGCGCACCTTGCCATCGGCCCCCCAACGCAGGTATCCGTAACGGGCATCCTGCAGGTAGACACGGGCGATCTTGCCAAGGCCTCGCGCCGCGTAAAAGCGTGACGCCAGTTCGTTGGCCAGCGCCTCGATATGGATAAAGCCACTGTGCTGGGCCAGGCTGATGGCTTGCTCGTAAAGCTTCTCGGCATCCACCACACGCCCTTGGACACGGGCTATTTCCGCCGCGACCAATGCAGCCCGGCTGGCAAAGTTCTCCGGACACTGTTGCGCCCAGCCCTGCAACTGCTGGTGATCGACCGCCATGGCGGCCAGATGCGGCGCATGCTCGCTCTGGAGCACAACGTCACACCACGCCGCCCGGGCCAGGGCGTCGTAGAAGTAGTATTCCGCCTCCTCGAAAAACGACTGGCAAACCCACAGCAGTTTCTGGGCCCTGGCCGCGGCCTCCATCGCGGCTTCAGGCTCGCCGGCCATGTAGCGCGCCTGTAATTTGCGCACCCAGTACAAACACTCGGCCAGAACCAGATCCGGGGTGCTGGCCAAATGGACTTCAGTATCGGCTTCGTTGAACTCACCTTCCTCCAGGTACCCGAAGGTCGGCGTCAAGCCGCGCAGCATGCGGATTTGCACCAATTGCGTGGAAATGAAATCCGTCACCAACCCGAAGCGTACTTTCTTCGCATAATCCAGACCCTGCTCGGCCTCGCCCTGCACCTCGGGCAACGGTTCGCCGGCGAACAGCAGATCAGCGGTGAGGTTGTTTCCCGAATAGGCGCCATACGGCAGGTCGCCGATCCGGTTGGCCGCCACGAACGAGCGGCGCAGCAGATCCCGGCATTGCGCCACGGGTCGCATCCAGCGCACGGCAAAACACGAGAAGCACAGATAGGTGCTGGCCTCGAACCGTGTCAGCCCGCGTTGCTCGACCAGATCGCAACCCAGTTTCCCGAACCGGAACCCCATCTCATGATCACCGAAGCGTCGGCCGGCCACCCGAAATGCATTGGCATACAGCACGCAGGAAGCATCGCAGTTACCCCATTCCAGGCTCATGCTGATGGCCTTGCAGATCGCCAGGCACGACAGGTTCGTATCGCTCTGCAAGGCGGGTGCGAAGAGTTTGCCCAGCACGTTGACGGTCACCAGGGACGTTGCGTCCTCCATCAACGGCAAGTCGATGAGATCCTCGATGGCGCGGTCCCCCAACAACGCACCGATGCGGTCATATTCACGCCGCACGTCATCGTCGCTGGGGTGCGGCGACCACTCGATCCCCACATGCCGCAGGTAGTCCAGACAGACGGCGCACGCAGCATCGCTGCGATCCAGAAGCAGATGGACGTCCATTTGCAGGCACGCAACGCTGGCCCGCTCGATCACGGTCATCACGCGCCTGGACAGTGAGATCAGACGCTCGTCGGCGATGTCGAGCTGTCCGGTCAGGAACTCGCATTCGGCCCTGTTCAGCTCCAGCGCGAAACTCAGTCCATTGCGACGGGTCCAGCAGTCTTCACCCAGCAGCTGGGCACCGGTGGTGAGATAGTTGAGCGCCGAAGCGTAGGCGGAAGAAGCCTTGGCGCGCTGGCCGGCGATCAGGTTGAACTCGGCCAATTGTTCCCGCTCGTTCTGCTGCGTGAGCAAGGCCGCGCCGCGATTGAGCTGGCCGACGATTTCAAAGATCGCCTCTTCTACCCCTTCGGCAGGCGTCTGCGCCGCCAGCAACCGACCAATGCGCAAGTGGGCCTGGGCCCGCGACGCTTTGGGAATCAGCGAATAGGCGGCCTCATGGATACGGTCGTGAACAAAGGCATAGGCGCCCTCCAGCCGCTCGACCAGCTCTTGGCGAATCGCCTCCCACAACACCGTGCGCAGTTGCGCCTTGGGCACTTCCATCGCTGTCGCCAGAGCGCTGATGCTGGCGACGTTTCCCAGGCAAGCAAGCTGCTGCAACGCGTGCTGGGTATCGACCGGCAGGCGAGTCAGTTTGTCGACCATCAAGTCGACGATGTTGTCGGTGTAGCCCTTGGCATGGATGCGATCGGTGTCCCAGAACCAGCGACTCAGGTGATGATCGAAGGTGAGCAGCTGCTCCTCGGCGAGGGCTTGCAGGAACTGGATCACGAAGAATGGGTTGCCGGCGGTCTTGTCCAGTACCAACTGCGCCAGCGGCTCCACTCGCGCAATCTCGTCATCGAGCGCCTCGGCGATCAACTGCTCGATGTGCGTCTTGGCCAACGGCGCCAGGGTAATTTCATCGACCCTGCCGCCCGCCTTGCGAATGGCCTGGATCTTCACCGACAGCGGGTGCCCGGCGCCTACTTCGTTGCTGCGGTAGGCACCGACGAGCATCAGGTGCCGCGTATCCGAGCTGGTCAACAGATCTTCGAGCAAATCGAGCGTCGCCGCGTCGAGCCATTGCAGATCGTCGAGAAACAGCGCCAGCGGATGTTCGGCCTGGGCGAACACCCCGATGAAGCGCCGCAGCACCAGCAGGAAGCGCCGTTGCGCCTGTTGCGGATCAAGTGCCGGGACCGGTGGTGGTTCACCGATGATCAATTTGAGCTCGGGAATCAGGTCGGTCATCAGCCGTGCATTGGGCTCCAGCGCATGCTGCAAGGCCTCACGCCAATCCGCCAGTTCCGTGTCGTTCTTGCCCAACAGCGTGCGGACCAGGCTTTGGAACGCCTGCACCAATGTCGAATAGGGAATGTCGCGGCTGTACTGATCGAACTTGCCGGAAGCGAAGAGTCCGCGCGGCGGTACCAATACCTTGTGCAGCTCGTTGACCACCGAAGATTTGCCGATGCCGGAATAGCCGGTCACCAGCACCAGCTGAGGTGCGCTGCTGGCAATGATTCGACCGAACGCGGCGACCAGCGTCTCGACCTCCCGCTCGCGTCCGTAAAGTTTCTCGGGAATAAGCAACCGATCGGAGGCGCCGTGTTCGCTGAGGGTAAAAGCCTTGATCTGGCCCGTCTGCTCCCATTCGGCCAGGCATTTGCGCAGATCATGCTCGACCCCGGCAGCGGTCTGATAGCGCTCCTCGGCAGTCTTGGCGAGCAGTTTCCTGACAATGTCGCACAGCACCTGGGGGATGGTTGCGACCCTGGAGCTTGCCGGCACCGGCTTTTTCGCAATATGGCAATGCACCCATTCGATGGGGTCGACAGCGGTAAACGGCAGTGTAGCGGTCAGCATTTGGTACAGCGTGACGCCGAAGGAATAGAGGTCACTGCGCGAATCGATCGAGCGATTCATCCGGCCGGTCTGCTCCGGTGCCATGTAGGCCAGCGTACCGGCGATCGTCTCGGGGGCCTGGCGCTCGCGGGGCAATTGCGAAGCGAGTCCGAAACCGGTGAGCCTGGCCTGGCCGTCGGCGCAGTTGACCAGGATATGACTGGGCTTGATGTCTTTGTGGACGAGGCCGCGCTGGTGCAGTTTGCCAATCGCCACCGCAATGCTGATGGCGTGATGCAAAAAAACCGTGGTAGGCATGGGGTCTGTCAGCAGATGCAGCAATGGCTCGCCACCCGGGTCCTCCAGCACAAGCTGGACGTGACCGTTTTCACGCGCGATCTCAAGCGGTCGGACCGCCCAACTGCCCTCCAGTTCGTCCTTGAGGGCAAACTCGTGGGCCAATCGACCAAGACAGGCCGGAAGCGGCTGTTCAGCGGCAGGTCGCGTGACCAGGACTGTATTTTCGTCACCGGCCCCCAAGCGTTGCTCCCGACAGAAGATACGCTCACCGTCGTCCCATAGTATCTGCATGCTGTCATCCATCTGAATTGGAATGAAACCAGTCAGTTGCGCCAAAACACTTTAGCAGGACAGGGAACAGCGAACCCCGCCACCTGATCAATCGACAAAGATGGCATTGAATGACGTCGGCTACATCAACACTTAGATCTTAGCGACCTATACATAGATATGATTTTCCCTCATCAAAGACCGCGTATCGTGTGAGGACAACGGCGCAGTCACGAGCAAATTCAATGATGCAAGACACTCAGCAGCGCACTGCACCGAACATTGCAGTTGTCGATGACGACGATTCCGTTCGCGGTGCCCTGGAAAGCCTGCTGCGCTCCAGCGGTTACAAAACCCGAACCTACTGCAGCGCGCTGGAGTTTCTCGCCGCGAACGCTTCAACCCGAACCGATTGCCTGGTTTCAGATATCCAGATGCCTGGAATGAGCGGCGTAGAGATGTTCCAACAACTCATCGCCACAGGCATTCACATTCCCACGATACTCATCACCGCCTATCCCGCCGCAGCCCCACCCCTGGGCGCCCATCCAGATTTGATCGCCTGCCTGCCCAAACCCTGCGACGCCGACAAACTGCTGAGCTGCATCGAAACCGCCCTGACTCTGCATCACTGAAACCAGGCTGCTCCTGCACATGTACAACCCCGAGCGAGCCTCAGGCCGCCTGTCGGGAGGACATCAGCGTGCCAATCATTGCGGCGATGTCCTTCGCACCAAAGCAGCGAAATTTGACGCTGCCGGCGCGGGTGTCGAGACGAACGATTTTGGTAATGAAGCCACCTTCGACGGTGACCCTTCGGATCATCGACAGCGGCAGTTCAATATCCAGAGTTCCGCTCTGAACGGCGCGGTTCAAGCCATTGGCGCTCAGTCGAATGACACGCGGTGTGATCACCAGCCCCCCGCCAACCCAGAGGCCGCCGTGCTTTTCCTTGAAGGCCTCGAGCACATCGGCCAGTACATCGACATTGCCAGCTTCGGCTTCGGTGTAAAGATCATCCACGGTGGCGTAATCCACCTCGGCATCGGCCACCAGAAAATTGACCAGCTTCCACTTCAAGACCTTTTCTTCCATTGCGGCATCTCCCTGATTTGAAAAGCGGCTTATCAACTCACAGGCCCGACCATGGCGCAAGAGGACCCGATCACTCACGAGCGACAATAATCCTGTAGGAGCGAGGCTGCTCGCGATGGACGTCAACGATGACACGGGCTGTCTGAATGCCCGCGTTGTCCGGGCGTTTTTCGCGAGCAGGCTCGCTCCTGAAATGGGTGGGGGGACATCCGTGGAAATCAGGTTGGCTGTCAGGCCGCCTTCGCGGGCAAGCCAGCTTCCACAGGTATGCGTCCAGCTACGGACCTGTAGGAGCTGACGAGTGCAACGAGGCTGCGATC
>DATMUG010000083.1:0-12316 GCA_035563915.1 Pseudomonas sp. | reverse complement strand
AGTCCCTGTGTAGCCACCAAGTACTAAAAACGGCTTACAGCAAGGTAAGCCGTTTTTTTATGCCTCGAAGAAAACGCCTGTAAAACACAATGCCTTGCTCTCTGTGTAGGAGCTGTCGAGTGCAACGAGGCTGCGATCTTTTAAAAGCAAGATCAAAAGATCGCAGCCTTCGGCAGCGCCTACAGGGCGAGTACGTACCCGCCCCGACGGTGCAAATCGTTTCAGACGCGAATCGTCGGCAGCGCCGACAACGCCCGTTCCCAAATCTGCCAGGTGCGCAGCCAGACCATCGCCTGCCAATCGCTGTCGGCCGGATAGAACTGTTCCAGCAGATTGAGTTTGATGTCGCGCCCTGTCGCATCGCTCGGATTGCCATGCAGATGCAACCAGTGGTCATCGCGCAGATGTCGATGAACGTCCGGCCCCGGATAAGTCCCGCACTCGATGACGAACGGCATCAGTCGCACCTGAGGCAGCGCATTGATCAGCGCCTGGGAGGTGTAACCGGTGGCGGTCGCCGCCACGCCGGTTTCGCTCACCGCGCCGGCACCGGTGTGCAAGGTGTAGAGCCACGGGCCATAAATCGCCTGGGCATCGGCCAGCGCCGGATAGGCAGACTCAGTGATGGTCAGCAGCATCGGATGACCGTACTCGCCAGCACCGGTATGCAGGTCAAAACACATTGCGACCTCGGCATGAGCCAAGTGCGTTTGCATGATCCGGTGCAGCGTGCGATTGGACCAGCTTGGCGCCACACCACCGTAGAACAAACCATCGGGATGCCGGTGCTGCCCGCCTTCGACAATCGACATCACCGCCGACCAGCCGTGTTGTCGAATCTCTTCATCCAGCAGTGAATCGGCATGATCACGCTCGGGACCTTGCAGCTGCGGGCAGCCGTAGATGCCGTGCAACGCGTCATAGGCCCGGTTGTCCGGCAATGGTCCGTCGAAGTCCAGGTGGTTGCGGTTCAAGTCGATGTTGTCTTCGTTGACGCGACGTAACCAGGCCATGCCCCACGGGTTGATCCCATGGATCATTACCACGGCGACATCGGCCGGCAGAGAGCGCTTGCCCAGATCCTGCAACCATTTGATCTGGCAACCCGAGCCGTAGAAGCCTTCGACGCCATGTGTGCCGCTGAGGGCCACGAGCAGGCGTTTGGCATCGGGATCGCCGAGGACCGCCACATCCGTACTCAGCGGCTCGCCGAACGGCCCCTTGAGCGGGTGTGGGTACTCCGTCAGCGTAGCGCCGGCTGCGTTGGACGCCGCGAGGAACTGTTCACGCTGGGAACGGTAGCTTGGCTGGGTCGGGAACTCGGTCTGCATGTCGGCCTCTTGTCGATTGTTCTGGCTGCTTATGGGCAATGACCCTACAGAAATTCCAACCATTGATGAAGGACAAAAGCGTCATTGTCGTAGGACGCTGTTTGCGCCACTCCACTGCGGTCGATAAAGTCCCTGAACCTTTCCCAAGGACAGAGAATCCCGCGCATGTCTTCAGCCACCCACCTGAACCGCTTTCGCCTGGCAGCGCTATCGCTGGTTGTCGCAGGGCTGACTTTGGCCGCCTGCAACGCGCCGCCCTCCTCGCCATCGGTTTCGACGTTGCCACAGGCTCCGGAAAACGCTTCCGGTTTCCGTACCGACCTGCAAACCCGCCACGCCTCCAAATACATGGCCGCTGCCGCCAATCCACTGGCAGCCGAAGCCGGACGAGAGATGCTGCGTCGCGGCGGCTCGGCCATCGATGCGGCGATTGCGATGCAAGCGGTTCTAACCCTGGTCGAACCGCAATCGTCGGGCATTGGCGGTGGCGCGTTGATCCTGCTCTGGGATGGTAAATCCGTACGCACTTACGATGGCCGCGAAACGGCACCGAATGGCGCCACGGAGAAACTATTCCTACAAGCTGACGGGCAACCGATGGGGTTCACCCAGGCGCAGATTGGCGGTCGGTCGGTGGGGACACCCGGCGTGTTACGCGCCCTTGAACTGGCCCACCAGAAACACGGGCGCCTGCCGTGGGCAGAGCTTTTCGAACCGGCGATTAAGCTTGCCAATCATGGTTTCGCCATCTCACCGCGTCTTCACCTGCTGATCACTTCGGATTCGAAGTTGCGCAGCTCGCCCGAGATGGCGGCGTATTTCCTGAATGCCGATGGCAGCCCGAAGGCCGTCGGAACACCGCTGAAAAACCCGGCGCTGGCCAATGTCTTCCGGCGGATCGCCAAGGAAGGTGCAGATGCTTTGTACAAAGGCGCTATTGCCGAGGAAATCGTGGCAAAGGTCCAGGGCCACGCCAACCCGGGCAGCCTGTCGCTCAACGACCTTAAGGGCTACCGCGCCAAGGAGCGCGCGCCGCTGTGCACCGACTACAAACGCTGGCAGGTGTGCGGCATGCCGCCGCCGTCATCGGGGGGGATTGCCGTGGCGCAGATCCTCGGCACGCTGCAAGCCCTTGAGACGCGGGACAAGCGCCTTGCCCTGGCGCCGATGAAACCGGTCAAAACCAGCGCCCCCGCGGGCATCGAGCCGTCACCTGCGGCGGTACACCTGATTTCGGAAGCCGAACGTCTGGCCTACGCCGACCGCGCGCAATACGTGGCCGATACAGACTTTGTACCCGTACCCGTCAAAGGGCTGCTGGACCCGACTTACCTCGCCAGCCGCGCCGCGCTGATCGGTGAACGCAGCATGGGCACCGCCCAACCGGGTACGCCTCCGGGTATTGAAGTGGCCTTCGCGCCAGATCGTTCACCGCTGCGAATCTCCACCTCGCAAGTGGTGGCAGTCGATGATCAGGGCGGCGCCGTTTCCATGACGACCACGATCGAATCTGCTTTCGGTTCGCACCTGATGGTCCAGGGGTTTCTGCTCAACAACGAGATGACCGATTTCTCGTTCATCCCCGAAGAGAACGGACAAAAAGTCGCCAACCGCGTGGAGCCCGGCAAACGCCCGCGCTCGTCCATGGCGCCAACGCTGATCTTCGACCGCCAGAGCGGCGAATTTGTCGCCAGCGTCGGCTCGCCCGGTGGCTCGCAAATCATCGAATACATCGCCAAAACCACTGTTGGCCTGCTCGACTGGAACCTTGACGCGCAAACCGCCATCAACCTGCCCAACTTCGGCAGCCGCAACGGACCGACCGAACTGGAACAAGGCCAATTCAGCCCGGCCCTGATTCAGGCGCTGAAGGATAAAGGCCACAACGTGAGTGAAATCGACATGACCAGCGGCACCCAGGCGATCGTTCGGGTCAAGGATGCGCAGGGCAAGGTGTCGCTGGCAGGGGGCGCCGACCCTCGGCGTGAGGGCCAGGCGCTGGGGGATTGAGTCATACGCGCAGGTGAGAAAGGGAGCGGTCCGGCAACGGGATCATCGACTGATTTTCAGCGCCTGCCGCGACTGGTGCTTCTCCAGTGCCAGCTCGATCAGGCGCGTGACCAGTTCGCTGTAGGTCATGCCGGCGGCCTGCCATAATTTCGGGTACATGCTGATGCGGGTGAAGCCTGGCAGCGAATTGATTTCGTTGATCAGTACCTCGCCGCTCTCGGTCAGGAACACATCGACCCGCGCCAGCCCTGAGCATCCCAGCACCTGAAATGCCTCGACCGCCATCGCACGGATACGCTCGCTGGCCTCCACGCTGATATTGGCCGGGACCACCACTTCAGCGGCCTTGTCGTCGATGTACTTGCTGTCATAGGAGTAAAAGCCGCTGTGCACCACGATCTCGCCGCAGCCGCTGGCGATGGCGGTTTCATTGCCCAGCACTGCGCATTCGATTTCACGACCACTGACGGCGGACTCGACCAGTACCTTTTTCGTCAAAACCCAGAGCGAGTTCGACCGCCGCGAGGTATTCAGCTTCGTCAGTGATCTTGCTCACGCCCACGGAAGAGCCCTGGTTCGCCGGCTTCACGAACAGGGGCAGACCCAGTTTGGCGGCAACGTCGGCAAAAGTCGTGCGCTGCGCCGTCCGGCGAGTCAGGGTCACGAACGGCGTGATCGCCAGCCCGGCATCGCGCAGCAGGCGCTTGCTGATGTCCTTGTCCATGCACACGGCCGAGCCCAGCACATCGGAACCCACGAACGGCAGGTCCGCCATGCGCAACAGGCCTTGCAGGCAGCCATCTTCACCAAGGGTGCCATGGACGATCGGGAAGATCACATCAACATGCCCCAGCAGCTCCTGGCTGGAGGTTTCCACCAATTGCTGGCTGGCCTTGCCCGGCACGACCGCCAACTCACGGTTGGATTGATTAAGGGCGATCAGGGCCGGATTTTCCTGGTTCAACAGAAAATTCGACGGGTCGTTGAGGTGCCAGTGACCTTGTTTATCGATGCCGATCAGTACCGGCTCGAAACGCGAACGATCCAGCGCATCGACGATATTTTTAGCCGACTGCAGCGACACTTCATGCTCGGCCGAGCGGCCGCCAAAAATAATTCCTACACGCAATTTGCTCATTGCCTGACCTCAATGTGAGTGGGTTTAGGGCTGCAACGCTTTGCCGTCCACCGGCTCGCCAATGGTCAAGAAGTGCCCGCCCGCGACGTGGTGCAAGGTGCGCAGCGCGTCATGGCCCTCGAAGTGCCAGCGTCCGTCACTGAACACGCGCTCGTCGGCCTGCGCGGCAATCACTTCGGCGACGAACAGGTCGTATTGCTGATGGTTACCAGGTTCGGGTAGCAATTTGCATTCGAGCCAGGCGACGCAGCCGTCGAGCATCGGTGCTTCGATCAACTCGCCCTGGAAGGTCGGCAAACCATAGATCTGGAACTTGTCACGCCCGTGCTCACGGGTCAGCTCCAGGCCGGAAGTCGAGCCGACGGTTTGCGCGATATCGGCTTGAGCGGCGCAGGGAACGTTGAGCACGAAGGTGCCGGACGCTTCCAGCAGTTGCCGGGTCCAGGTGGACTTGTCCAGCACCACGGCGATTTTCGGGGGTTCGAAATCCAGTGGCATGGCCCAGGCCGCCGCCATGATATTGCGCTCGCCACCGTGGGCGGCGCTGACCAGCACGGTCGGCCCGTGGTTGAGCAAACGATAGGCCTTGGACAAGGGAACCGGGCGGCGGTGGGAAACGCTCATGGGGTCTGCTCCTGGGGAAATGAGCCGATTGTAACGACATCCCGCAAGGCCCGGTTTGAACAGACAAAAAGATCGCAGCCTGCGGCAGCTCCTACATGGGAATGGCGTACATCCTGTAGGCGCTGCCGCAAGCTGCGATCTTTTCAGGCCGGTGTTGTTGAATCAGGTAGCCAACTGATTGGCGAATTGTCCCACCGCGTTGACTACCTTTTGCGCACCATCCTGGATCTCAACGATCACCGTGCCCGCTTCCGCTGCCAAGGCCAGGCCCTGTTCCGCCTGAAGCTTGCCGTCGGTCATCAGGGCCACGGCGTTGCGCGCCATGTCCTGGTTTTGCCGCACCACCAGCACAATCTCATCGGTGGCCTGGCTGGTGCGCGAGGCCAGTTGCCGCACTTCGTCCGCCACCACGGCGAAACCCCGCCCCTGCTCACCGGCGCGTGCCGCTTCAATGGCAGCGTTGAGCGCCAGCAGGTTCGTTTGCTCGGCAATGCCGCTGATGGTTTTGACGATGGTGCCAATCACCAGCGACTGCTCGTTCAACGCTTCAATGCCGTCACCGGCGGTCTGCATGTGCTTGGCCAGATCACGCATCACGTCCACCGCCTGGGTCACCACGGCAGTGCCGCGCTGTGCGCTCTGGTCGGTTTGCTGCGAAGTGCTGTAGGCAATATTCGCCGCTTCGGCGACGGCTTGTTCCTGGTTGACCTGATCGGTGATCACCGTGGCGAACTTCACCACTTTGTAGAGCTTGTTGTTGGCATCAACCACCGGGTTGTAGGACGCTTCGAGCCACACCGTACGACCATGGCTGTCAACACGCTGGAAACGGGCAGCCACGTATTCGCCAGCGTTCAGGCGACGCCAGAAGTCCTGGTACTCGGCACTGTTGGCGTCCTCCGGCCGGCAGAAGGTGCGGTGATGTTTGCCCTTGATCTGCGCCAGGCTGTAACCCATGCCGGATAGAAAACGATCGTTGGCCGCCAGTACGTTGCCATTGAGGTCGAACTCGATCACCGCCGTCGAACGCACCAGGGCGCCGATCAGGTTTTCATGCTCCCGAGAGGCTTCGATGGTGCGGGTCAGGTCGCTGGAGAAGATCGAGAAATGCCGGATCCGGCCATCTGAAGAGCGCACCGGTTGTACGATCGAACGCAACCAGGCTTCCTCGCCATTGCCACGCAACAGACGCACGGCACCGGCGAAGTGCTCGCCACGGGTCAGCGCAGTCTTGAAGCGGTTATGGAAGTCATCGGCTTTGACGTGATCGGGGACGATGTCCTCGATGTGCCGACCGATCAGGTCATGGCTCTTGTAATGCATCTCGCCAAGGAAATTCTGGTTGACCGACTGCACTCGCCCATCCGGGTCGAGGGTCAGCACCAGCATCTCGCTTTCCAGGCTTTCCTTCACTTGCTGAAGGCTGGAGAGTTCTTCGCGAAGAGCCGACAGCTCCTGCTTCAAGCGTTTATTGAACATGGCAAAGCACCGATGGACAGGGATAGAAAGCGGTATGCAGCCTAACCATCGGCCTTGCGGATATTTTCTGAAGTGCCCTTGAGCCTTGTCCTACAAAAATAGTTGGGGCGCGCAGGCGGCCCCTTTCCGTTACACCGCGCCGGCGACTGAACAACTGCCGGTTTTCGGCATTCGTGCACCGAAGTACGCCGCACTGCCCACGCCCACTGCTCCCATCACCGCGCAAAAGATCACGCAGATCCAGGGACTCCACGGCATCAGGCCGATCAGCAGCAACGGCGTGAAACTCGCCCACGCGGCGTAGGCAATGTTGTAGGTAAAGGAAATACCGGAAACGCGAATCCGCGCCGGAAACAGACTGACCATCACCGAGGGCACCGCGCCAACCACTCCGCAAGCCAGTCCAGCCACCGAATAGGCCAGAGCGATCCAGCTACCGCCATGGATCAGGCAGGTGTAGAGCACACCAATGCCCAGCGGCAGCAGCAGGCTATAGAGCATGACCGTGCGCCAGGCTCCGATACGATCGACCAGCAAACCGGCGAGCACGCAGCCGATGTTCAGAAAGACGATGCCCAGTGCGCTCAGGGCGAAGGTGTGGCTGGCGGTCATGCCAAAGGTTTTCTGCATCATGGTCGGCGTGATGACCACGAACACCACCACCGCTGACGTCAGCACGCAGGTCAGAATCATCCCCGGCAGCATCGCCAGCCGATGCTCACGCAGGACCGCCCGCAGCGGCAACTCGACATGCTCTTCGCGCCGGGCCTGCATGGCCATGAACACCGGGGTTTCACTGAGCCAGCGGCGCAGCCAGACACCCATCACGCCGAACAGGCCACCCAACAGAAACGGGTAACGCCAGGCGTAGTCGAGGATTTCGGTCGGGGTGAAGGCCTGGGCCAGGAAAGTCGCGGTCAGGGCGCCCAGCAGGTAACCGAAGGTCAGTCCCGCCTGCAAAAAGCCCAAGGCGTAGCCACGATGGCCAACCGGCGCATGTTCGGCCACGAACACCCAGGCGCTGGGCACCTCACCGCCCACCGCCGCCCCTTGCAGGACGCGCAGCAGCAACAGCAACACGGGGGCGAAATAACCGATTTGTGCGTAGGTGGGCATGATCCCGATCAGCAGGCAGGGCAGCGCCATCATGAGAATGCTCAGGCTGAACACGCGCTTGCGCCCCAGACGGTCGGCGAAATGCGCCATCAGGATGCCGCCCAGGGGTCGCGCCAGGTAACCGGTGACGAAGATGCCGAAGCTCTGCAACAAGCGCAGCCATTCAGGCATTTCCGGCGGGAAGAACAACTGGCTCAACGTAAGCGCAAAAAACACGAAGATGATGAAATCGTAGATTTCCAGCGCCCCGCCGAGGGCCGCGAGCCCCAGGGTCTTGTAGTCCGAGCGGCGAAAGGGCGTCGGACGCGATTCGATAGTGGCATTCATGTAAAAGAACTCTGACACAGGCAAAAACCAAGGCGCCCATGGTCTACGCAAAAGCACTCGGGAACAACCCGTTAGACCAAAGTCCCATAGCCGTAAAACAGCCCCGCAAAAAACCTGCGCTTGATTTACTGTTAGCGCCTGTCCAGACGGGTTTATCCAGCCCCGAAGACCACAACAAACATAAAAATCCGAGGTACTCCCGTGGCCGCTGATATCGAAGATAGCCGCTCCGCCCGCTTTGCCCTGCGCTGCTCAAGTTTTGCCGAACGCTGGTTTCCCGACTCCTGGGTGTTTGCCGCCCTGGCAGTGATCATCGTCGCCGTGGCCACCCTGGCCATGGGCGCCAAGCCGACCGATGCCGCGATGGCCTTTGGCGATGGTTTCTGGAGCCTGATCCCTTTCACCATGCAGATGGCGTTCGTGGTGATCGGCGGTTATGTGGTGGCCAGCTCGCCACCCGCCGTGAAGCTGATCGACCGTCTGGCGAAGTTACCGAAAAACGGCCGTTCCGCCGTGGCCTGGGTCGCCTTGATTTCCATGGTCGCTTCACTGCTGAACTGGGGTTTGTCGCTGGTGTTCGGCGGCCTGCTGGTGCGCGCGCTCGCCCGCCGCACCGATCTGAAAATGGATTACCGCGCCGCCGGTGCTGCCGCTTACCTGGGCCTGGGTGCCGTATGGGCCTTGGGTCTGTCGTCGTCCGCCGCGCAGTTGCAGGCCAACCCGGCGAGCCTGCCGCCGTCGATTCTGTCGATCACCGGGGTGATTCCGTTCACTCAGACGATCTTCCTCTGGCAGTCCGGCGTAATGCTGCTGGCCCTGATCGTCATCTCGATCATCATTGCCTACGCCACCGCCCCCGGCCCGAATTCGGCACGCGATGCTCAGGCATGCGGCGTAGACCCGAGTTTCAACCTGCCACCTCTGCAGCCACGCACCCGTCCAGGCGAATGGCTGGAGCACAGTCCGCTTCTGATCATCTTGCTGGTGCTGCTGGCGGCCGGATGGCTGTTCCACGAGTTCTCGACCAAACCGGCCATCAGTGCGATTTCCGGCCTGAACACCTACAACTTCCTGTTCATCATGCTCGGTGCCTTGCTGCACTGGCGCCCCCGCAGCTTCCTCGATGCGGTGGCCCGCGCGGTACCGACCACCACCGGCGTGCTGATCCAGTTCCCGCTATACGGCTCCATCGCCGCCCTGATGACCACGGTCAAGGGCGCTGATGCGCAGACCCTGGCTCACCACATCTCGACCTTTTTCGTCAGCATCGCCTCCCATGACACCTATGCCCTGTTGATGGGTGTGTACTCGGCGATTCTCGGCTTCTTCATTCCGTCCGGCGGCGGCAAGTGGATCATCGAAGCACCGTACGTCATGCAGGTAGCCACCGACCTGAACTATCACCTGGGCTGGGCCGTGCAGATCTACAACGCCGCCGAAGCCCTGCCCAACCTGATCAACCCGTTCTACATGCTGCCGCTGCTCGGCGTGCTGGGGTTGAAGGCGCGGGACCTGATCGGGTTCTCGTTCGTGCAGTTGCTGGTGCATACGCCGCTGGTGCTGGTGTTGCTCTGGGCACTGGGGACGACGCTGGCGTATACACCGCCAGTGATGCCGTAAAAACGAGGTCTCATTGATTTGCCGGATTCCCGTTCGAGCCTCGGGGATCCGGCGAACATCACCGCTCAAAAATTCCTCAATGCCTGCTTTTCTACGCGAATGTGCTAATCCAGTATTACGTGCCCCCATTACGGAACCACGCTGAAAAGGATCTGAGCATGCTGAAACTCGCAGGACTTACCCTCGCGGCTCTCACCCTGAGTGTCGCCGCTCACGCCGAAGTCGGCCTGAAGCTGGGCAGCACCGAACGCGTCACCCGCCTGTTTGCTTATCCCAACAACTGCAACGTGATCTGCTTTCGCAACTGGACGCTGGAGCAAACCGTCGAGCATTACCTGACTCAAAGCCTGCAACGCGATGGCTACAACGATGCGAAGGTTCTGGTCAAAACCGATAATGGTCAGCTCTACGCCGAAATCACCGGCGTACCCAAGAGCTATGAAAAACCCCTGACAGCCCTGCTCGATGCCGGTGACCTGGCGTATAGCGGCGCGAGCAAACTCAATGCCGATGGCAAGTGGGCCTATAACTGGTACCTGTTCCTGCCGCTGGGCATGGCGCTGGAACACCGCAGAAGCGTCGAACTGCTGCACTTCCCGCCGGACTATTCGCTGACCCAGGCCCAGGATTATCTGAGATCAGCCACGACCGATCGCTGGGCATCGCTTCTGACCCAGAACGGTATCCCTGCCGAGCAGACACCGGCCTTTCAGACGATCATCGACATCGCGCCGATTGCAGCGCCTTCCAACGCCGGCAAAGACCTCGAGGGAGTCTACGACTACTTCAAGGACTACCAGGCCGCCATGGTCAAGAACATCAGCCTGACGGCCAGCGGCGAGCCATTGCCGATGGTCGCCTTCGGTACACCGGTGCGTAACTGGATCAAGCAGCAATACGGGCCGACCGTGAATGTGCTGAGTCTGGTCAACATCAGCCCCAGCGAGGGGACGAAGGTGCCTGTGCTGGGTTCCAACCATCCCAGCTACATCTGGTACGCGGCTGATCCGGCGAACTACACCGGCAAGGATGCTCAGGCCAAGGCCGATACGGCGGGCCTGAAAGTCATGGGCCAGGATTTGAGTGTCGCCTGCTGGCAGGCCGCGATGGGTCGCGACCCGGAGAGCAATGCCGACATCGAGCTCAAAAGCTGCACGCAAACCTGGCAAGTGGCCGATAAAGAGAAAACCTGCGCGCTGTTCTACACCTCGATTCGCAACCTGACGCCCGCACAAGCTGCAGGAAAATGCGCCTCAGCGACCATCGCACCGCAGCTCAAACAGCTCAAGGCCCCAGCACCCGCCACCACGGTCCCCGCTCCGGGGCTGTAAAACGATGAACGGCAGGCCAACTGTCACTGATGACAGCCGGCCTGCCGTTTCAACGGCGAGAAACCTTGGCGCCAGTCGTTATGGCAACGTGGGTTCCAATAGGCTCTACAGCGGCTCGAAAGGACGCAGGCGATACTGCGGCGGCAGTTGCTCCGGTCCGCTGATGGTGGTGTTCAGGCTCTTCCAGCGACCGTCCTTGATGCCATAGATGCAGCCGTGAATCGACAGTTTCTGACCACGATGCCAGGCGTTTTGCACGATGCTGGTGTGACCGACGTTGGCCACTTGCTGGATCACATTGAGTTCGCAGAGGCGGTCAACTCGCTCCTCTTCGGTCGGCAACTGGGCGAGTTCTTCGCGCTTTTCGTAGTACAGGTCACGAATCGAACGCAGCCAGCCATCGATCAAGCCGAACTGGCGATCCTGCATCGAGGCCCGTACACCACCGCAGCCGTAGTGGCCGGTGACGAGGATGTGTTTGACCTTGAGTACGTCGACGGCGTACTGAATCACGGAAAGGCAGTTGAGGTCGGTGTGCAGCACCACGTTGGCCACGTTGCGGTGAACGAACAGGTCCCCTGGCAGCATGCCAACAATCTCGTTGGCGGGCACTCGCGCATCGGAACAGCCGATCCACAAATACTCCGGTGTCTGCTGGCGAGCCAGTTTGGCGAAAAAGTCCGGATCTTCCTTGGTGATTGCGTCAGCCCAACGCTCGTTGTTATCAATCAGGTCTTGTAAGTCGTGCATGCTGGGAAGCCTCAAGAATGATTTGCTGCTTTGACAGACGACCGCCCGTCGAGGTCACCAAAGGTTTGCAAGTGTTTTCGTTGGAATTCTCGTGTACCGGGTGAGTCCACCCCTGTAAGGCCGACAATTGGAGGCCTGCATGATGAGGAATGGCCATGACTGATTCACGACGCCCCTACGATGCGGTGCAGCCGCAACCCATCGATGATAACGAAGACCGCATGGGATCGGTGCACGAACTGAATTTCGACGACGAACAGCCCAGCGCGAAAATCGGCGATGAACTGCCGGACAGTGAGCGTGAGCAGCTCATGTCCCCACAACGCGTGCGCGAAGCCGGCATGACCGGTGCTTCGACCGCCGATCATCAATCAACCGACGATGACCTGAGCCCGGAAACCCTGATTCGAGAGGACGGTGCCCGGGATGCTCAGGAAATTGGGTGGGGCAATGAGTCGGGTTGGGACTTGAGCATTGTCGATGAGGACGACATTGGCGCTGGTCACGGCCTTGATGAAGCGGAGATGGCGCGGCGCGATCCGCTGGATGGCAAACGCTGATCCGCTTTTTTGTAGGAGCTGCCGAAGGCT
>DATMUG010000082.1:0-5485 GCA_035563915.1 Pseudomonas sp. | reverse complement strand
GGGGAGTGCGTACTTCTGTAGGCGCTGCCGAAGGCTGCGATCTTTTGATGTTCAAACCGCAATCGAAGGAAATGACAGGCCATTGAGCGATTGCGCACTGCTGGCCTGCTCGGCCATCAACCAGTCCACGAACCGCTGAATCAACGCACCGCGCCGTTTGCGCTGGGGCAGTACTACGTAGTATCCGAGCCGCGAAATCACGGTCTCGGCGATCGGCCGGCACAACAATCCTTGCACCAGCAAGTTATCCACAAGGTGGCGCCAGCCGATCGCCACGCCCTGGCCACCAATCGCGGCCTGTACCAGCAAGGTGTAGTTATCGAACCGCAATTGGCCGGGGGCCGGGGGCGAGGTGATACCCAACTCGCGGAACACGCCACTCCAGTCGAACCAGTTACTGCTGTTTTCACCGCGCAGGTGCAAGAGCGGGAATTCTGACAAGGCCTTGGCGGGCAAGGGCAGGGTGCGCTCATTCAATAGCTGCGGGCTGCACACCGGGAAGACTTCTTCGCTGAACAACCAGTGGCTTTCGCCTTGCTTGAAGCGGCCATCGCCGAACAGCACCGCCACGTCGATATCGGTACGCAGCATGTTGTGGCTGCGTTCGCTGGTGACCAGGCTGACATCCACTTGTGGATTGGCCGCGTGAAAACGATGCAAACGCGGCATCAGCCAGTACGCGGCAAAGGCGAAATCGGTAGCGACCTGCAGCACTTCATGTTGATTCTGTGCGCTGATCGCGCTCAATCCCGCGTCGATGTTCTGCAAACCGAGCTGAACCTGCTCGAAAAGTATCATTCCGGCTTCAGTCAGTTCGATGCCGCGATAAATCCGGTCGAACAAGCGGGTCGCCAGTTGTTCCTCCAGGCGCTTGATTTGCTGGCTGATGGCCGGTTGCGTCGTACCCAGCTCCACAGCCGCCGCCGTGAAGCTGTGATGCCGTGCCGCCGCTTCAAAGGCACGCAGCAGATCCAGAGACAGGTCACCAAGGGCGTCATACATAAGCTGTGCTTATCCTAGTCATTGCCGCGCATGGGCTTTACCCCAAGAAGCCAGGATTCCATTCTCAATCCCAGCACTCTCGCATAAACATCCACTATGGAATGCCGCGATCACATGAAGCGCAAGAACATTCTTTTCATCATGGCCGATCAAATGGCCGCGCCAATGTTGCCGTTCTACGGCCCATCGCCGATCAAGTTGCCTAATTTGAGCCGCCTCGCCGCCCAAGGCGTGGTGTTCGAGTCCGCGTATTGCAACAGCCCGCTGTGCGCGCCGTCGCGTTTTACCCTGGTCAGCGGTCAATTGCCGAGCAAGATCGGCGCGTTCGACAACGCTGCGGACTTCCCCGCCGATGTACCCACCTATGCCCATTACCTGCGTCGTCTCGGTTACCGCACCGCGCTGTCGGGCAAGATGCATTTTTGCGGTCCGGACCAATTGCACGGCTACGAAGAGCGCCTGACCAGCGATATTTATCCGGCCGACTACGGTTGGGCGGTGAACTGGGACGAACCGGACGTGCGTCCGACCTGGTACCACAACATGTCATCCGTACTACAGGCCGGTCCTTGCGTACGTACCAACCAGCTGGATTTCGACGAAGAAGTGGTGTTCAAGGCCCAGCAATACCTCTTCGATCACGTTCGTGAGGATGGCGATCAACCGTTCTGCCTGACCGTTTCGATGACCCATCCCCATGATCCGTACACCATTCCCAAGGCCTACTGGAATCTGTACGACGATACCGACATCCCGTTGCCTCAGACCCCGGATCAGCACGATCTCGATCCACACTCCCAGCGTTTGCTCAAGGTTTATGACCTGTGGGATAAGCCGCTTCCTGTGGATAAGATTCGCGACGCCCGCCGTGCCTACTTCGGCGCTTGCAGCTATATCGACAGCAACGTCGGCAAACTCCTGCAAACCCTCGAGGAAACAGGACTGATCGATGACACCATCATCGTCTTCTCCGGCGACCACGGCGATATGTTGGGTGAGCGCGGCCTCTGGTACAAAATGCACTGGTATGAAATGGCTGCACGGGTGCCCCTGTTGATAAGTGCTCCAGGGCAATTCGGCGCCGGTCGCGTCAGCGCCTCGGTGTCCACTGCCGATCTGCTGCCGACCTTCGTGGAACTGGCGGGCGGATCGCTGGAACCGGGCCTGCCGCTGGATGGCCGCTCGCTGGTTTCGCATTTGCAAGGGCAGGGTGGTCATGACGAAGTGTTCGGCGAGTACATGGCCGAAGGCACCATCAGCCCGTTGATGATGATTCGCCGCGGTGCCTACAAATTTATCTACAGCGAAGACGACCCTTGCCTACTCTTCGATGTAGGCAATGACCCGCAAGAGCTGGAAGAACTTAGCCAATCGCCGCAACATCGTCAGCTTTTCGACGAATTTCTTGCTGAAGCGCGGGCCAAGTGGGACATACCGTCGATCCACCAACAGGTGCTCGCCAGCCAGCGGCGCCGGCGTTTCGTCGCCGAGGCGCTGACACTCGGCAAGCTCAAGAGCTGGGATCACCAGCCGCTTGTGGACGCCAGCCAGCAATACATGCGCAACCATATCGACCTTGATGATCTGGAGCGTAAAGCACGTTATCCACAACCCTGCCAAAACCAATAACGTTAAGGGGAAGTCCATGCAAAGGTTATCCACAGTACTGACGGTCGGCCTGCTGGCCCTGGGCAGCGCATCGGCCTACGCCGATCAATGCGATACGGTAAAGATGGCCGATCCTGGTTGGAGCGACATCGCCGCGACCAATGCCATTACCGGGTTTCTGCTGGACGGCATGGGCTACAAGGCCAAGGTCGACACCCTCGCGGTGCCGATCACCTTTGGCGGGCTCAAGGATGGCCAGGTGGATGTGTTCCTGGGTAACTGGATGCCGGCGCAACAGGGCTTCTACGACAAATTCGTCGCCACCGGCGATGTCACGCAACTGGCCAAGAACCTCGACGGCACCGAATTCACCCTGGCCGTGCCGGACTACGTGTGGGATGCGGGTGTGCATAACTTCGCCGACCTGAACAAGTTTGCGGACAAATTCGACCACAAGATTTACGGCATCGGTTCGGGCGCACCGGCGAACATTTCCCTGCAGGAAATCATCAAGAAAAACGATTTCGACATGGGTCAATGGAAACTCGTGGAGTCCAGCGAGCAGGCAATGCTGGCCGAAGTGTCACGCGCCGTGAAGAAACAGAAGTTCGTGACTTTCCTCGGCTGGACGCCGCACCCGATGAACGTGCAGCTCAAAATGCACTACCTCAAGGGCGGCGAGAAATACTTCGGTGATACCGGCAGCGTTCACACCCTGACCCGCAAAGGTTATGCACAGGCCTGTCCGAACGTCGGCAAGCTGCTGACCAACTTGAGTTTCACTCAGGACATGGAAAACAGCATCATGGCCGAGGTGGTGAACAAGAAAGTCAGCAACGCCGATGCGGCCAAGGCCTGGATAAAGGCCAATCCGGCAGTGCTGGACAAGTGGCTCGATGGCGTGAAGACGGTGGACGGCAAGGATGCGTTGCCGGTGGTCAAAGCCAAGCTGTAAAAATTGGAGCTGGAATGATCACCTGTGGCGAGGGAGCTTGCTCCTGCTCGGCTGCGCAGCAGACGCAAAGCCGGACAACCCGGTCAGGCTGAACACCGCGTTGACCGGATTGGGAGCGTTCCGCGCTCCAGCGAGAGCACGCTCCCTCGCCACAGAAAGCTCCCTCACACGGCAAGCTTCCTGGCCACAATGATGACGTTGTCCTGATACCCTTGCGCAAAACCCCAACCGAGAGGCTTCATGGCCCTTCCCAGCCGCCATTCACTCTTCCCGTTTCTCAGCTGGTTGCCCCGCCAAACCCGCGCCAGTGTCGGCCGTGACCTGATTGTTGGCCTCAGTGGTGCAATTCTCGCGTTGCCGCAGTCCATTGCCTACGCCCTGATTGCCGGTCTCCCACCCGAGTACGGCCTGTACGCGGCGATCATTCCGGTATTGATTGCGTGTCTGTGGGGCTCGTCGTGGCATTTGATCTGCGGGCCTACGGCGGCCATCTCCATTGTCCTCTACGCCAGCGTCAGCCCTCTGGCGGTGCCGGCGTCACAGGACTACGTCACCCTGATCCTGTTGCTGACGTTCCTGGCCGGGATCTTCCAATGGTTGCTGGGCTTGTTGCGCTTTGGTGCGCTGGTGAACTTCGTTTCCCATTCGGTGGTGCTCGGTTTCACCCTCGGCGCGGCGGTGGTCATCGCCATCGGCCAGTTGCCCAATCTGCTAGGGCTTGACTTGCCCAGCCAGGCCACTGCGCTGGACAGCTTCATCGCGCTGTTCAGGCACCTCGCAGAAACCGACAAGCCCTCGCTGTTGCTGGGGCTGGCGACGGTGGTGGTGGGGGTGATGCTCAAGCTGTTGATACCGCGCTGGCCGACGCTGTTGATCACGCTCGTATTAGGCTCGCTGCTGGTCTGGCTCTGGCCGTCGATGTTCGGACATGTGGCGCTGGTCAGCGCATTCACCGGCAGGCTGCCGCCCTTCAGCCCGTTGCCGCTGGACCTCGACCTGATCCTGCGACTGCTGCCCAGTGCCGTGGCCGTGGGCATGCTCGGCCTGGTCACCAGCCTGTCGATTGCCCGCTCGCTGTCGGCGCGCTCGCAGCAATTGCTCGATGCCAATCAGGAAGTCCGCGCCCAGGGTTTATCCAACATCGTCGGTGCGTTTTTTTCAGGTTCCTTGTCAGCCGGTTCTTTTACCCGCTCGGGTC
The DNA here is from genome assembly GCA_035563915.1 of Pseudomonas sp. Taxonomy (GTDB): domain Bacteria; phylum Pseudomonadota; class Gammaproteobacteria; order Pseudomonadales; family Pseudomonadaceae; genus Aquipseudomonas. The sequence goes on along the minus strand of DATMUG010000082.1, from coordinate 722 downwards.
TGAGCTACGAAGCCGGGGCCTGCTCACCCATGGCGGGGATCTTTTCGGCCATGTGGGTGGCGCTGTTCGCGGTGTTCGGCGCACAACTGATTGAACACATTCCCATCCCGGCCATGGCAGGCAGCATTTTGCTGATTGCCTGGGGCCTGGTGGATCATCGCGGGATTCGTGCGTTGCTGCGGGTCAGCCGCGCCGAGTTCCTGGTCATGGCCCTGACCTGCGTCGCCACGCTGCTGCTGGAGTTGCAGACGGCGATCTACGCCGGGGTGTTGGCGTCGCTGTTCTTTTATCTCAAACGCACCTCGCAGCCCCGTGTGCAACACGTGCGCGACGGCGATGAGGACATTCTGCGAGTAGGCGGTTCGATCTTTTTCGGCGCCAGTCATTACCTGCAAGTACGCCTGCAGCGGATGCACGGCGTGCGGGTGGTGATCGAGGCGCAACAGATCAACTTCATCGACTATTCCGGCGTGGAAATGCTGCATCAGGAGGCGCGACGGCTGTTGCGTCAGGATCGCAGCCTGACTCTGCGCCGGGCGCGGCCGCAGGTGGTGGAAGAGTTGAGAAAGCTGGAAGGGGCGGATAAATGTCCGATCCGGTTTGAAGATTGAAACACCAACCGCATAACCCGTGGCGAGGGAGCTTGCTCCCGCTCGGGTGCGAAGCGCCCACAGATTTTAAGGGGCTGCTGCGCAACCCAGCGGGAGCAAGCTCCCTCGCCA
>DATMUG010000081.1:0-23873 GCA_035563915.1 Pseudomonas sp. | reverse complement strand
TGGTAGCGCACTACGGCGGCAGCATGTTCGGTCAGCAGATCAACGATCTTGCCTTTGCCCTCATCACCCCATTGGGTGCCCAGGACTACGACATTCTTACCCATAACACTTGTCCTCATTCGCGCAAACTTGGTGCCGGCGGCGGCCGGCGGGAAAACTCAAGAAGCCAGTGGCGATACTTGCCAAAGCCCGTTCTGCTGAATCAATTGCCGGTCGCAGTCCGCTTCACGGGCGGCGGCCAAAGGTTGTCCAGGCAAGGCCTGAACGACACGCTGACCCTCACTGCGCAACTGGCAAACCTGCTGCCAGAGTGCCGCATCCGTACTGTCAGGCATCCAGATACCGCCAGACGGTAGCTCGATCTCAGCACGCCCCAGGGTCACCAGGGTTTTCAAATCGGTAGAGAAACCGGTTGCCGGACGGGCACGACCGAAGTCGGCACCGATGTCGTCGTAACGACCGCCCTGGGCAATGGATTGGCCAACACCCGGCACGAATGCCGCGAACACCACACCGGTGTGATAGTGGTAGCCACGCAACTCGCCGAGGTCGAAATACAGCGGCAGTTCCGGGAAACGTACGGACAGGCGCTCGGCAATCGCCAGCAAGTCGTCCAGTGCTGCTATCACCTGCGCCGGGGCCTTCGCCAAACGCTCGCGAGCTGCCACCAATACTTCACGATCACCGCACAGATCGACCAACGCCCGCAGCATGCCAGACAGATCCGCTGGCAAGCCTTCGGTCAAGGTAATGACCTCATCGATGGCCTTGCGTTGCAAGGCGTCGAACAACTGCTGTTCAACTTCACCGGACAATCCGGCGGCGCGAGCCAGCCCGCGGTAGATACCCACATGCCCCAGATCCATGTGCACGTCAGGCACATCGGCCAGTTGCAGCATGGCAAGCATCAGGCTGATGACTTCGACGTCACTGCCCGGGCTGGCATCGCCGTAGAGCTCGGCGCCCAGCTGGATCGGGCTACGCGAGGACGACAGGGCCCGCGGCTGGGCGTGCAATACGCTGCCGGCATAGCACAGGCGGTTGGGGCCTTCGCGACGCAGGGTATGCGCGTCGATTCGCGCTACTTGCGGCGTAATGTCGGCACGGAAACCCATCTGCCGACCCGATTGCGGGTCGATGACCTTGAAAGTGCGCAGATCCAGGTCCTGGCCCGCGCCGGTCAGCAGGGATTCCAGGTACTCGATATGGGGAGTCACGACGAACTCGTAACCCCAGCTCTGGAACAGATCCAACACCTGACGACGCGCGACTTCTATGCGCGCCGCTTCCGGTGGCAGTACTTCTTCGATGCCATCTGGCAGCAGCCAGCGGTCTACCGTTGCCATTACGCCATTCCCCTATGATCCGGGCGGCAAGCCTTTGGGCGAGCCTTGAGTGAAGCAGAATATGATCCGCCCAGCGAAAACAACGCGCATGAGCGACGAAGCGAAAAGCCTGAAATGGGCTTCGCCAAGCACTTTCCTCGTAAAACCTGTCGAGCCATCGGACTCTGGCGCCTGCACAAAAACAGCAATCAAACATGCAGACGCAAAAAAGCCGGGAATTTCCCGGCTGCCGCATCATACACACGTTTTCCCAAAGGATCACCCCGCCAGAGGTTTTAACCGCCGGGCGGGGTGATTCAAGTCAACGGCGTATCAAGGCTTGGCTTTTTCCAGGTAGTGGAAGAAGTCACTGCTTGGGTCGAGAACCATGACGTCGGATTTGTTCGCGAAGCTTTCACGATAGGCACGCAGGCTACGGTAGAACGCGTAGAACTCCTGATCCTGACCGTAGGCCTTGGAATAGATCGCAGCGGCCTGGGCATCGCCGTCACCGCGAATCTCTTCAGACTCACGATAGGCTTCGGCCAGCAGTACGCGGCGTTGACGATCGGCGTCGGCACGGATGCCTTCAGCCAGCTCGTTACCCTTGGCGCGGTGCTCGCGAGCTTCACGCTCACGCTCGGTGCTCATACGCTCGAACACGCTGCGGTTCACTTCCTTCGGCAGGTCGATGGTCTTGACGCGAACGTCAACTACTTCGATACCCAGTTCCTTTTCAGCCATCTTGTTCAGCGAAGCGGTGATATCAGCCATCAGCGCATCACGCTCACCCGACACCACTTCGTGCAGGGTGCGCTTACCGAACTGGTCACGCAGGCCCGATTCCAGACGGCGGGACAGACGCTCGTCGGCAATCTGCTTGAGGCCGGAAGTCGCGGTGTAGAAACGCTCGGCGTCCTTCACACGCCACTTGGCGTAGGCATCGACCATCACGGCTTTCTTTTCCAGGGTCAGGAAGCGTTGTGTCGGCGCGTCCAGCGTCATCAAGCGGGCATCGAATTTGCGCACCTGGTTGACGTAAGGCACCTTCACATGCAGGCCTGGTTGAACATCGGTCTGGACTACGCGACCGAACTGCAGCAACACCGCACGCTCGGTCTGAGCGACGATGTAAAAGCAGTTCCAGGCAGCGATCGCCACGACGACGCCGACAATAAGGGCGATCAGCGATTTATTGCTCATCAGCGACTCTCCCTGGTACGTGCTGGCTGTTGTTGCAGATCAGCTGCCGCACGTGCATTCGCTTCATTGCTGCTAGCTGCCGCACTGCTCATCGGTGTGCTGGTGCTGCGGCCACTACTGTCGATCATCTTGTCCAGCGGCAGGTAAAGCAGATTGTTCTGGCCATTCTTGTTACCGGTCACGAGAACCTTGCTGGTGTTGCTGAAGACTTCCTGCATGGTGTCCAGGTAAAGACGCTGGCGCGTGACTTCAGGCGCCTTGCGGTACTCGGCAACCAGTTTTGTGAAGCGATCGGCCTCACCCTTGGCGCGCGAGATCGTTTCATCGCGGTAACCATTGGCATCTTCGAGAATGCGCTGGGCCTGACCACGGGCTTCCGGCACGACGCCGTTGGCATAGGTTTCAGCCTGGTTGCGCGAACGCTGCTCGTCTTCACGGGCACGGATCACGTCATCGAAGGCTTCCTGCACTTCACGCGGTGCCGCTGCGCTTTGTACGTTGACCTGGGTCACGGTGATACCGGTGCGATAGGTATCCATGAAGCGCTGCAAACGCTCCTTGATTTCGCCGGCCATCTGTTCACGACCTTCGGTCAACACCTGGTCCATCGCAGTGGAGCCCACCACATGGCGCAAGGCACTGTCGGTCGCGTGCTGCAGGCTGATCTCCGGCTGATCGACGCTCAGCACGAAATCCTGCAGGTTGCTGATCTTGTACTGCACGGTCAACGGCACTTCGACGATGTTTTCGTCTTCGGTGAGCATCTGACCCTGCTTGGTGTACGCACGCTCCCGCGTGACGTTTTCCATGTACTTCTTATCGATCGGCGGGAAATAGATGTTCAGGCCCGGGCCGACGGTTTCGTAGTACTTGCCGAAGCGCAGCACCACGGCTTGCTCCTGCTCGTCGACTACATAGACCGCGCTGTACAGCCAGACAGCGGCGGCAACGACCAGTCCGATGCCGAGCAGACCGCCAAAGCCTCCGCTCTTGCCCGGACCACCGCCGTCATCCCCACCACGTTTCTTACCACCACCGAACAACCCGTTCAGGCTTTCCTGCAGCTTTCGGAAGGCCTCGTCGAGATCCGGCGGCCCCTTGCGATCGCCGTTGTTACGGCGTTTGCCACCCCAAGGATCCTGATTGTTCGAGTTGCCACCCGGCTCATTCCAAGCCATAGCGCTCTCCATCTGATAAAGCAAAGACGCACCCACGGCGCGCCGGCCAATGCTACAGAATGCCTGTCACCACGACACAACCGCTTTCTCAGGCTTTTATTGCAAAGTGTGTTGCTCGATGAAGTCCAGTGGTTGCAAGCCTTCGCGACTCACCAGCCGATTCAACTCGGCCCGTGGCAAACGAACGGCCAGCAAGCTGAGACCTTCTTCGTCATGTTCTTCTTTCTGTACCGCACCGAGTTCGAAAAACTGCGCACGCAGTCGAGCAAAACGTTGCGGCAAGCGCAAGGTGCCAACAAACAAATCATCGCCGAGCAGCTCGGCCACGGCCTGCTTGAGCAGATCCAGGCCCTTACCGTCCTTGGCCGACAACCAGACCCGCTGCGGCTTGCCATCGGCATCACGCTGGATCTGCGGCTCAACACCCTCGAGCAAATCGAGTTTGTTGTATACCTCCAGGATCGGCAAGTCCTGGGCCCCGATCTCCCCGAGCACCACCATGACCTGTTCGATCTGGGCCATACGGTCGGGCTCATGGGAGTCGATCACGTGCAGCAGCAGGTCGGAGTTGCTCGACTCTTCGAGCGTAGCCCGAAATGCTTCGACCAGTTTGTGCGGCAGGTGTCGAATGAAGCCCACGGTATCGGCCAGGACAATGGGCCCGAGGTCATCGAGCTCAAGCCGGCGCAGGGTCGGGTCGAGGGTGGCGAACAGTTGATCCGCGGCGAAGACGTCGGACTCGGTGACGGCGTTGAACAGCGTCGATTTGCCGGCGTTGGTGTATCCCACCAGTGAAACCGTCGGAATGTCAGCACGCTTGCGGCCGCGACGCGACTGCTCGCGCTGGCTGCGGACCTTTTCCAGGCGTCCCTTGATCTGCCGCAGGCGGACCCGCAGCAGACGCCGGTCGGTCTCCAGCTGGGTCTCACCCGGACCACGCAGACCGATACCGCCCTTCTGCCGCTCAAGGTGAGTCCAGCCACGAACCAGCCGCGTACTCATGTGCTCAAGCTGCGCCAGTTCGACCTGGAGCTTGCCTTCATGGGTGCGGGCGCGTTGGGCGAAGATATCGAGAATCAGACCCGTACGGTCGATCACGCGACACTCGAAGACACGTTCGAGGTTACGTTCCTGACTGGGCGTGAGGATGTGATTGAAAATCACCAGATCGACCTGCTCGGCTTTGACCAGGTCGCGTAGCTCCTCGACCTTGCCGCTGCCAATCAGGTATTTGGCGGTTGGCCGATTACGCGGCACGTTGAAAAACGCGGCGGTCTCGGCGCCAGCCGATGTTGCCAACTCCTGAAACTCCTGCGGATCTTCGCGCGCCTCAGGGTCCTGACCATCCAAGTGAACGAGAATGGCTCGCTCACCACCACCGTGGCGCTCAAAGAACAAAGGAGACTCCTATCAGGCGTTACCTGGCTCAGTATCACCAGACTCGCTCTCACTTGCGCTAGGCAGACGAATCGGGCGAACCGGCACTACTGTAGAGATAGCGTGTTTGTAGACCATTTGGCTGACGGTGTTTTTCAGCAGAATAACGAACTGGTCAAAAGACTCGATCGTACCTTGCAGTTTGATACCGTTGACCAGGTAGATGGACACCCCAACTTTCTCTTTACGTAAAGTGTTCAAGTAAGGGTCTTGTAGCGAATGCCCTTTTGACATGTGCCGCACTCCTTTAAGGATTCAATATAAAAAATAGGTAAACAGATGACTTGTGGCCGTCACACCCCCAAGGATAGACGGCAATTGCAAGGACTCAGCCCAATATGGAGATGGTCCCCAAGTATTTCAAGGCGCGCGGCAGATTGTCGCAATCCAGACTGTCCAGCCAATGTAAATCAGTCCAACTGCGCAACCAGGTGAACTGACGCTTCGCCAATTGCCGCGTGGCGATGATTCCACGCTCCTGCATCTCGGCTGACGTCAGCTTGCCATCCAGGTAATCCCAGACTTGTCGATAGCCTACCGCACGTATAGACGGCAACCCGGCATGCAGGTCACTTCGCTCACGCAGGGCTACGACCTCGTCGATGAATCCCTGTTCCAACATTAAAGTGAATCTTTGTTTAATTCGCTCGTGCAGTACCTGACGATTTGCCGGAGCAATCGCCAAGTTTGCGACAGTATAGGGCAATTGTTGCCGTCCCGAAGCCGCAGCTTCAGTACTTTGCGCAGATTGTTGCAAGCGCAGGGCGGTCATGCTTTGACCACTGACGCGATATACTTCCAGCGCTCGACTGAGTCGCTGCGGATCGTTCGGATGAATGCGCGCGGCAGAAACCGGATCGATCACCGCCAGCTGGTCATGCAGGGCTTGCCAACCAAGGCGTGCGGCTTCTTCTTCGATTTGTGCACGCACGTGCGGATCGGCTGCCGGCATATCCGCCAGACCTTCGAGCAGCGCCTTGTAGTAGAGCATCGTACCGCCCACCAACAACGGAATTTTACCCCGCGCGGTGATCTCGGCCATGGCTTGGAGCGCGTCGCGGCGAAAATCCGCCGCCGAATAACTCTCCGCCGGATCGAGAATATCGATCAAACGGTGCGGAAACTCGGCCAAAAGTTCTTTGGAGGGTTTGGCGGTGCCGATGTCCATGCCTCGGTAGACCAAAGCCGAATCGACGCTGATCAACTCGCAAGGCAGCACCTTGGTGAGCTCGATGGCCAGATCGGTCTTGCCCGCCGCGGTCGGGCCCATCAGAAAAATCGCGGGTGGGAACTGGCTCATCAACGACCGCGCAAGAACAGTTTATCCAGATCGTCCAGACCCAGTTGGGTCCAGGTCGGCCGGCCATGGTTGCATTGACCGCTGCGCTCGGTGTTTTCCATATCGCGTAGCAGAGCGTTCATTTCCGGTATTGCCAGGCGCCGATTCGCTCGAACCGCACCGTGGCAGGCCATGGTCCCAAGCAATTCGTTCAGGTGCGCCTGAATTCGATCACTGGTGCCGTACTCCATCAAGTCGGCTAATACATCGCCCACCAACCGGTTGGCTTCAGCCTGCTTGAGCAAGGCCGGAATCTGTCGTATCGCCAGGGTTTCAGGCCCCAGACGCTGCAACTCAAAGCCAAGGCGCTGGAACCAGGCGACGTGCTCTTCGGCGCAATCGGCCTCACGCTGACTCACCGCCAGTGACTCAGGCACCAGCAGCGGCTGACCGCTGAGCCCCTCACTGGCCATCGCAACTTTCAGACGCTCGTACATGATCCGCTCATGAGCCGCGTGCATGTCCACCAACACCAGGCCCTGGGCGTTTTCCGAAAGAATATAGATACCCTTGAGCTGTGCCAGCGCATAGCCCAGCGGCGGGATATCGCCCTGCCCGGCTGGCAATGCCGTCGCGTTGGCTTCAGGCAGCGGCGCAAAGAACTCGCGATAGGCGGCCTGCGCTTCAGCGGCGGGAACCGCGGACTGAGGACGCGGAGTGTACTGATACTGATACCCCCCGCCAGAGCCGGAGCTCGACGGCGCGCTGTATGACGGTTGCGCCTGCGGCTGCTCCAGCAGCGCGTTGGCTGCCAGACTCATTTCACCCTGAGGTCCGAACTCACCCGCCTCAATCCCGCTGGGCCGCACGATGGCTGTCGCCACCGGTGCAGCCAGATGATCTTCCGGCCGCACATCGCCCAGGGCGCGGTGCAAGGTGCCATAAAGGAAGTCGTGAACCATGCGCCCTTCACGGAAGCGCACTTCGTGCTTGGTGGGGTGCACGTTGACGTCGACGCCGGTGGGATCGACCTCGAAAAACAGCACGAACGTCGGGTGCCGGCCGTTGAACAGCACGTCGCGATAGGCCTGGCGCACAGCGTGAGCCACCAGTTTGTCTCGCACCGCACGTCCATTGACGAAGAAATACTGCAGATCCGCCTGGCTGCGGTTGAACGTCGGCAGCCCGACCCAACCCCACAAATGCAAGCCGTTACGCTCGATTTCGATCGGCAGCGCCTGCTCCAGGAAGCCGGGTCCGCAGATTGCGGCTACCCGCCGGGCACGGGCCGCATCATCGCGTGCTTCGTGCAGACTGAGGATCGTTTTGCCGTTATGACGCAAATGGAACGCCACGTCGAAACGTGCCAAGGCCAGGCGCCTGATCACTTCTTGAAGATGATCGAATTCGGTTTTTTCGGTCTTGAGAAACTTGCGCCGTGCCGGCGTATTGAAAAACAGGTCACGAACTTCGACGGAAGTCCCCACCGGATGCGCGGCCGGTTGCACTCGGGGCGACATCTCACGGCCTTCGGTTTCAACCTGCCAGGCCTGATCGGCATCACGGGTACGCGAGGTCAAAGTCAGGCGCGCCACCGAGCTGATCGAAGCCAACGCCTCGCCGCGAAACCCCAGGCTCATCACCTGTTCGAGGTCTTCCAGATTACGAATTTTGCTGGTGGCGTGGCGGGCCAGAGCCAAGGGCAGGTCATCGGCGGAAATGCCGCTGCCATCATCGCGCACCCGCAGCAACTTGACGCCGCCCTGCTCAACATCGACATCGATACGCCGGGCGCCGGAGTCGAGGCTGTTTTCCAGCAACTCCTTGATCACCGATGCCGGGCGCTCAACCACCTCGCCAGCAGCGATCTGGTTCGCCAGCCTTGGGCTGAGCAGCTCGATGCGAGCAGGGTTGATCACGACCTCATTCATTCTTTGGCCGCCAATTCAGTACCCGGGATAGTCAAATGCTGACCCACCTTGAGCTCATCGCTCGACAGGTTGTTGGCACTGCGCAGAGTGGCTGGCGACACCTGATAACGCACGGCGATCATCGCCAAAGTTTCGCCAGGGCTTACCCGGTGGTCACGCGGACCCTGGGCGATCTTGCCGGAGTCACGCAGCCAGGCGATGTAAGTGCCCGGTGGAGGATTTTGCTGGAAGAACTGACGCACGCCGCTGCTGATGGAACGCGCCAGCGCCTGCTGGTGGTTGGAGGCGGCAAGTTTCGAGGCTTCGTTGGCATTGGAGATGAACCCGGTTTCCACCAGGATCGAAGGAATGTCCGGCGACTTCAGCACCATGAACCCGGCTTGCTCAACCCGCTGTTTGTGCAGCGGCGTGACCCGGCCGATGTTGCTCAGGACTTTCTGACCGACATTAAGGCTGGACGTCAGGGACGCGGTCATCGACAGATCCAACAGCACGCCAGCGAGCATGCGGTCCTTGTCATCGAGGCTGACGTTGCCGGCACCACCGATCAGGTCGGAGCGGTTTTCACTGTCGGCCAGCCAGCGCGCGGTTTCCGAGGTGGCACCGCGATCAGACAGCGCGAACACTGAGGCACCGAATGCAGCCGCCGAAGGCGCGGCGTCGGCGTGGATCGAGACGAACAGATCCGCGCCTTTCTTGCGGGCAATTTCGGTACGGCCGCGCAGGGGAATGAAGTAGTCGCCGGTACGGGTCAGCTCGGCGCGGAAGCCTTTCATGCCGTTGACCTGACGCTGCAATTCGCGGGCAATCTGCAGCACCACGTCTTTTTCGCGCTGACCGCGAGAGCCGGAGGCACCGGGGTCTTCACCACCGTGACCGGCATCGATCACCACGACGATGTCGCGCTTGCCGGCAGGCGCCGGCGGCAACTTGATGGCCGGCTCGGCAGGCGTGACCGGCACGGCCGGAACAGTGGCCACCGACGGTGTCGACGTGGGAGGCGGCGCAGCGTCTGCCGGGTTGTCAAAGAGGTCGACCACCAGCCGGTTGCCGTATTGGGCATTGGGGGCCAGAGAGAAGCTTTTCGGGGTGACCGCCTTTTTCAGGTCAATGACCACTCGCAGGTCGGTCGGTGTGCGCTGGGCTGAACGCATCGCCGTGATCGGGGTATTGGCACTGTTGACGTTCAACGGTGCGCCCAGGGTAGCGCCGTTGATGTCGATGACCAGGCGGTCGGGAGCCGTCAGGGTAAAGACGCTATGTTGCACGGGGCCGCTCAGGTCAAACACCAGCCGCGTGTTGTCCGGCGCCCTCCACAGGCGCACGCTGTTGACCTTCGTCTCGGCCAAAGCGTCGACGGTCACCGCCAGAAACAACACCCCAACGGCAGCAACCAACGCGCGAAAGCGCATACCTAACCCCATCATCTATTTGGATTCCAATGCCAAAGCGGCACACCACGACTCGCCTCGCGAGCCTTGGGACAAAATTTTCAGCGAACGGCCGCTGTCTTGCGGGCTAATGGTAATGGTCAGGTCAGGCTTTGGCAAAAAGCCTGCACCTTTATCGGGCCACTCGATCAGGCACAAGGCATCGTCTTCGAAATAGTCGCGGATACCGAGAAACTCCAGTTCTTCCGGGTCGACCAAACGATACAGGTCGAAATGAAAGGCTCGAATGTCGCCAATCTCGTAGGGTTCAACCAGGGTAAAGGTCGGGCTTTTTACGGCCCCGACATGCCCAAGCCCCCGGATAATGCCCCGGGACAGGGTGGTTTTACCCATGCCCAGGTTGCCTTCGAGAAAAATCAGGCCGTGCCCTTTTGTGATCTGGGCGATACGTACGCCAAACGCGGTCATCGCCTCTTCATCCGCCAGGTACAGGGTTACTTCAGACACGGTGCTTGCTCCTCCAACAACTGACGAATGGCTGGAATCAGATCACTGGCCGCCAGCCCACGGCCGAATTTACCTTGTTGCTCACCGGCATTGGCGTGCAGCCAGACCGCCAGACACGCTGCGTCGAATGCTCTCATGCCCTGGGCCAGCAGTGCGCCGACCAGTCCGGCGAGAACATCCCCCAACCCCGCCGCGGCCATTGCCGGGTGGCCCTGATGACACACCGCCAGCCGCCCGTCGGGACTGACGATCAGGCTGCCCGAGCCCTTGAGCACCACAACCGCTGAATATTTCTTGCTCAGCGCATGGGCGGCGGCAGGACGATCGGACTGAACCTGGGCGGTGCTGACACCAAGAAGCCGTGCCGCTTCGCCAGGATGAGGCGTGATGACGCAATCTTTGGGCAACTTCACGCATTCTTCGGCCAACAGGTTCAGCGCGTCGGCGTCCCAGACTTGCGGCAACGATGCGTTGGCAGCTGCGGACAACAGCCCGCGCCCCCAGGCCGCTTGCCCCAGACCGGGACCGACGACCAAAACGGACACCTTTTGTAGCAACCCCATCAACTGATTGGCCGACGAAACGCCCAACACCATCGCCTCGGGAATTCTCGCCAAGGCGGCTGACACATGTTCGCTGCGAGTGGCCACCGACACCATGCCTGCCCCACTGCGCAATGCGCTTTGCGCGCTCAGCAAAATCGCCCCGCCCAAACCACGATCGCCGCCGATCAGCAGCAGATGACCGAACTTGCCTTTATGGGAGGTAGATGGCCGGGAGGCCAGGCGCGGCAGATTGCCGACGGTCAGACGAAGGGCGCTGGTGGGCGCATCCTCCAGCAGTTGCGGGTCAGCGTGCAGATCATTGAACACCAGCTCACCCACTGCATCCGCCGCATCCCCGGTGAACAGGCCCAGTTTCAAGCCGATGAAGGTGACGGTCAGATCGGCTCGTACCGCGCAACCGAGGATGCGGCCGGTATCGGCACACAGCCCGGAAGGAATATCCACGGCCGCGACCGGCAGCCCGCTGGCGTTGATTGCAGCAATCACACTGGCGTAGGGTTCGCGCACGTCTCCGCTGAGGCCGATACCGAGCAATGCGTCCAGCACAAGGCCGCGCCATTCGGATTGCGCGGTCCAGGGCTCGATGGAAATTTTTTCGGCCACTGCCTCGGTGTGGGCCGAAGCCGCATCACCGCGCAGCAATTGCGGATCGCCCGCCGCCAATACACGCACCGACCACCCGGCACGCCGGGCCATTACCGCCACAAGATAGCCATCGCCGGCGTTATTGCCGTGACCGGCGACGACGGTCAACTCGTTCGCTGACGGCCATTTGCGCACCAGTGCACGCCAGGTTGCCCTCGCGGCGCGCTGCATCAGTTCGAAGCCCGGTGTACCGGCAGCGATCAGGCTCGCATCGAGTGCTCGAACCTGCGCGGCGCTGTACAGCGCGTCGGGGAAATCATCTTTAGTGTGCGGCATGCGTCTTCGGGCTCCGATGTCTGGCAGAATTATACGCACCTCAGCTCCGGTTTCTCTCGCCCCATGCCCGCAATTACCACAGACCTGCCCGCCCTCGCTCAATCCATCAAGGACTGGGGCCGCGAACTGGGTTTCCAGCAAGTCGGCATCAGCGGCCTCGATCTGGGTGAGCATGAGCATCACCTGGAGCGCTGGCTCGAAGCCGGCTACCACGGCGACATGGACTATATGGGCGCCCATGGCAGCAAACGCTCGCATCCGGAAGAACTGGTACCGGGCACCTTGCGCGTGGTTTCACTGCGCATGGACTACCTTTCGGGTGATACCAAAATGGCGCAATTGCTGGCCCAACCGGAAAAAGCCTACGTCTCGCGCTATGCCTTGGGCCGCGATTACCACAAATTGATCCGCAAGCGCGTGCAGCAGCTGGCCGATAAAATTCAGGCGGCCATCGGCCCTTTCGGCTTCCGCGCCTTCGTCGACAGCGCGCCGGTACTGGAAAAAGCCATCGCGGAGCAGGCCGGCCTGGGCTGGATCGGCAAAAACACCCTGGTCTTGAATCGCAAGGCGGGCAGTTATTTCTTCCTCGCCGAACTGTTCGTCGATTTGCCGCTGCCCGTGGACCCTCCCCACGCCACCGAACATTGCGGCCGCTGCAGCGCCTGCCTGGACATCTGCCCGACCAATGCGTTTGTCGGCCCCTATGTACTGGACGCTCGTCGCTGCATTTCCTACCTGACTATCGAGTTCAAGGGCGCGATTCCTGAAGAGCTGCGACCGTTGATCGGCAACCGGGTGTTCGGCTGCGATGATTGCCAGATCGTCTGCCCGTGGAACCGCTTTGCCCGTCCGTCGGGGGAAAGCGATTTCAAACCGCGCCACAATCTGGACAACGCCGACCTGGCCGAACTGTTCATGTGGGATGAAGACAGGTTTCTGAGCAGCACCGAAGGCTCGCCACTCAGACGGGCAGGCTATGAAAGCTGGTTACGCAATTTGGCCGTGGGCCTGGGCAACGCGCCGTCAACGATTCCGGTACTCGAAGCGCTCAAGGCGCGACGGGAGTACCCGTCCGAAATGGTCCGCGAACACGTCGAATGGGCCCTGAAACAACACGGCATTGCGTAAAAATGCTTCAGGCCTCGTCGTTGTAGACGAACTTGGGCATTTCCCAGTGAAAACGGATCGCCAGCAGGCGCAATAAAAAGCCGCCGAATAGCGTGATCAGAATCGCTTGCTCGCTCGGCAGATTCAGATACAGGCAAAGCATGTAGCACCATGCCGCGGCGAAGGAGACGCTGGCATAGAGCTCGCGACGGAAGATCAGCGGAATGTCGTTGCAAAAAATATCGCGCAGGATGCCGCCGAAAACCCCGGTGATCACGCCGCTGACGGAAGCGACCAACATGCCATGGCCCATTTCCAGAGCGGTCATGCAGCCGATCAGGGTGAAAGCCACCAGGCCTACGGCGTCGAGCACCAAAAACAGCGAGCGCAGATGACGCATCCAGCGGGCGGTGAATACCGTGAACATCGCCGCGATACTGGTCAGCACCAGATATTCCGGGTGTTTGACCCAGGTCAGGGGATAGTGTCCGAGCAATACATCCCGCACCGAACCGCCCCCCAATGCCGTGACGCAAGCGATCAGCACCACGCCAAACCAGTCCATGCCGCGACGGCCCGCGGACAGCGCCCCGGTCATGGCTTCGGCGGTGATGGCGATCAGGTAGAGCATCAGCAACATGGTGGCGATCCTTGCGAAAAAGGCGCGCAGTCTACGCACTTCACCAAAGCACCAAAAGAGGGCAAGAACAATCACCGACAACCTGTGGCGAGGGAGCTTGCTCCCGCTGGAGTGCGAAGCACCCCTCACTCTACAGTTGCATCGCATGCGCAGATTTCACGACTGCTTCGCAGCCAAGCGGGAGCAAGCTCCCTCGCCACAAAGGTCAGCGATCGTCCAATCAGGATTTGATGAAGTGCTTGCGGTAATGCTGAAGCTCGGCGATGGATTCGCGGATGTCATCCAGGGCCAGGTGGGTGCTGCCCTTCTTGAAACTATCGCGCACGTCCGGTGCCCAGCGTGCCGCCAGCTCCTTGAGGGTCGAAACGTCGAGATTGCGGTAGTGGAAGAAGCTTTCCAGGGATTTCATGTGCGTATAAAGGAAACGACGATCCTGGCAGATGCTGTTGCCGCAGATCGGCGACTTGCCCTTCGGCACCCACTTCTCCAGGAACTCGATGGTCTGGGCTTCGGCTTCGGCCATGCTGATGCGGCTTTCACGCACACGCTGGGTCAGGCCCGAGTTGCCGTGGGTGCGGGTATTCCATTCGTCCATGGTGGCGAGGACTTCGTCACTGTGGTGGATGGCGATGACCGGACCTTCGGCCAGCGTATTGAGGTCACTGTCGGTGACGATGGTGGCCATTTCGATGATGACGTCGGTGTCCGGGTTCAGACCGGTCATTTCCAGGTCGATCCAGATCAGGTTTTGCGAACTTTGCATGTGTCGGCTCCTAGGCAATGCTGCGCAGTTTAGCCTAGGCCGGTGGCAGGGCGTGCTAAACTCGCGGCCGTTTTACCTAATCGCTGCATTCTTGATACGGAACACCCATGGCCAAACGCCAACTCAATCGCCGCCAAAACTGGCGCATCGAAAAGATTCAAGGCGAACGCGCTGCCCGCGCCGCCAAACGCGAGTCCTCGGCTGTCCAGGCACTCGAGGGCGGCGATCTGGGCCCTGAACAGCACGGTCTGGTGATCGCGCACTTCGGTGTACAGGTCGAAGTCGAGGCCCGTGATGGCGAGCATGCCGGTCAGGTGTTCCGTTGCCACCTGCGCGCCAACCTGCCGGCGCTGGTGACCGGCGACCAGGTGGTCTGGCGTGCGGGCAATCAGGGTATCGGGGTGATCGTCGCGCAACTGCCGCGTCATACCGAACTTTGCCGTCCGGACAGTCGAGGCCAACTCAAGCCGGTGGCGGCCAACGTTGACATGATCGTCATCGTTTTCGCGCCGCTGCCCGAGCCCCACGCCAACCTGATCGACCGCTACCTCGTCGCCGCCGAACATGCGGGCATCAAGCCACTGTTGTTGCTGAACAAGTTCGACCTGATCGATGAACACAACGCTCCGGCCTTGAATGCCTTGCTCGCCGTCTACCGCACCCTGGGCTATCCAGTGCTCGAAGTTTCGGCCCACCACGGCAATGGCATGGAGCAACTTCAGCAACGGCTGGATGGGCGCATCAGCGTGTTCGTCGGCCAGTCCGGCGTCGGCAAGTCTTCGTTGGTCAACAGCCTGCTGCCCGACGTCGAAACCCGCGTCGGGCCGCTGTCCGAACTGTCCGGCCAGGGCACGCACACCACGACCACCGCGCGCCTGTTCCACTTCCCCGGCGGCGGTGAGCTGATCGACTCCCCGGGCATCCGCGAATTTGGCCTGGGCCACGTCAGCCGTGCCGATGTCGAAGCCGGCTTCATCGAGTTCAACGACCTGCTGGGCACCTGCCGCTTCCGCGACTGCAAGCACGACCGTGAACCGGGTTGCGCCCTGCTCAAGGCACTGGAAGACGGCCGCGTGCAGCAACAACGAATGAACAGCTACCGCTCGATCATCGCCAGCCTGCCGGAAAACGGTTACTGAGTCGTTTCCCGCAGACATGAAAAAGCCGCGATTTTCGCGGCTTTTTCATGGGTCACTGCTTGGGCGCCTCACCCGGCTTCGGTGCCGGATCATCGAACAGGTTCAAACGCTCGCGAAGCTCATGTGCCGGCAATGGCTCCTTGTCCGCCGGCAGCGCGTTCGGGTCGACCGGCGTGGCCGGTGCTGCGCCCGGAGCCGCTGGCGGGGTATCCGGTGCCGGCTCCGCACCTTGCGAACCTTCGATGGCACGCTGGGCTTTCTTGGTCAGCACGATGATGTCGATACGGCGGTTGACCGGATTGAATGGATGCTCGCGGTCAAACAGCGCCGACGACGCATAACCCACGACACGCGCCACCTGGCTGTCCGGATAACTGCCTGCCACCAGCGCACGGCGAGCGGCGTTGGCACGGTTGGCCGACAGCTCCCAGTTACCGAAATCGCCCTGGCCGCTATACGGCTTGGCATCGGTGTGGCCGCTGATGCTGATCTTGTTCGGCACCGCCTTGATGGTATCGGCCATGGCCAGCAGGATGTCTTCGAAATACGGCTTCAGGCGTGCAGATCCCGAGTCAAACATCGGCCGGTTCTCGGCGTCCACGATCTGGATGCGCAAACCGTCCGGGGTGATCTCGAACATGATCTGGTCTTTGAATTTTTGCAGCTGCGGATTCTCTTCGACCTTGTTCTGCAACTCCTGCAGCAACAGTTCGAGGCGCTCCTTCTCCACCATCTCGGCCATACCTTCGACCTGTTCGGCGTCGACCGTGACCTTGTCCGGCTGCGGCTGGGACTTCACCTCGGGGTTGAGGGTGTTTTCCGGCGCCAGGGTCGGCGTGCCACCCAAGTCGATGATGTACGGCGTGCCGCTTTCGGAGAAGCCGATCGGGTCCTTGAAGTAACCGGCGATGGCGATCTTCTGCTCCGGCGTGGCGGTGGACAGCAACCACAACACCAGGAAGAACGCCATCATCGCCGTGGCGAAGTCGGCGAAGGCGATTTTCCACGCCCCCCCGTGATGCCCGCCACCGTAGCGCTTGACGCGCTTGATGATTATCGGCTGGTTGTTTTCCATGACTTAACGACCGCGAACCGCTTGTTCCAGCTCGGCAAAGCTGGGACGGTGAGCCGGGTACAACACCTTGCGCCCGAATTCCACGGCCAGCGATGGCGGCATGCCGGAAGCCGAGGCCACCAGCGAGGCCTTGATGGCTTCGTAGATGTTCAGTTCTTCCTTGGCGTCATGGGCCAGGGAATGGGCTAGCGGGCCGAAGAAGCCGTAGGCGGCGAGAATACCGAAGAAGGTACCCACCAGTGCCGCACCGACGTGCAGGCCGATGGACTTCTGATCGCCTTCACCCAGGGAGGCCATGGTCACAACAATACCCAGTACCGCGGCGACGATACCGAAACCGGGCATGGCGTCAGCGATGCCGTTCACCGCATGGGACGGGTGCTCCAGGTCTTCCTTGAGGCTGTACAGCTCCATATCGAACAGGCCTTCAAGTTCGTGGGGGGCCATGTTGCCGGAGGACATGATGCGCAGGTAATCGCAGATGAACGCGGTCATGCGTTCGTCCTTGAGGACCGATGGATACTTGGCGAAGATCGGGCTCGCGGCGGCGTCTTCGATGTCGGCTTCGATGGCCATCATGCCTTCGCGGCGGCTCTTGTTGAGGATCTCGTAGATCAGGCCCAGCACTTCAAGATAGAAACCATGGCTGAAACGCGAACCGAACATGCTCAGGGACTTCTTGAGCACGTGCATGGTCATGTAGCCGGGGTTGGCCTGAAGGAATGCGCCGAGGGCCGCACCACCGATGATCATGACCTCGAAGGGCTGGATCAGAGCGGCAATTTTACCGTGGGAGAGCACGTATCCGCCGAGCACGCTCGCGAATACGACGATGATGCCGATTATTTTAGCCATAGGTAGGGGAGCACTTACTGAGTCGGGTTCAAGGTCATATTCGGAAGTTAATAAATCTCTTCTTCTACTTATCGGCAAAACTGCGCCAGACTAAAGGCAGTTCAGGCGAAAAGCCAATTTGACCCACTCCGGGCCCCGGTAATGCTGACGATGATCGCCTCCAGACATGGCTAACGAAACGAACGTTGCGATTCAAAAACCGACCACCCTCGATGGCTGGGTGAAACTTCTGGATGGCGTGCGGTTGCCTGTTCCGCAGGAGAGCCACGACCGCGTCTGCCGGGCGATCCGCGACAATCGCAGTTCATTGCGCAATATCGCCGAATTGATGCAGGACAGCCCTGCCTTGGCCTTGAGCATCTTCCGCGAAGCCAACCGGCACACCCACGGCAGCATGAGCGAGCCTGCGGAAAACCTTGAAGTGGCGATCAGTCGCCTGGGCCTCAAGCGCACCGAGGAATTGCTCGAACGCCTGCCCGCAGTACCCCAGAACGAAATTCCCAAGCCCCTGCGCCAGCTGCAGATGATCAGCCAGCACGCCACACAACAGGCCAATGGCTTTTTCGCCAGTCGCCTGGCCCGGCTGTGGCAGGACATCCACTGGGGCAGCCTGCTGTTTCTCTCTCCATTGTGGCCATTGGCGCTGACCCATCCACAGTTACTCGAAGACTGGGAACTGCGGGTTATTTACAAAGGCGAGTCGGCACGCAAAGTCGAAAAGCAGCTATTTGGCGCGCGCCTTTTGCAAATAGGCCAGGCCCTGGTGGACCTCTGGCGCCTGCCGATCTGGGTTCAGCAGGGCTATAAACTGCTGCTGACCGAGCAACGGGAACTGGTGAAGGTGCTGCGAATTGCCCGCGACAGCGATCACCCATTGCGCCAGCAGAACCGTCTGGACGACGACCCCACTCTGCGCCGCTGGCTCAATCAACCGGCCAACACGGTACTACTGGCCAACGGTCTGGCGCTTTCGGCGCAACAGGCCTGGGACTGCCCACACAGTCAGCGCTGGCAGTACCTGACCAGCCTGTATCTGCAAATCTCGATGGACGATGTGCAGCAGCAATTGCACCAGCAGGCGGCCAACAGTGCGCGCCACCACGCCATGCCGGACTTGTGGCACCCCGCCGTTGCGCTGATCTGGCCATGGGGTACCCATCGCGTTCATGCCGGACTGCTGCCAGCCCCGGCACCCACCGCCGAAGACCTGGCCAGGTGGCGCAACCAATGTGCCGAACTTCTGGCCGAACCGAGCCGCTTCACCAACGCCATGCACCTGACCACCACGGCCCGTGATGCATTGATTGCCTGTGGCATGCGCCGGGTGATGATCCTGATGGCCGACCGCACCCACGCTAATCTGCGGGTGCACCAGACCGCCGGGCTGCCGAAAGAGGCCGCCGGCTTGAATTTCGTGGTCAGCCAGAGCAACGTGCTGCAACGCCTGCTGGCGCAACAGGCTCAGGTACGAGTGACACCAGACAACAACGCGCAATTTTCTGCCCTGCTCCCCAATGGCCTGCGCGCACAGTTCAGTGGCGAACACCTGCTGTTGCGGTCACTGGTCAACAATGGCCGGGTGATCATGATCGTCGCTGCCGATCAAGGTGGCGGGCCGTTTTCGGAGATCACCGTACAAGCCTTTGGAAAAACCGCGCAGTGCATCGAAAAGGCCCTGCATAGCTTTAGTCAGCGCGGCAAATAAGCCTGCGTTACAATCCCTCCTTTTGTGCTCTGGAGACCTCACATGTCTGACTTCTCTGGCTTGCCGCTGGTCATCGAGCCGAGCGACTTGCTCCCTCGCCTCGAGGCCCGCGATCTGATTCTGGTCGACCTGACCAGCAGCGCCCGCTATACCGAGGGGCACATTCCGGGTGCACGATTCGTCGACCCGAAACGCACCCAGCTCGGCCAGGCGCCTGCGCCGGGGTTGATGCCGCCGCAAGCGGCACTCGAAACGCTGTTCGGTGAGCTGGGACACAATCCTGATGCGGTCTACGTGGTTTATGACGACGAAGGCGGCGGCTGGGCCGGGCGTTTCATCTGGCTGCTGGATGTCATTGGGCACGACAAATATCACTATATCGACGGTGGCCTGCCGGCCTGGCTGGCGGAAGGCTTGCCAATGTCGATTCAGGTCCCGCCCCCCGTCGGCGGCCCGGTGCCGTTGACCTTGCACAATGAACCCACCGCTACCCGCGAATACCTGCAGAGCCGGCTCGGTGCCGCCGACCTGGCGATCTGGGATGCGCGCGGGCCGCTGGAGTTCTCCGGCGAGAAAGTCCTTGCCGCCAAGGGCGGGCATATTCCCGGCGCGATCAATTTCGAATGGACCGCCGGTATGGATCAGGCGCGCAACCTGCGCATCCGTACCGACATGCCGCAGATCCTGGAACAACTGGGGATCAGCAAAGACAAAGAAGTCATCACCCACTGCCAGACCCACCATCGCTCTGGCTTCACTTATCTGGTGGCCAAGTCCCTCGGTTATCCGCGGGTCAAAGGCTACGCCGGCTCGTGGGGCGAATGGGGCAACCATCCCGACACCCCTGTAGAGAATTAAGGTTTTTAAGGACCGTTAATGAACAAGCGTCTGTTTATCATCAGCCAGTACCTGCTGCCCCATAACCTGCTCTCTCGGTTGGCAGGCTGCATCGCCGAGTGCCGTGTGCGCTGGTTCAAGAATGCCTTCACCGCCTGGTTCGCCAAGCGTTACCAGGTGAACATGTCCGAGGCGCTGGTCGAAGACTTGACTGCCTACGAGCACTTCAACGCTTTTTTCACCCGTGCACTGAAAGACGGCGCCCGTCCTCTGGACGAAACGCCGGGGGCGATCCTCAGCCCGGCCGACGGCGCAGTCAGCCAGCTTGGCCCGATCGAACACGGTCGTGTATTCCAGGCCAAGGGCCACAGTTTCAGCGTGCTGGAATTGCTCGGTGGCGATGCCGCCAACGCAGCGCCGTTCATGGGCGGTGATTTCGCGACCATCTACCTGTCGCCGAAGGACTACCACCGCGTGCACATGCCACTGGCCGGCACCCTGCGCGAGATGGTCTACATTCCCGGCCGCCTGTTCTCGGTCAACCAGACCACCGCCGAAAACGTTCCGGAGCTGTTCGCCCGCAACGAGCGCGTGGCGTGCATTTTCGACACCGAGCGCGGGCCGATGGCCGTGGTGCTGGTGGGCGCGATGATCGTCGCCTCAATCGAAACCGTGTGGGCCGGCCTGGTCACTCCGCCGAAGCGCGAGCTGAAAACCTTCCGTTACGACGAAGCCGCCCGTGCGCCTATCCATCTGGAAAAAGGTGCGGAGCTGGGTCGCTTCAAGCTGGGTTCGACCGCTGTCGTGCTATTTGGGCCGGACCAGGTGAAATGGGCTGAAGAACTGGCGGCGGGATCGCCGGTGCGGATGGGTCAGGGCATGGGCCTGCCGAAAGCCTAAATCTTGCGGGGATCCAAATGTGGGAGCGGGCTTGCTCGCGAAGGCGGATTGTCAGTCAGTCTATGTTTAACTGACCCACCGCATTCGCGAGCAAGCCCGCTCCCACATTTTTACAGGTGTATCAAAGCTGGCCGTCGCGATCGCGCAAGCCCAGCAGATAAAGCACACCATCCAGACCCAGGGTCGAAATCGCCTGCTTGGCCGACTGCTTGACCAGTGGCTTGGCACGGAACGCGACACCCAATCCGGCAATCGCCAGCATCGGCAAGTCATTGGCACCGTCGCCGACCGCAATGGTCTGCTCCAGACGCAAACCTTCCTTGTGCGCCAGCTCCTTCAGCAGATCAGCCTTGCGCTGCGCATCAACAATCGGCTCGATCGCGACACCGGTCACCTTGCCATCAATCACTTCCAGTTCATTGGCAAATACATAGTCGATGCCCAGCTTCGCCTGCAATTGCTTGGCGAAGTAGGTAAAGCCGCCCGACAGAATGGCCGTCTTGTAGCCCAGGCGCTTGAGTTCGGCGAACAGGGTTTCGGCGCCCTCGGTCAGACGCAATGACGCGCCGATGGAATCCAGCACCCCCACATCCAGACCTTTGAGCAAGGCCAGGCGCTCCTTGAAGCTGGCGCGAAAATCCAGTTCGCCGGCCATTGCCCGCTCGGTAATTTCCGAGACCTTGTCGCCTACGCCAGCCGCCTTGGCCAGTTCGTCGATGACCTCGGCTTCGATCAGGGTCGAGTCCATGTCGAACACCGCCAGACGACGGTTGCGACGGAACAACGAATCTTCCTGGAAGGCGATGTCGACGTTCAGTTCCTGGGCCACGCTAAGGAATTCGGCCCGCAACGCCTGTGGGTCGGCCGCTTCGCCGCGCACGGAAAACTCGATGCAGCCCTTGCCTTTATCAGCCGGCGTATCCAGCGGCATGCGCCCGGACAACCGATCGATGTGGTCGATGTTCAGGCCGTACTTGGCAGTGATCGAACTCACGGCCTGCAATTGACCGGCGGTCACTTTGCGAGTCAGCAGCGTCACGATGTGGCGCTTTTTGCCCTGATTACCGACCCACTGCTGGTAATCCTGCTCGGACACCGGCGTGAAACGTACCTGTTGATCCAGTTCATAACCTTTGAACAGGATGTCCTTGAGGACCGACCGACCTTGTTCGGTGTCGGGAATTTCAACCAGGATGCCGAACGACAGGGTGTCGTGGATCACCGCCTGACCGATGTCGAGAATGTTCACACCACCCTGGGCCAGAACGCCGGTAATGGCCGCAGTCAGACCCGGACGATCGGATCCGGTGATGTTTATCAGGACGATTTCGCGCAAGGCGCACCCCCGCAAGTGGAAAAAAACCGCATTCTACCCACTTTCAGTGACCATCGGGCACCGTGAGCGCTTTGCCGGTCTAGGGCCTGTCGCTATACTGCGCGTCAACTTCACGGACAAAAGAGCCGAGCTCAAGTGAACCGGCCCACGCCAGTAAAAACCGATAACTTCTTCCTGCTGATCTTCCGGGCACTGCGTCACCGCCGTGTACCGATTGCATTGCGCATTGCCAGCCATAACGTGATCCTGGTCGCCCTGGCCCTGGTGATCTATGCCGGTGTGATGGGTTTGCAGTTCAAGCAGGCCATGCACGAGCAGGCGGATGCGCTGGGTGAAAGCCTGACGACGCAGACCGCGACCTCCGCCACCGAGCTGCTGGTGTCCAACGACATCCTCAGCCTCAACGTGCTGCTCAACAACCTGACCAAGAACAAGCTGGTGGCCCATGCCGCCATCTACAGCATGGATAACCGCATCCTTGCCGAATCCGGTCAGCGTCCCAAGCACGGCCTGCTGGGCGAGGCCGAAGGCATCTATCAAAGCAAGATCACCTTCCAGGACGTGACCGCCGGCCAGTTGCGCATCAGCCTGGACATGGATCAGTTCCAGCAGCCGATGACCATCAGCCTGCAGAGCATGGGCATCCTGAGTGCGATCCTGCTGGCGCTGTCCCTGGCCTTGAGCCTGCGTCTGGGCCGGCACATCACTACACCACTTCTGCAATTGCGGGTGTGGCTGCGCCGTATCGACGAACATACCCCGGGCATCGAACGTCAGGACGAGATCGGTGACCTGGCGCGTCAGCTGCACGCCGACTTCGCCCCGGAACCGGTCGAACCGGAGCCCGTACCGGAACCGGAGTTCGACGACAACGATTACGATGATGCGGAACCCGGTTTCGAAGTGCGCAACCTGCGCGATCCGAGCTTTGACGAAAGTCGTCCGATGCCCGCGATAAAGGCTGCGCCACGGCGAGCTGTCAGCACCGTCGATGACGATGACGACGACGCTTTCGCCGATTTGCTCGAAGATTCAGAAGACAGCCCGGCCAAACCGCTGGCCAAATCCAGCGTCCCGCAACACAGCGCGGTCCTGGCCGTACAGCTGGGCTCTCAGGAGCAACTGCGACGCCTGCCCCGCGCCCGCCTGGAAGAATTGCTCAAACGCTATCGCGACTGCCTCGACCAAGCGGCATCGCTCTATGAGAGCGAGCTACACACCCTGAACGATGGCAGCACGCTGATGCTGTTCCACACCGAGGACAGCGGCGACGACTACCTGACCAACGCCATCTGCTGCGGTGAGTTGTTGCGAGCACTGGGTCACCAGTTGCAGATCGAAGTCGCCGACAGTGGCATCACCCTGCAATTGCAGCTGGGACTGACCCTGGGCGATGAACTGTTCGGCCTGAGCCAGATCGACCTGCTGCTGACTGATCCGGCCCAGGACGCCTTGGCCTTGTCGCAACACAGCCGCAACCTGCTGCTGGTGGAGCGCAAGATCAGTGACGATGCGCTGATCCGTCAGCGCGCGCGTATTCGACCGATTGCCAGCCCTGAGGGCGCCTGCTGTGTTGAACGATTGATGGAGCCTTATCCGTCGATGCTTGAGCGGCAGCTGGCGCGGATGCATGAGCGTCGGGCCTAGCTGCTAGCCCAGTAACAAAGAAAGCCCGCAAACGAGTGATCGTATGCGGGCTTTTTGTTGTCTGTTCCGGCCTCTTCGCGGGCAAGCCCGCTCCCACAGTGACCTGCGCGGGGTACAAAACCATGAACAAC
>DATMUG010000080.1:0-3039 GCA_035563915.1 Pseudomonas sp. | reverse complement strand
CCCCTGTGGGAGCGGGCTTGCTCGCGAAGGGGCCATCAGGAACACCACACCTTCCATTTTTTTGAACAAAAATGAAACCGGTTTCAGAGGTAGAAAAACAATGAACACACCCGCCGTTTCCATCAGCCTTTCCAGCTACGGCGCCGACCTCGTGCGCCAACGCGGCCAGGGCAGTTTCATCGATGTGCTGGCCGCCGCCGGCGCTACGCGTATCGAATGGCGCGAAGAATTGCTCAGCGGTGAAGCTCCCGAGCAACTGGCGAGTGCAACGCAGGCCAAAGGGCTTGACAGTGTGTACTCCTCGCCCATGGAGCTGTGGCTGGCCGGCCAGTCGAAACCCAACCCCGAGTTGATGAGCGCCCTGCAACGCGCCCACGCCTTTGGCGCCAAGTGGCTGAAAGTCTCCCTGGGGTATTTCACCGACAACAACGACCTGCAAGCACTGGCTCGCATCCTCGCGCAAAGCCCGGTGCAACTGCTGGTGGAAAACGACCAGACCCTGCACGGGGGTCGCATCGAACCCTTCCAGCGTTTTTTCACTGAAGTCGAGCAGCACAAACTGCCGGTCAAAATGACCTTCGATATCGGCAACTGGCACTGGCAGGACCAGTCCGCCGCCAGCGCCGCGCGGTTGCTCGGTCGCCACGTCGGCTACGTACACTGCAAGGCCGTGTCACGCCGGGCTGACGGCAAACTGGTCGCCATACCGCCGGCTGCCAGCGATCTGTTTGAGTGGGAACAACTGCTGCGACACATGGCCCAAGGTGTGATGCGCGCCGCGGAATATCCGCTGCAAGGCGATGACCTGGTACAGCTCACCACCGAGCATGTCGCGATCCTCGCGCGCCTCGGGCAATCCCGGTTGGAGAGTGCTCATGTCTGAAATCGATATCCTCTCTTTCGGCGAAACCATGGCCATGTTTGTCGCCGATCACAACGGTGATTTGGCTAACGTCGATCACTTCCACAAGCGCATCGCCGGGGCCGACAGCAACGTCGCCATCGGCCTGTCGCGCCTGGGGTTCAAGGTGGCGTGGCTGAGTCGGGTCGGCGACGACTCCCTCGGTCGGTTCGTGGTCGATACCCTGAAAAAGGAAGGCCTGGACTGCAGCAACGTCACTGTCGACAGCGCTCATCCCACCGGCTTTCAGCTCAAATCCCGCACCGATGACGGTGACGACCCGAGGGTCGAATACTTCCGTCGCGGCTCGGCGGCCAGTCACCTGTCACCGCAATCGATCGTTCCCGAATTGCTCAAGGCCCGGCACCTGCACGCCACCGGCATTCCTGCGGCGCTGTCCGAAACGGCGCGGCAGATGTCTTTTGAATTGATGACCCGCATGCGCGAAGCCGGACGCAGTGTGTCCTTCGACCCGAACCTGCGACCGAGCCTGTGGGCCAGCCAGCACCAGATGATCACCGAGATCAACCGCCTCGCCGCCCTCGCCCACTGGGTGCTGCCGGGGCTGAGCGAAGGTCGTTTGCTGACCGGCTTCGAAGACCCTGCCGACATCGCCGCGTTCTACCTCGACGAGGGCGCTGAGGCCGTGGCGATCAAGCTGGGTCCCCATGGCGCTTATTACCGCACGCACCTGGATGAGGGTTTTGTCGCCGGCGTGCCGGTGCAAACCGTGGTTGACACCGTCGGTGCCGGCGACGGTTTTGCCGTGGGCATGATCAGCGCCCTGCTGGAGAACCACAGCTTTGCCGACGCCGTGAAGCGCGCCAACTGGATTGGTAGCCGGGCGGTGCAGAGTCGCGGGGATATGGAAGGGTTGCCGACCCGGCTTGAGATGTATAGCGAATTTGAGGCCGCCATCGCGGGCAAGCCCGCTCCCACAAGGGACCAGGGTGTACATCAAATTCACGAACACCACATAACCACTGTGGGAGCGGGCTTGCCCGCGATGAGGCCCGCAATAACAACGCAAATCCCTGGTTCAGACCATCGCCGCAAAGTTCTGCCTGAACTGCTGTGGCGTCACCCCCAGCCTTCGATTGAACACACTGCGCATGTGCTGGGCATCGCGGAATCCGCACTGATACGCCACCGTCTTGAGCGGCGCACCGGTGCTCTCCAATAACACCCGCGCCGCATCCACCCTCGCCCGCTCCACAAATTCGGCCGGGGTGACTTTCGCCTCCTTGGCGAACACCCGGGAAAAGTTGCGTGCACTCATGTTGGCGGCGTTGGCCAGGTCGGCGATGGTCAGATCACCCGTCAGGTTGGCCAACACATAATGCTGGACCATGGCCACCGCTGAAGTCGGTTCGGCGTGAGGCGTGAGGAACGGGCTGAACTGTGACTGACCGCCCGCTCGCTGCGTGAACACCACCAGGCGCTTGGCTACGCTCAGCGCCACGTCAGGGCCGTGGTCGCGGCCCAGCAGGTATAACGACAGGTCGATCCCCGCGGTGACGCCTGCCGAGGTGTAGAGGTCGCCATCCTGCGCGTACAGGCGATCCGCTTCCACCCTCGCCGACGGACACAACGTCGCCAACGCAGCGGCGTCATCCCAGTGAGTTGTCACCGTGCGACCGTCCAGCAACCCCGCGCGGGCGAGCATGAAGGCGCCGTTGCAGATCGAGCCAAAGCGCGCCGCCCGCGTGCAGGCATCACGCAACCAGGTATCGAATTCGGCACCGAAATCCATGAATGGCAATCGCGGTCCACCGGCCACCAACAGCAAATCATAGGTCTGCATCGCTTCGCTGAAATGCCGGTGGGCGTTGAGCACCAGACCGTTAGAGCACGCCATGACCCCGCGTTCCACGCCAATCACTTCCAGGCGATAGTGATCTTCAGGTGCAAGAAAGCGATTGGCCTCGGAAAACACATCCATGGGGCCGGTGACATCCAGCGACTGGACGCCGGTGAACACCACGATGGCAATGGTTTTACTCATGGTTCGAAAGGCCTCTATGGATCACGCTTACCTGTGGCGAGGGAGCTTGCTCCCGCTGGGCTGCGAAGCGGCCCCACAACTTGCAATCAAGTTCTGTCAGCCACAGCGCATCCAACGGTTTTACGACTGCTGC
>DATMUG010000079.1:0-10627 GCA_035563915.1 Pseudomonas sp. | reverse complement strand
TCTGATCTTGAAAAAAATCAAAAGATCGCAGCCTTCGGCAGCTCCTACAGGGGTTGGTGATTGTCAGGTACGGTCTGCGTGCTGGCCTGGAAACCATCCCGTGCAGAATCAGGCAAGCTTTTGGCAGGATGTGTCTACCGCTCAAGCTTGCACAATCTTATGCTCTGCCTCATTCCACCTCACTTGCCGAGGATGCCGTGCATGACGTCATTCGATCGTTTTCCCTCCCCTTCAGAGGCCGACATGGAAAAACAGCGCGCGGAACTGGCGGCGATCATCCGGCGCAACACCGCCGAAGATGGCAGTTATGCCACCGCCGTCGATTCGCTGTTCATGTCGCGCCACAGCCAGAACCACGAGTTCGCCCCGGTACTCGCACAACCGGCGCTGTGCATCATGGCCCAGGGGCGTAAAGAGGTGCGGCTGGCGGACGAGTACTTCAACTACGATCCGCTCAATTACCTGGTGGTGTCGGTGTCGATGCCGCTCAGCGGACGCGTGGTCAATGTGACCGCTGATGAGCCGATTCTGGCTGTGAGGCTGGACATCGATCCCGCAGAAATCACCGCCCTGATCGCCGATGCCGGCCCCATGGGCGTGCCCGCCCGGCCAACCGGTCGCGGGTTGTACGTGGAACGCCTGGACAGCGCGATGCTCGATGCGGTGCTGCGCCTGGCGCGACTGCTCGATACACCGAAAGACATCGCCATGCTCGCGCCGCTGATTCGCCGGGAAATTCTCTATCGACTGCTGCGCAGCCCCCAGGGTCATCGACTGTATGAAATCGCCATCGCCAACAGTCAGAGCCATCGCATCAGCCAGGCGATCAAATGGCTCAACGGCCATTTCGAGCAGCCGCTGCGCATCGAAGACCTGGCCAAGGAAGTGAACCTGAGCGTGTCGACCCTTCATCACCGCTTCAAGGCGATGACGGCGATGAGCCCGTTGCAGTACCAGAAGCAGTTGCGCCTGCAAGAGGCGCGACGGTTGATGCTGGCCGAAGGACTGGAAGCTTCGGCGGCGGGGTATCGGGTGGGCTATGAAAGCCCTTCGCAATTCAGCCGGGAGTACAGCCGGTTGTTCGGGGCGCCGCCGTTGCGGGATCTGGCGCGGTTGCGGTTGTCGGTTTAGCCAGAATTTGGGTTGGCAGTACCGGCCTCATCGCGGGCAAGCCCGCTCCCACAGTGATAGGCGGCGTTCACAAAACCTGTGGGAGCTGGCTTGCCAGCGATGAGGCCAGCTAAGCCAACATCACATCCGGATCAGGCCCCGAGTACGCGACACGCCTGCGCCGGCAAGGTCACCGACACCGGATGCCCAACCCTCAAGCCCACGTCCTGATTCGGCGTGCTCAGCGCGGTAAAGGTCACCCCGGAACACTCCACCGTGGTCTCGATGGTCGCGCCAATGTCCCGCACGAACGTCACCTTGCCCAGCAGGCGATTACCCGCCGATGCCTGTGCCGGCGACAGTTGCAGGTCTTCAGGACGAATCAGCATTTTCACCTTCTCCCCCACCAGGATGCTGCTGCAGATCGGCACTTGCAGCGCATCGCCGCCAGGCAGGCTGACTTTGCCATCGCCCAGCGCCGTGGCCGGGAAGATGTTGCCGGAGCCGATGAAATCGGCGACGAATTCGTTGGCCGGATGACGGTAGATCTCGATGGGCGTCCCTACCTGCTGCACCCGATGCTCACCCAGGACCACCACGATGTCGGCCATGGTCATGGCCTCGCGCTGGTCGTGGGTCACCATGATGGTGGTGATGTTCAGGCGTTGTTGCAGTTGACGGATTTCCACCTGCATCGATTCGCGCAGCTTGGCGTCCAGCGCCGACAACGGTTCATCGAGCAAAAGGATTTTCGGGTGGTTGGCAATCGCCCGGGCAATCGCCACACGCTGGCGTTGACCACCGGAAAGCTTGGCCACCGGGCGATCGATCATCGGTTGCAGTTGAATCAGCTCCAGCAATTCCACCACCCGTGCGTGCTGGTCGGCCTTGCTGACCCCGCGCAGCTTCAGCGGATAAGCGATGTTTTCGCCCACGGTCATGTGCGGGAACAGTGCCAGGGACTGGAACACCATGCCGAAATTGCGCAGGTGTGCCGGGGTGTGACCGATGTCCTCACCGTCCAGGCGAATCTCGCCACCGGTCAGGGATTCCAACCCGGCAATCATGCGCAGCAACGTGGTTTTGCCGCACCCCGAAGGACCGAGGAAACACACCAGCTTGCCCTCGGGCAAATGCAGGTTCACATCCCTTACCGCGCAGGCCGAGCCGTAGTGTTTCTCGACGTTTTCCAGAATCAGACCAGACATAAATCACCTCAAGAAATCAGAACGAAACGCCGCCTTCACCGACCAACTTCTCCAGCGCCCAAATGAGCACGAAGTCGATCAGCACGATCAGCACGGCAAACGAAAATACGGTGGGATCGAGCGAGGACACCGTGCGGCTGTACATCCAGATCGGCACGGTCATGACGTCGATGGTGTAGAGGAAGTAGGTCACGGTGAATTCGTTGAACGACACGATGAACGCCAGCAGCATGCCCGCCAGAATCCCCGACTTCATCAACGGCACCACCACATCGACAATCGCCCGCAATGGCGAGGCACCGAGCATTTGCGCGGCCTCTTCCACTTCGCTGCCGATGGAGAGCATGGCCGCGGTGCAGTTCTTCACCACGAACGGCAAGGCGAGGATCACGTGGGCGATCACCAGCCGCGAGGTAGTCATGTGAAACGGCAGGCTGTCAAACACCAGCAGCAAGGCCAGGCCCAGCACCACCATCGGGAACACCAGCGGCAGCGACATCAGTTGCAGCGCCACGGCCTTGCCGCGGAACTCGCAGCGGGTCAATGCGTAGGCCGCCGGCACCGCGATCAGCGTGGCGAAAATCATGGTCAGGCAAGACACCAGCAGGCTGGTGGTCATGGCCTGGCCGAGGCTCAGCACATCGCTGGCGTCCGGCGAGACGAAGGTCTTCCATGCAGCCTTGTACCACTGCAGGCTGTAACTGGTGGGCGGGAAGTCGAGGTTCGACGAACCGCTGAACGACATGACAATCATCGTCAGGATCGGCAGCACCGCCAGCAGCAGGATGAATCCCGAAAGGGTCCCGGCGAACTTGCCGGTCTCGCCTGGTAGCAGTGACTGGCGCTTTTTGATCAGGGTACTCATTGCGAAGCCTCCAGCATGCGCCGACGACGGCCTGTGATGTATTCGGACAGCGTCATGATTGCCAGGGTGGTGACGATCAGCACCACGCCGGCGGCGGACGCGGCGGGCCAGTTCATCAGCGGGGCAATCTGGTCATGCACCATCACCGCCAGCATCGGCACGCGACGGCCGCCAAGCAGCAGCGGGACCACGAAACTGCTGGCGTTATAGGCGAACACCAGGGTCGCGCCGGTAATGATCCCCGGCAGGCTCATGGGCAACACCACCTGACGGAACACCTGGAAGCGACTGGCGCCGAGGGTGGCGGCGGCTTCTTCGTAGCTGCGGGCAACGCCGCGCATGGCGCTCGCAATCGGCAGCACGGCCAGCGGGAAGGCGGTTTGCACCAGGCCCATCAACACGCCATTCTGGTTGTACAGCAGCATGATCGGACGCTTGATCAGGCCCAGGCCCATCAGCGTCTGGTTGAGCATCCCGCCAGGGCCGAGGATCACCAGCCAGCCATAGCTTTGCAGCAGCAGGTTGACCAGCAACGGCAGCAGCACCGCGGCGAGGAATATGCGTCGCACGAAGGGCGACGTCAGCCGCGACATGGTGTAGGCCACCGGGATCGCCAGCACCACGGCGATCACCGCGCTGATCAGCGCCAGGCGCAGGGTCAGCACCAGGGATTTGAGGTAGTAGGGTTCGAGCAATTGGGCGTAGCTGGCCAGGCTGAACCCGGACCATTCCGCGCCCTTGGTGCCCACGCTCATGCGCAGGACCAGCAGACTGGCGGCGATCAGCACGCCCATAAACAGCATCGACGGCGTGAGGAAAAACCAGGCACGAGCGGTCGGCGAAACACCCCGATCGGCGCGCACGGAGGCGGCACTCACCGGATGGGTCAGAGGTTGGTGTTCCATAGCAAGGGTCTCGTCAATGGAAAGCAGCTGGCAAACACATCCTTCAAAACACCGCTAACCCTGTGGGAGCGGGCTTGCTCGCGAAAGCGGTGTGTCAGTCACATCAGTGCTGAATGTGCCGGCGCATTCGCGAGCAAGCCCGCTCCCACATTTTGATTTGTGGTGTTTTAAAAACCTGTGTTCGTCACTCGATCAGGAAGAAAAGATTTCCGTGTAACGACGAATCCATTGGTCATGCACCGTCGCCAGGAAGGCGTTGTCGTGCATGATCGCCTTCTCGGAGATCTGCTCCGGGGTGAGGATGTACGGGCTCTTGCGCGCTTCGGCGGAGATGATCGCCTTGGCGTTGACCGGGCCGTTGTAGATGTCTTCGGCCATCTTGCCCTGCACCAATGGGTCCAGAGAGTGGTTGATGAAGGCGTAGGCCATGTCGGTGTCGCCCGGACGGTTCTTCGGCATCACCGACAGCATCAGGTCGGTGTAGAAACCTTCCTTCATGCCAAAAGTGGCGCCCAGGCCGTAGTTCGGATCGCGGATCTGTTTCGGGAAGAACGCCGGTGCATACAGGCCACCCATGTCCAGGGAACCGGTGCGGAACAGCTCGGCGATCTGGTTCGGGTTTTCGCCCAGGGTCACCACGCGATCTTTCAGCTCGGCGAGTTTCTTGAAGCCAGGCTCGATGTTGTGCTCGTCACCACCGGCCAGTTTGGCGGCGATGATGATCAGGTCCATGGCCTCGGTCCAGTTCGGCGGCGGCAGGAAGATGTTCGGCGCCGCATCGGCATCCCACAGGGAGGCGTAGCTGGTCGGAGCTTCTTTTTGGGTGCGGGTGCTGTAGACCAGGCTGTTGCACCAGAGCAGGTAACCGATACCGTGGCCATTGGCGCCGGTGCGGTATTTCTCCGGTACGTCGACCAGGTTGGGAATGCGGTTGAGGTCGGGTTTTTCCAGCAGGTTGGCGGCGGCCAGACCTTCGGCGCCGACGCCGGCCAGGGTGATGATGTCGTACTGCGGACGATCACCGCCGGCTTTGAGTTTGGCGACCATTTCCGAGGTACTGCCGGTGCGGTCGGCGACGACCTTGCAGCCATACTTGTCTTCGAAGGTCGCGGCGATGTTGCGCAATGCCGCAAGGCCCGTGTCATCGGACCAGGTCAGCAGTTTCAGGGTCTTGCCGGCAAAGCGGGTATCGCTGGCGTTGGCCTTGACGAACGGCAGGCTCATGGCCGCCGCAGCAACCGAGGCTACACCCACGGTCTTGATGAATTGACGTCTGTTCAGATCATGCTCGCCCATTACGGACTCCCTTTGTTTTTGTAGGTATGAGGCAGGTCGAAACTGTTGCATCCGCGCGGTCGGATCAGCGTTGGCTCCCGTATTTTCGGGGGTTTCGCTGAACCGGTGAGGTCATCCTGAGGTCGTGTAAAACACCTGACTATCGATAAAAACTCATTGAAGCCATGACGCCAGCGCATGCCTCATGTAGGAGCGAGCTCTGCTCGCGATGGGTGCATGAACGACGTGGGCTGTCTGATGCCCCGCGTTTTCGTTGACGTCCATCGCGAGCAGAGCTCGCTCCTACAGGAGGGCGTCAAACGGCCCGAATCACGTGTTTGATTTCCTGGAAAGCCTGCAAGCCCCACGGCCCCAATTCGCGGCCGATGCTGCTCTGCTTGTAACCACCCCAGGCGGTCTGCGGGAAGATCACCTGCGGTGCGTTGATCCACACAAGCCCCGCCTGCAAGGCGTTGGCGACGCGATCGGCGGTTTCGGCACGGGTGCTGACGACGCTGGCCACCAGTCCGAACTGGCTATCGTTGGCCAGGGCAATGGCCTCGGCTTCGCTGCTGAAACGACGCACGCAAATCACCGGTCCGAAGATCTCTTCACACCACAGCGCACTGTCCAGGGGCACGTCGGTGAACACCGTCGGCTGCAAAAAATATCCGCGCGTCAGATCGGCCGGACGGTTGCCGCCGCACACCAGCGTGGCACCGGCACTCAGGCCGCGATCGATGTGACCAAGCACGCGCTGGTATTGCGCCTGATTGACCAATGCGCCCATCTCCACA
Source organism: Pseudomonas sp. (assembly GCA_035563915.1). GTDB lineage: Bacteria > Pseudomonadota > Gammaproteobacteria > Pseudomonadales > Pseudomonadaceae > Aquipseudomonas. The sequence continues at coordinate 4,467 of DATMUG010000079.1, read as the reverse complement.
TCTGGGTCGAACGGGTCGGCCACGCGAATGGCTTCGGCACGGGCCTTCAGACGGCTCATGAACTCATCGGCCAATTCATCGGCGACCAGCACGCGGCTGGTGGCGGAACACATTTGTCCGGCATTGAAGAAACCGCCACCGCAGGCCACGTCCACCGCCAGGTCGATGTCGGCATCGGCCAACACCAACAGCGACGATTTGCCGCCCAGCTCCAGGCTCACGCCCTTGACCGTTTCCGCCGCGCGCTGCATGACCTGCACGCCCACCGCGTTGCTGCCGGTAAAGGAAATCTTGGCGATGCGCGGGTCCGCCGACAGCGGTGCGCCAACCGCCAGGCCAGTGCCGCAGACCAGGTTGAACACACCCGCCGGCAAGCCGGCTTGAGCGATGATCGACGCCAGTTCAAGTTCCGGCAGCGGCGTCACTTCCGAGGGCTTGAGCACCACGCAGCAGCCGGCGGCCAGGGCCGGGGCGAGTTTCCAGGCGGTGGTGACCATCGGGAAATTCCACGGCACGATCAGGCCGACCACGCCGCAGGGTTCGCGGCGCAGGCGAGCGCTGAAGTCGTCGCTCGGCAACTCGACGTTGCTGTCCTGTTTCGCGTCCAGCCCTTCGGCCAGACCTGCGTAGTACTCGAAGGTGGCGATCACGTCGTCGACGTCAATGGCCGCTTCGAACTGTGGCTTGCCGTTGTTGCTCGACTGCAAATGCATCAGGCGCTCACGAGCAGCGGACACGCCGGCCGCGATCTTGCGCAGGATCGCGCCGCGTTCGGCGCCCGTGGTTTTGGACCAGTCAGTGAAAGCCCGGGTCGCCGCGCTGACAGCCAGTTCGACTGCTTGCTCATCACCGCCAACCACCGTGGTCAACAGGGCTTCGGTGGCTGGGTTGATCACCCGCAGGTGTTCGTTGCCGGCGGACCATTTGCCATCGATGTACAGGCCATCCAGCGTGGTTGGCAACGTCAGAGAGACGCTCATTTCGACACCGCCTGGGTCCATGCGGTCTGATCGATTTCAATCAGGGTCGGGCCCTGGCGATCGGCGGCGACTCGCAGGGCGCTGCGCAGTTTCTCGGCGTCACTCACGGCTTCTGCGGCGCAGCCCAGGGCCTTGGCCACACCGATGAAATCCGGGGTGTAGATATCCACGCCCACCGGCTCGATGGCGCGGTTGACCATGTATTTCTTGATCTCTTCGTAACCCTGGTTATTCCACAGCAGCACGATCACCGGAGTGCGCGCCTCAACGGCGCTGGCCAGTTCCGGCAGGGTGAATTGCAGGCCGCCGTCACCGATCAGGCACACCACCGGCGGGCGTGCGCCGCTTTCGGTGCTGCCGCCGAGCCAGGCGCCAATCGCCGCCGGCAAGGCATAACCGAGGGTGCCGTAGCCGGTGGACGAGTTGAACCAGCGGCGTGGACGCTCCGGGTTGAACGTCAGGTTGCCGGTGTACACCGGTTGGGTCGAATCGCCGACGAATACGGCGTCTGGCAATTCGCGCAGCACGGTTTCCAGGAAATGGGTCTGGGCCAGGGTCGGGGCATCCCAGCTGGCGGCCAGTTCTTCGCGCAGACGGGCAGCACGTACCTGACCCCAATCGTTGCGGCGTGCCGCCAGGGATTTGTGGGACAGGGAGCTGAGCAAGGCCTGGGCGGCATTGCGCGAGTCGGCCACCAGCGCCACGTGTGGCGGGTAGTTGCGAACGGTCTGGTCCGGATCGATGTCGATGCGCAGCAGCTTGCCGGGAATTTCGAAACCCCCTTTGAAGGTGACGTCGTAGTCGGTCTCGGCCAGCTCGGTACCGATGGCCAGCACCACGTCGGCTTCGGCCACCAGCGCACGGGTGGCGACCAGGCTCTGGGTCGAGCCGATCAACAGCGGGTGAGCGGATCCGAGCATGCCTTTGGCATTGATGGTCAGGGCCACCGGGGCGTCCAGCAATTCGGCCAGTTGGGTCAACTCGGCGGCGGCATCGATGGCACCGCCACCCGCCAGGATCAGCGGACGCTGGGCGGTCGCCAGCAGCTCGGCCATGCGGCTCACGGCAGAAGGCGCTGCACCGGCGCGGTCGATGTTGACCGGCAGGCTGGCGAGCAGGTCATCGGCCTCTTCAACCAGCACGTCCAACGGGATTTCGATGTGCACCGGACGCGGACGACCGGCCTGGAACAGCGCGAAGGCACGGGCCAGCACGACCGGCAGCTCTTCAGCCGACATCAGGGTGTGGGAGAACGCTGCGACACCGGCACACAGCGCGCTCTGGTTCGGCAGCTCGTGCAGCTTGCCGCGACCGCCGCCCAACTGGCTGCGCGATTGCACGCTGGAGATCACCAGCATCGGAATCGAATCGGCGTAGGCCTGGCCCATCGCGGTGGTGATGTTGGTCATGCCAGGGCCTGTGATGATGAAGCACACACCCGGCTTGCCGCTGGTGCGGGCATAGCCGTCGGCCATGAAGCCGGCGCCCTGCTCATGGCGCGGCGTGACGTGGTTGATGCTCGAACGGGCCAGCCCGCGATACAGCTCAACGGTATGAACCCCCGGAATGCCGAAGACCTGCTCGACTCCGTAACCTTCGAGTAACTTGACCAATACTTCGCCGCACGTCGCCATGTGTATGCCCTTCTTGTTCGTTTGAGACGCCGGGCCTGCGCAGTGTTTATGATGAATGGGCAGGTCCAGGGATGGCCTCATTGGAACGGGCGACACGTAGCCGTAACAATGGATAAAAAGTCATACTAGCCATGTCCTCACGTCATACCTTGGATCCCAATGAAACGACTGCCTCCCCTGCCGGCGCTGCACACTTTTCTGATTACCGCGCAGTGCTGCAATTTCACCCGGGCCGCCGAGCAACTGCACATCACCCAGGGCGCGGTCAGCCGACAGATCGCCGGGCTGGAAGATTTTCTCGGTTATGAATTGTTCATCCGCCAGGCCCGCGGCCTTGACCTGACCGCCGAGGGGCGCGAATGGCTGCCACGGGTGCAGCAGGTGTTCGGCTTGATCGACGAGGCGGTGGAGCAGATCGGCGAGAAGCGCGAAACCCTGCAACTCAAGGCCCCGACCTGTGTCATGCGCTGGTTGCTGCCGCGCTTGCTGCAATGGCAAAAGGAGCGGCCGGACGTGCCGGTGGAATTGACCACCACGGTCAAGCACGGGGTCGACTTTCATCTCGAACAATTCGACGCGGCGGTGATGTACGGCGCACCACCGGACAGCGCGCTGGAGTCGCACCTGCTGTTCGATGAACAGCTCACGCCGGTCTGTTCCCGGCCCATGCTCGAAGGTTCGCTGGCCTTGCAAACGCCGACGGACTTGCAACAGCACCTGTTGCTGCACCCCACCCGCGATGAACGGGACTGGAAAGCCTGGTTGAAAGCGGCGGATGTGCACTTGACCAATGTCAGCAAGGGTCAGCATTTCGAAACCCTGGACCTGGCCATGTCGATGGCGTCCCAGGGGACCGGCGTCGCGATCGGCGATTGGTCGCTGATCGGCGATGACCTGGATGCCGGACGGCTGGTCATGCCTTTTGACTTGAAGGTAAAAACCGGACTGGCGTATTACCTGGTTTTCCCGGAAAAACCCGCACCTTCGCCGAAGTTGCGCGAGTTGATGGGGTGGTTGGTGGAGCAGGCTCAGGCACGCTGAACTCTCTGTAGGAGCTGCCGAAGGCTGCGATCTTTTGATCTTGGTATTTAAAAGCAAATCAAATGATCGCAGCCTTCGGCGGCTCCTACAGGGGATCGGGGGATCAGTAACCGACGGTGAAGCGCTGGCGTGAGTGTTTCGGCGCTTCGACTTCGTCCAGCATCGCCATCGCATAATCGGCAAAGGTGATCCAGCTGCGCCCTTCGCTGCTCACCAGCAAATTATCCTTGCCGACCCGAAATGAACCCGTACGCTCGCCTTCGACAAACTCCGCCGACGGCGACAAAAAGGTCCAGTCCAGCGCCTCTTCCTGACGCAGGTTTTCCAGAAACAAGGCACCAGCGCCAGCCTCTGCCTTGTACTCCGAAGGAAAGCCTGCGCTATCGATCACCCGCGTGCCGTCGGGCAACAATAGCGAACCGGCACCGCCCACCACCAACAGGCGTTTGACCCCGGCCGCTTTCACGGGGCCGAGGACGGCGCTCGCCGGCAAGGTTGCGAAATGCGCGGCGCTGATCACCACGTCATGCCCGGCAATCGCCGCTTGTAACGCAGCGGCATCCAGCGCATCGACCGCCTTGCTGACCACGCCTTCACGCTGGCCGATTTTCGACGGATCGCGGGCGATAGCCGTCACGCTGTGACCGCGACGCAGGGCTTCTTCCAGCAGCTGACTGCCGGCACGGCCGGTGGCACCGATGATTGCGATTTTGCTCATGACGTTCTCCAGTTGGCTGAGGTGTATCTGTAAAGGGTGTGGGTTAATGGATGCTTTTGTGGCGAGGGAGCTTGCTCCCGCTGGAGTGCGAAGC
>DATMUG010000078.1:0-16941 GCA_035563915.1 Pseudomonas sp. | reverse complement strand
GACAAGGCGACTGCCTGATCGTCGTAATCACCGAACGTAGTGTTTGGTAAGGAATGAACCATGCGTCATCGTAAAAGTGGGCGTCACCTGAGCCGCACCAGCTCGCACCGCAAGGCCATGTTCCAGAACATGGCGGTGTCGCTGTTCGAGCACGAGCTGATCAAAACTACTCTGCCAAAAGCCAAAGAACTGCGCCGCGTTGCCGAGCCGCTGATCACTCTGGCCAAGACAGACAGCGTTGCTAACCGTCGTCTGGCTTTCGACCGTACTCGTTCGAAAGCCATCGTAGGCAAGCTCTTCAACGACCTGGGCAAGCGCTACGCTACCCGTGAGGGTGGCTACCTGCGCATCCTCAAGTGCGGTTTCCGCGCTGGCGACAACGCTCCTATGGCGTACGTCGAGTTGGTTGATCGTGCTACCGGCGGTGAAGCTGTATCCGCTGAGTAAGACGTCAGTCTGAAACGAAAAAACCGGGCCTGGTGCCCGGTTTTTTTGTGGTCGTTCGGAATGTGAATCTGCCATCGTTTTCCATTAGTTATGTCTATCAATTCTTATCAGTTAATGAATTAGAGAGTGTCATCTTCATCGTCAATACTTCCTTTCAGCCGATTAGCCGGCAGTTCAAGACCGATAAAGGAAGACATCCCATGAGCCACAACAAGACGCTTACCACTGCCAGTGGCACTCCTGTCGCTGATAATCAGAATTCCCGTTCAGCCGGCCCGCGTGGGCCGCTGTTGCTTGACGACTTCCATTTGATCGAGAAGTTGGCGCACTTCAACCGTGAGAACATTCCCGAGCGTCGTGTGCATGCCAAAGGCTCAGGTGCATACGGTGCGTTCACCGTTACCCGGGATATCACCCAATACACCAGAGCCAAGCTGTTTGAGGCAGTAGGCAAGCAAACACCCGTCTTCCTGCGATTCTCCACTGTCGGTGGTGAGCGCGGTTCAGCTGATACCGAGCGCGATCCGCGTGGTTTTGCGTTGAAGTTCTACACCGAAGAAGGTAACTGGGACATTGTGGGTAACAATACGCCAGTGTTTTTCATCCGTGACCCTTTGAAGTTCCCGGACTTTATCCACACTCAAAAGCGCTTGCCGCAAAGCAACCTTAAAAGTGCGCAAGCAATGTGGGACTTCTGGTCACATTCTCCCGAAGCGCTGCATCAGGTCACGATTCTGTTCTCGGACCGTGGCATCCCTGATGGCTATCGCCACATGCATGGATTCGGCAGCCATACCTATAGCCTGATCAGCGCCAAGGGCGAACGGCACTGGGTCAAGTGGCACTACAAGACCAAACAGGGCATCAAGAACCTGTCTCCAGCGGAGGCGGCTCGGCTGGCGGGTACCGACCCGGATTACGCGCAACGCGACTTGTTTGAAGCCATCGAGCGCGGCGACTTCCCTAAATGGAGCGTGTGCATCCAGCTCATGACCGAGGCTCAAGCCGTCGCGCATTATGAAAACCCGTTCGACGTGACCAAGACCTGGTCGCAGAAAGAGTTTCCTTTGATCGAGGTCGGTGAGCTGGAGCTGAACCGTAATCCACTTAACTACTTCGCGGAAGTCGAGCAGGCAGCCTTCGGCCCGAGCAACATGGTACCGGGGGTAGGTTTGTCGCCGGATCGCATGCTGCAGGGCCGGGTCTTCGCCTACGCCGATGCACACCGTTACCGCGTGGGTACCAATCACCAGCAATTGCCGGTAAACGCCCCGCGCAACCCGGTAAACACCTATCAGCGTGATGGTTCGATGGCGTTCGGCACCAACGGTGGCGCCGCGCCGAATTACGAACCCAACAGCTACGTCGATTCGCCAAAGCAGACGCCTCATTACGCAGAGCCACCACTGGCGCTGAGTGGCAGTGCCGAACGCTATGATCATCGCGAAGACACTGACTACTACAGCCATGCAGGCGCGCTTTTCCGTCTGATGAGTGAGGAGCAGAAGACGTTGCTGGTCAACAACATCGCAGGGGCGATGGCAGGCGTCTCAAGCGACGTCGTCGACCGTCAATTGCAGCATTTTTACAGGGCTGATCCCTCGTACGGAGAAGCAATCGCGAAGCTACTCAACGTACAGCTTAACGAAGTCTAAATGAGAAGCAGAACCGCCCTTATTTGGGCGGTTTTTGCGTTTTTTAAGCTGCTTTTCTCAGAATATCTTCGCTTTTATTGCGTTTTGCGAGTGACGATATGGCCGAGTTGGTTCAAACTACAGACTTTCAAGCAGGGAGATGTAGGGCGATGAAAGGCCACCCAGACGTTATCGATTACCTCAACACGTTGCTGACTGGCGAACTGGCCGCGCGTGATCAATATTTCGTGCACTCGCGGATGTATGAGGACTGGGGTTTCACCAAGCTCTACGAACGAATCAACCACGAGATGGAAGAAGAAGCGGGTCACGCTGATGCACTGATGCGCCGCATTCTGATGCTCGAAGGCACCCCACGCATGCGCCCCGATGATCTCGATGTCGGTACCACCGTACCGGAAATGCTCGAAGCGGATCTGCGTCTTGAGTACAAAGTACGTGCCGCTCTCTGCAAAGGTATTGAGCTCTGCGAAAAGCACCAGGACTACATCAGTCGCGAAATCCTCGAAGTTCAGCTCAACGACACTGAAGAAGATCACACCTATTGGCTGGAGAAGCAGCTGGGTCTGATCAAATTGATCGGTATACAGAACTATCTGCAATCTCACGCCTGATTCATCCAGCTACAAAAGAAGCCCCGGTCACTGTTGAAGTGACCGGGGCTTTTTCATGGGCCTGATTCAGGCGCGATCACGCTCCAGAAGCGGCTTGAGGTAATAGCCGGTATGAGACTGCTTCATCTCGGCGACTTCTTCTGGTGTGCCGACCGCGATGATCTGGCCACCTTTGGAGCCACCTTCCGGCCCAAGATCCACCAGCCAGTCGGCGGTCTTGATCACGTCCAGGTTGTGCTCGATCACCACCACTGTATTGCCGTGGTCGCGCAAGCGATGCAGCACGTCGAGCAATTGCTGGATATCCGCGAAGTGCAAGCCGGTAGTTGGTTCGTCGAGGATGTACAGGGTCTTGCCGGTATCGCGCTTGGACAGTTCGCGGGACAGCTTGACCCGTTGAGCCTCGCCACCGGACAGCGTGGTCGCTGATTGCCCCAGCTTGATGTAGGAAAGGCCGACGTCCATCAGCGTCTGTAGCTTGCGCGCCAGGGCCGGTACCGCATCGAAGAATTCCCGGGCTTCCTCGATGGTCATCTCGAGGGTCTCGTGAATGCTCTTGCCTTTGTATTTGATCTCCAGCGTCTCTCGGTTGTAGCGCTTGCTCTTGCAGACATCGCACGGCACGTAGATGTCCGGCAGGAAGTGCATCTCCACCTTGATCAGGCCGTCGCCCTGGCAGGCTTCGCAGCGCCCGCCTTTCACGTTGAAGGAAAAGCGCCCAGGACCGTATCCGCGGGAGCGGGACTCCGGAACGCCGGCGAACAGTTCGCGAATCGGCGTGAAAAGCCCCGTATAAGTCGCTGGATTGGAGCGCGGCGTGCGTCCGATCGGACTTTGGTCGATATCGACGACTTTATCCAGGTGCTCCAGTCCCTTGATGCTGTCGTGAGGGGCAGCTTCGAGCGTCGTTGCGCCATTCAGCGCTGTGGCGCTCAAGGGGAAAAGAGTGTTGTTGATCAGTGTCGATTTGCCCGAGCCGGACACGCCGGTGACGCAGGTCAGCAGGCCGATCGGGATATCCAGATCGACGTTGCGCAAGTTGTTGCCACGGGCGCCCTTGAGCGACAGCGACAGCTTCTTGTTACGGGGGGTGCGCTTGGGCGGGACTTCGATTTTCACCCGACCCGACAGGTACTTTCCGGTCAGCGAGTCCGGATGCGACATCACTTCGTCCGGGGTGCCTTCAGCGACGATATTGCCGCCATGGACGCCAGCGCCCGGGCCGATATCCACCACGTAGTCGGCCAAGCGAATGGCGTCCTCGTCGTGCTCGACCACGATCACGGTATTACCGATGTCGCGCAGGTGTTTCAGGGTGCCCAACAGTCGGTCGTTATCACGCTGATGCAGGCCAATCGAAGGCTCATCGAGGATGTACAGGACGCCGACAAGACCGGCGCCGATCTGGCTGGCCAGGCGAATACGCTGCGCCTCACCGCCCGATAGCGTATCCGCGCTGCGGTCCAGGGAGAGATAGTCGAGGCCGACGTTGACCAGGAACTGCAGGCGTTCGCGAATTTCCTTGAGGATCTTGTCGGCAATTTCGCCACGGCGGCCGGTCAGTGACAACCCGCCGAAATACTCGCAGGCGTCGCCGATTGGCAGATTGGTCACCGCTGGCAGGTTTTTCTCACCCACCCACACATGTCGTGCTTCACGTCGCAGGCGAGTGCCACGGCAGTCCGGGCAGGATTGGGTGCTGAGGAACTTGGCCAGTTCTTCGCGCACCGAAGCCGATTCGGTTTCGCGATAGCGACGTTCCAGGTTCGGCACGATGCCCTCGAACGGGTGCGAGCGTTTAACGATGTCGCCGCGATCGTTCAGGTATTTGAAATCGACGTTCTGCGAGCCGGTGCCGTGGAGAATCTGCTTCTGCTTATCGGCCGGCAGTTCATTGAATGGCACTTCCAGGCTGAACTTGAAGTGGGAAGCCAGTGACCCGAGCATCTGGAAGTAATAAACGTTGCGCCGGTCCCAGCCGCGAATCGCACCTTCGGCCAGGGTGAGTTCACCGTTGACCAGTCGCTTGATGTCGAAGAACTGCTTTACCCCCAGGCCATCGCAGGTGGGGCAGGCGCCGGCAGGATTGTTGAAGGAAAACAGTTTGGGCTCGAGTTCGCTGATGGCATGGCCGCAGATCGGGCAGGCGAAGCGTGCGGAGAAGATCATCTCTTCGCCCGGCTCGTCGTCCATCGGTGCCACCAGCGCGATCCCGTCCGCCAGCTTCAGGGCGGTTTCGAAGGATTCGGCCAGACGTTGTTGCAGATCGGCGCGAACCTTGAAACGGTCCACCACGACGTCAATCGTGTGTTTTTTCTGTTTGTCGAGCTTGGGAGCTTCGTCCAGCTCATAGAGCTTGCCGTTGATCCGGGCACGAACGAAACCCTGGGCGCGCAGCTCTTCGAAGACCGACAGGTGTTCGCCTTTGCGCTCACGGATTACCGGGGCCAGCAGCATCAGCTTGCTGCCCTCCGGTTGGGCGAGGACAAGGTCCACCATCTGGCTGACGGTCTGCGCTTCCAGCGGGATGTCGTGGTCCGGGCAACGCGGGATGCCGACGCGCGCATACAGCAAGCGCAAATAGTCGTAGATCTCGGTGATGGTACCCACAGTCGAGCGCGGGTTATGCGAGGTCGACTTCTGTTCGATGGAGATGGCCGGCGACAGGCCTTCGATGGTATCGACGTCGGGCTTTTCCATCATCGACAGGAATTGTCGGGCGTAGGCCGACAGCGATTCGACATAGCGACGCTGGCCTTCGGCGTACAGTGTGTCAAAGGCCAGCGACGACTTGCCGGACCCGGACAAGCCAGTGATGACGATCAGCTTGTCCCGCGGCAGGGTCAGGTCGATGTTTTTCAGGTTGTGGGTTCGAGCCCCACGAATCAGGATCTTGTCCAAGGTGGCCTCGCTTGGCGGGCGTCGAAAACGTAGGAGTATACGGCCAAATACTGGATGGATGCACACTATCGAATGATGTCATTACAGCCTTTGATGAAAGGTCTTTCATCTACACGCGGCAAAGCGTCGCGATATACCCAGCCAATCGATGGGACTGGTAGAATCGCCGCCGGTTCACATGAGGTTTTTCCATGCACGATCCCCACAGCGAACGCATGAGTGGCAGCGAGACCCGCGCGGCGAGCGGTCTGGCCCTGGTGTTCGCCTTCCGTATGCTGGGCATGTTCATGGTGTTGCCGGTTCTGGCGACCTATGGCATGGACCTGGCTGGAGCGACCCCGGCCCTTATCGGGCTGGCGATTGGCGCTTACGGCCTGACCCAGGCAATTTTCCAGATTCCTTTCGGCATCATTTCCGACCGCATCGGCCGCCGCCCGGTGATTTACCTGGGACTGGTGGTGTTCGCCCTTGGCAGCGTGCTGGCGGCTGGCGCCGATTCGATCTGGGGCGTGATCGCCGGTCGTATCCTGCAAGGCGCCGGGGCAATTTCAGCCGCGGTGATGGCGTTGCTGTCGGACCTGACCCGTGAGCAGCATCGAACCAAGGCGATGGCCATGATCGGTATGACGATCGGTCTGTCGTTCGCCGTAGCAATGGTAGTCGGCCCTTTGCTGACCCGCGCTTTCGGTCTGTCCGGGCTGTTCCTCGCCACAGGAGGCATGGCGTTGTTCGGCATCGTGATCGTGATGTTCATGGTGCCGCGCTCCACAGGTCCCTTGCAGCACCGTGAGTCCGGCGTCGCGCGCCAGGCATTGATACCGACGCTCAAGCACCCGGACCTGTTGCGCCTGGACCTGGGCATCTTTGTGTTGCACGCGATGTTGATGTCGAGCTTCGTGGCCTTGCCGCTGGCGCTGGTCGAAAAGGCCGGGCTGCCCAAGGAGCAGCACTGGTGGGTATACCTGACCGCGCTGCTGATTTCCTTCTTCGCCATGATCCCGTTCATTATCTACGGCGAGAAGAAACGCAAAATGAAACGAGTTTTGCTCGGCGCCGTCATGACGCTGATGCTCACTGAGCTATTCTTCTGGCAGTTCGGCGACAGCTTGCGGACTCTGGTGATCGGTACGGTGGTGTTCTTCACCGCGTTCAATCTTCTGGAGGCTTCACTGCCGTCGCTGATCAGCAAGGTTTCACCGGCTGGCGGCAAGGGCACGGCGATGGGGGTTTACTCCACCAGTCAGTTCCTCGGATCGGCATTGGGCGGGATACTCGGCGGCTGGATGTTCCAGCACGGCGGTTTGTCGGTTGTGTTCCTTGGATGTGCCGGGCTGGCTGCACTTTGGTTGGCCTTTGCTGTTACCATGCGCGAACCTCCCTATGTGACGAGCCTGCGCTTGCCGTTGTCGCCCGAAGCGATCCGCGAAGCGGGTCTGGTAGAGCGCCTGAAGGCCGTCGTAGGGGTAACAGATGCGGTGATTGTCGCGGACGAAGCGGCGATTTACATCAAATTGGACACCGAACTATTGGATCGCACCACCCTGGAAAACCTGGTGAACAACCCGGCCGGGGCAGCGTGCGTAGCCTAGGAGAACGTAATGGCCCGTGGGGTTAACAAAGTCATATTGGTAGGCACTTGCGGCCAGGATCCTGAAGTTCGCTACCTGCCGAACGGCAATGCCGTGACCAACCTGAGTCTGGCGACCAGCGAACAATGGACCGACAAGCAAACCGGTCAGAAAGTCGAAAAGACCGAATGGCACCGTGTATCGATGTTCGGCAAAGTGGCGGAAATCGCCGGCGAATACCTGCGTAAAGGCTCGCAAGTCTACATCGAAGGCAAGCTGCAGACCCGCGAGTGGGAAAAAGACGGCATCAAGCGTTACACCACCGAAATCGTGGTCGACATGCAAGGCACCATGCAACTGCTGGGCGGCCGTCCACAACAGGGCGACCAACAAGGCGGTGGCAACAACTACCAGCAATCCGCGCCCCGCCAGCAGGCTCCTCGCCCGCAGCAGTCGGCACCGCAGCAGCGTCCAGCGCCACAACAGGCCGCGCCGCAACCCGCTCCGGATTTCGACAGCTTTGATGACGATATCCCGTTCTAAGCAACAGCTTTGAACAACAAAGCCCGGCATCCCCCAAAGGATGTCGGGCTTTTTGTTGCCTGCGATTTTTCAGTCGAGTATCAGGTGAGGCAGGAATCGGCTCGAATCCTTGGTGATCAGGCTGTTGTCCTCCCGCACGCCTATACCCGCGGCCTGATCGCCGATGACCCAGGAGCCAATCAGCGTATAGCTGTTGTCAAACTTCGGAAGCGAAGCGAACTCCTGCAAGATGAATGGCGCATCCGTGTAGGGGCCATCCTCCTTCACGATCAAGCCATCAGCGGTTTGCAACTCGATGTTGGCGCCCTCCCGGGAGAAAAAGGGTTTGCGCACCCAGCCTTTGGGCACGGCTTTGCCGGGATCGGTATCCAGGTGGGCCGCCAGCAGATTCGGATGACCTTTATTGAACTCCCACAGAAGCGGCAGGATGCCTTTGTTGGAAATGATCGACTTCCAGGCCGGCTCGAAAAACTGCGTGTCACTCTGGGCAATCGCTGCGCCAAAGGGTTCGTGGAAGATGAACTCCCAGGCATGCAGCTTGAACAGGTGAGCAATCCAGCGATCTTCGAGATCGACGAAACGCCCATCACGGGTGAGCCCGATGTCTTCGATATCGATATGCCGTGATTCGATCCCGACCTTTGCAGCGATCAGGCGCAGGTAGTCGGTAGTGCCTTTGTCTTCGACCGAGTCTTTCATCGACGCGAAGTAGAACGGCTGCTTGAGCTGAAGCTGGGCAAAGGCTTGATGCAGTTTGGTGTCGATGCTGTTGAACTGATCGGCTTCCTTGGGCAGCAAGCCGCGCTCGATGCATTGTTCCAGCCAGCCCCATTGAAAGGCGGCGGCTTCATACAAGCTGGTGGGGGTGTCGTAGTTCAGCTCCAGCAGCTTGGCGGGACCGGTGCCGTTGTAGGAGAAATCCATGCGCCCGTACAGGTGCGGATGGCCTTCGAGCCATGACGTACGGATCAGGTCGTAGAAAGGTGCGGGAATGCTCAGGCGCTCCAGCAGCTCCTCGCTCTGGACCACGCGGGCCACCAGATCCATGCACATTTCATGAAGCTCGTTGGTCGGGTCCTCAAGATCGTTTTCAATCTGCTTGAGGGTGAACTGGTAATACGCGCTTTCATCCCAGTAGGGTTCATCGTCGATGGTATGGAACAGAAAGCCGAGACTCTCGGCCGTCTGCTTCCAGTCATGCCGCGGCGTGCAATGGATTTTCTTCATGGTCCTGCGTCCTCAACTGCTCGATCCGCCGCCCCAGCCGCTGCGGGCACTGGCTTTGCTGCCGAAGCCGCCACGGGAGGTGGAGGAGGCCACGGAGATTGGCTTGCTGGCGGAGCGAGTACTCGAGGCGCTGTAGCCGCTACCGTATTTCGCCTGGTTGGAACGGGTGAATGTCGTGCCCTTGGCAATGCGCTGGCTGAGTGTCGACGAACCGTAATTGCCGCGATCGTCTCGATAGCGGTACACCGGCTCCGAGTAGTAGCTGTTGCGGTTGTTGCTCAGCATGTTGCCGATCAGCAGGCCCGTCAGCAGGCTGCCGGTGGAAAATCCCGAGCCGCCGCTGTTGGCTTCCGATGCGGGCAGTTGGGCCCGCGCCGCGTCGACCTGGGATTGGGTGACCTGGCCATCAGCCGTCAGCTCGAAGCCGCCCAGCCTGGGGACGAACTTGCCGGCCGAGTCCTGCTGGCACCAGTCGGCAACGAAGTCGGCATCGCAATCGGCCTGACTGTCGTACACCGGGGCCATGCGGCGATGTTCGGCCAGGGCAGTCATGTAGGCGTCGGAACAGATGTCCACCGGGAGTTTTTCATCGGCGCACTGCTGGACGGACTGGAAGTTGTACTTCTTCTGCACCGAGTAGGTTTTTTCCGTTGGCCCGCAGCCTGATATCGCCATGGCGACCGACGCAGCCAGCGAAAGCTGTACGTACTTGCTTCGTTTCATCCGGATCTCCGCGCGGTCAGTTCTGGGAAGGGGTCATGCACGCGGCGTTCAACATGCCGACGCTGATGGCCACTGCCGCCACGTAGATACCCGCCGCGATCTCACCTTTTTGAATGCGCTCGGAAGCGCCTTTGAGCACCAGGCTGGTCAGCAGAAACGCCAGCAACTGCACGAAAGCGGCGATCACGGCCCACACGACGAAGTCCAGGAGGCTGATCGAGTAGGCGATGACATTGCTGGCTGGAATGGCGAAGCCGATGATCGCGCCACCCAGGGCGATTGCCGCGGCAACGTTGCCCGAACGGATCAGTTCGAACTCCTTGTGCGGCGTGATGCGGGTGTAGATGAACTGGAACAGCGCGAACAGCAGGGCGGCGCCGACGAGGTACGAAACAAAACCGAGCACGGCGGCTTTGTTCAGCGAAATGGAGAGTGCTTCCAGCATGGATAACGTCCTGTTTAAAAAATGGTCAGGTCAGTGGTGTAGAGGGAGATGCCCCGTGATGTGCTCAGACTGATGGTGCCTTCAGCGTCTTCCTCAACGGAAAACAGCAGGAACTCCCGGCGATTGGTCAGGCCTGTTTCGCGGGCGTAGAGCATCGAGTGGTGCTCGATGCGGTAGGTCTCATCCCGGTTGCTCAAGTGTTCGCTCAGCGCCACCAATTCCGTCTGGCCTGCCTCGGTACCCCATTCGCGGGTGTACATGACGCCTTCGTGGGTGTAGGTCGGCAAACCGATCAGGCTGTCGGGGCCTGCCAGTCGCCGCAGCTCCGCTTCACTGCTGATGGTGACGTAGTCGAGGTAATTGAACAGAATCACCGATTCGACCTGGCCGGCGATATCGCCGGTGGTGTGTACCTGCAGCCAATGGTCTTCGTCGTTCAGGTAATAGCGTGACAGCCAGGTCGATTGACCGAGCTCAAGGGTGCCGGCGCTCCAGATCTGTTGGGATTCGGGGATTGCGACAGTGGTCTTGCCGTCAAGCAGCAGCTTCAGGGTCGAGTCGAACATCACGCCCTTGCCGAATGCCAGGCCCAGCGGCCCGGTAAGCGCCTCATTGAACGGCACGTTGTCGTTGGCGATCCACTTGGAGTTCGAGTTCGGGGCTTCAAGCCCCATTAACTTTTTAAACCATCCCATTGAAGGCTTCCTTGAGGGGGAAAGGCGAAGCGGGCGCGTTCCCTCGAATCGACAAAATGAAAGAAGGGCAATCAATGCCCTTCCTGGTGCGCGGTTGCCGGTTGAATTACTCGGTCGATTGTTTTTTCAGGCGCTCGAGAATGGCGTTGGCGCTGCCGGCGTCCGGCGTGATGCCAGCCTCGCGCAGTTTACGTTCCAGATCGTTGCCGGTCGAAGCGTCGGCCAGTTCATCCTGGGCGCTGATTTCAGCCGCGCGCTGCTGTTGCTTGGCTTGCAGGCGATTGAGGGTGCCGACGGCGGTTTCCAGCTTGCCGTTGGCGCCGCCACTGGCGATCGAAGCGCTGACCTGGGCTTTCTGCACGCTTTCGCGGGCCTTGGCCATATCCACTTGTTGGCGCAGGCTCTTGATCCGCGCTTCCGCTTTGTTGATGTCCTTGCGCATGTTGTCGGCGTAGGTGCCGAACTCGGTGGCCTGCTTTTGCTCGACATCCAATTCATTGGTCAGCGTCGAAATGGCTTCGGCCACTTCCAGCGCCAGGTCTTCGCGATTGGCCTGAATCGCGGCCAGTGCCTTGGATTCCAGGTCCTTGATCTTGGCGTTGTACTCGCTGACGCGATCGGCCGAGAGTTTGTGTTTGGCCATGATGGTGACCAGCTCGCGCCGGGCATTGGCCAGGGCGCTGTCGGCGTCGCGGATTTCCTGGTCGAGGATGCGCAGGGCCTGCTGGTCGACGATGGCTTCGCCGACTTCGCTGGCGCCGCCGCGCAATGCGGTGAACAACTTGCTCCAGATGGACTGAGTCATTGGAAATTCCCTGTTTGCGAATGGCTTGGAAGATAAGGGTTACTTGAAGAAGTGTTCGAAGGCTTCGCTGGCGCGATGCACGTTGTCCACCAGGGTTTTGATCTCGGTGACCACGTTGGTCAGGCTGGAGTCGGAGCTCAGCGCGCCGAACATGTTGTAGACGGTCTGCCCGTTCGGCATGGATTCGATGCCGATCGAGGACAGCGGGAACAGCTCCCGGCTGCGCAGTACGGCATCGTTGAAGCCGCGCACGTCGCTGATCGAATCGATGTCGACCAGTACGGTGTCGACGATGATCTGCTCGCCAACCACCGCGACGTAGATTGGCAGGCCGCCCGATTCGTTCATTTCCAGCTTGATGCTGGATTCGGAGCCTTGAACGAGGGAGAGGGTGATTTCTTGCGATACCACTTCGTCCAGCGCCTGAAGGGCGGTGAACAGGCGATCGATGGTCCAGTTGTTACCTGCGCTCATGTAATTCTCCGACATGAATGAGCCAGCCTGAATCGGTTGGCGTAGCTGTTGCTCCATTTGCTTGAGCAGGCTTCGATTTTCGGGAAGCACCCAAGCCTCGTGTTTCACATAACCGGCGGCGGCAAGGCCCGCGCGCATCTGCTTCATGTAGAAGCTCGATGGCTTTTTGGTGGACGGTTTGGAGCGCTCTTCCTTGCGACTTGCCGACTCTGGAGCGCTGCTTTTCATGGTGCCGACCCCGTTATGAAAACTCACGCGTGGAAACACTACAGTCAATTCCGGTGACTCACAATGGCTCACGCGTGAGATATTCAGTCACACAAAAAAGGCCAGTAGCAGGTATGGGCTACTGGCCTTGCGGGTTTTCCGGCGTCGATCAGAACGGTAGGAGCATGGCTTGCCGAAGCACGTTACGCGGACAGAAATTCATCCGTCGAGATCACCTTGGCGTAAGCAAAACCAAGCGCCGACATGAAGGCCGCATGTACATGAGCCGCCGGAACCGTCACGCCGTTGAACTCCAGATCGCGGGAGGCACAGGCGTCGTGGATCACCGTGACGCTGTAGCCCAGATCGTTGGCGGCACGGGTGATGCCATCGATGCACATGTGGCTCATGCTACCGGCCACCACCAGTTCTTTGATGCCTTGCTCGTCGAGGATCGACTGCAGTTGGGTTTCGCGGAACGAGTTGACGAAATGCTTGAGCACCACCGGCTCGTTGGCCTGGTTGAGGACCTTGGGGTGCAGTTTTGCGCCTTCGGAGCCCGGGGTGAAAAACGGCGCGGTGTCGGAGGTGAATTCGTGGCGAATATGCACCACCGAATCGCCCGCCTCACGAAAGGCCTTGAGCAGGCGCACGGCATTGTCTGCGGCGGCATCGGCGCCGGCCAGCGGCCACTTGCCCTGAGGGAAGTAGTCGTTTTGGATATCAACTACGATGAGTGCTTGCTTGGCCATGACTGTTACCTCGAAGTGGGATTTGGGTGTGGAATGAAGTATTGGCGCTGGCGCGCCTTGCGGGGATTGGCCGCACCGACAATAGAAGGGGGAAAACTGACAATGGATGCACAAAGGGCAATCGTCGAGTTGGGCGTGTTGATCTATCCCGGCGCCCAGATGGCGGCGGTGCATGGATTGACCGACCTGTTCGGGGTGGCCAACCGGATCGCTGCCGAGCACCAGACGGCGCAATTGCCATTACTGCGCGTCAGCCATTGGCAGGTCGATGGCAACCAGGCCCCCGTTCGGGTGTATGACAGTCACGGCGGGGCGGACGGTGCCCTGGTGGCAGTGCTGATTCCGCCGTCGATTGCCGGGTTCAGCGAAGGCCAGGCCCCCAAGGTTTTGCTTGATTGGCTTCGGCAGCAGCACGCCCTTGGCGCGACCTTGGGCGGTGTGTGCGTGGGCTCGCTGTTGCTGGCCGAAAGCGGTCTGCTTGACGGCCGCAGTGCCACGACCCACTGGACCTCGGCCAAATCCTTTGCCGAGCGTTACCCGGCGATCCAGCTCAAGGCCGATACGCCCATCGTCGATGACGGCGACCTGATCACCACCGCCGGGCTGATGGCCTGGTCCGAATTGGGCCTGCGCATGGTCGATCGTTTGCTGGGGCCGAGCATCGCCACTGGCACCGCGCGTTTTCTGGTGGTGGAGCACAGCGACAGCGCCAGTGAGTGCGGCAGCAACTTCGCCCCGATCCTCAGCCATGGCGACGCCTCTATTCTCAAGGTCCAGCACTGGCTGCAAGGCACCGGCGCCACCGATGTGTCACTGACGGCGATGGCCGAGCGTGCAGGGCTGGAGGAGCGCACGTTCCTGCGGCGCTTCCGTGCGGCGACCGGGCTCAAGCCCACGGAGTACTGCCAGCATCTGCGAGTGGGCAAGGCACGGGAAATGCTCGAATTCACCAACGGCACCATCGATTACATCGCCTGGACCGTGGGCTATCAGGACCCGGGGGCGTTTCGTTCGACCTTCAAGAAAATCACCGGACTGGCGCCCAGTGATTATCGGGCGCGTTTTGGGGTGACGCCGAATGCCGCTGCGCGTTAGGCGTACACCATAAATCCCTGTGGGAGCGGGCTTGCTCGCGAATGCGGTCTGCCAGCCAGTATTGAAGTTGACTGACACACCCTCTTCGCGAGCAAGCCCGCTCCACATTAGGTCCTGCGTAATGTTCGGTCGTGCAAAATGCCTGATGTCCGGACGCCCTCGTGCAGAATCAAACAGGCTTCCTGCCATCACCCATCGCACAAACGCCTGATTCAAAAAGCCTTTCCCTGTCCCCCCGATTGGCCTGATCCCTGCACCCCATCAACCATATTCATCTAGCGCCGATTGAAGGGGGACCCATGACCCCAATAAACCGCAAAAAACTGATGGTCGCTCATTCGGTGAATGCCGACGCACCTGAGCATGAAGTCGAAACCAATCGCGCGCTGGCCAAATGGCTGGCGCAGATACTCGGGCTCAAGTTCGGTGGCAGTTACGACCATCAACGCCATCGCGATCGAGACATTTACGTATTGCCCACGCAAACCCTGGTGGGCGCCGAAGTCGCCCGGCAACTGGGTGTCAAAGGCCCCGAGGATCTGTGGGGTGGGTACGTCGAACATGACTTCATCTGATGCTGGGCGCGAAAAATCAGAGCGTAGATTTGAGATAAATCGAATCAGATATTTTTGCGCCCGTTGCAACGGAATTTCAAAATAGACCAGTTCACCTCGTACATTACGAGGACATTTTCGTCAGGCTTCGCTCAGAAGCTCTTTACGCAGCTCGATTCGTGCCGCCTCGATCTCGTCAACTCCCACAGTGACCGTGATGGAGGTTTTGCTGTAACTATGCCCAGACTCCCGCATGGCAGCGAGGTGCGCCGCGATTACAGGCATGATGCCTTCAAGAGCAACGCACTGCCTCAATTCGGCAAGGGCCAAACGAGCCGTTTCCCAATTTGCCTTTTCTTGTCGGATTTTTTGCTGGAGAGAGTCAATCTCATCAGCGCACGACTGTTTGCGACTTTCAGCAGCGGTTAACGTCGCTCGTTTGCCGTTGATGCTGGCATGCAAGTCCGCGACAGCTTTAGGCAATGACGATCCACTATCGCCCGCTAACCTGGCTTCCAACTGCTGGTCTGCGTGCTGCTCCAGCGCCTTTTGTAGGGATTCTTCTTCCTTCGTCAGTTCTGCTCTCAGCTCATTGCAGACGGTATCAACCCGACGTTTGTTTGCCTCCGCGACCACCAGTTGCGACTGAGCGTTCAGTAACTCGTCGCGGTGCTTCTGCACTTGGCTCTCAGCCGTAAGCGAGCGATCAAGCTCACGGAGTCGAGCCCTCGCAGCACCAAGCTTACTTTTGCAGCTGTCGTACTTGAATGTTAAATCCGAATGCGCTCGCTGAAGGGGTAATGATGCGTTAGTGCGGCGACCATTCGGGCCGAGTGAGTTTTCGACCTGTGCTTGCATTTCGTCTTTTTCGCGCTCCAAGTCACTCAGCTTTTGCTCTTCTTTCTCTACTTCGAGCAATAACTTGCTGTGCTCTGACTTGAGGTTTTCGACATAGGTGGATTGGGTCATTTTGGCTTCCAGGCTCAAGTTGGCGTCAGTGATTTGGGGGGTGGTTGCCGGTGCGGTATTTACATGGGTCATGTCATGGTTTCCGTCGATTAGAAAAACAGCACGCCTCTGACGTGCTGTATGGCTTCTGAATAGGTCAACTCTGGGCAAACTTCCTGGTACTCACAGGCAAGGCTATGCATTGCCATGCGGTCATGATCAAGGTCTAGACGTTGCTCCCAAGCACTACCTGGTCGGCGATTCCCTGCCGATAGTGCGTAACCCTCGGAGAAGCACAGAGCCCCGCTTGATTCCGAGAAGGTGGGCGGCACAAGGCCTTTGACTGCGGGAGGCATTGCGCCCAGGAAGCCCACATGCTTCAGGTAATAGGCACCTGGAGTAGGGTTGTCAGGATGATTCGGATGGTGAAACGATGCTGATATGTTGCGATAACTTCCTGCGCGCACCAGGTTAATCAAGCTCGGTTTAACGTCTGCTTGGGCGTATAGAATGCCTCCTTTCGCCAACACCCCTGTGACTTCACCGAAAGCAGGCAGATCATTCTTAGGGTGCCCCAGCACTAACGGTGCCTCTCTCAGCTTTTGTGAGTAAACCGCTACCGTCCTTTCTAGATCAGACTCGGTGAACTCCATGACCTGACCGCCCATGGTGATGTGACGGCCTGCTCGGAAAATCTGAAATAGCTTGTGCTGGCGAGCCATGTCTTAGCTCTCCCGCTTCCAGCGTTCCTGGTTACCTTTCAGAGCGGCTGAGGCTTGCGCATCGCGCTCCTCTTTGCGCCGACGCCGGATGTTCCTGATGATGGCGTAGACCCAGGCCGTGCTGAAGCCGTACTTCAGTGCTAGATCCGGCACGGTCATTTCATTGCGGTCAAATAGATCAAAAACCTCTTCATGGATTGCGGCTTTTTGAAGTGTCTCTTCACGACTGAAATAGAGCTGTGTGCCTCCGTACTCGCGGCGCATTTCTTCAATAGCTTCCAGGGCAACTTCGTCAGCCTTTTGATCCTGGATACCATGCTTGCGGAGAAGCGCCCCCAT
This sequence comes from Pseudomonas sp., assembly GCA_035563915.1. Taxonomy (GTDB): domain Bacteria; phylum Pseudomonadota; class Gammaproteobacteria; order Pseudomonadales; family Pseudomonadaceae; genus Aquipseudomonas. The sequence continues at coordinate 227 of DATMUG010000078.1, read as the reverse complement.
TACCGCCGCCATGCTGGAAGCTAGCTCAGACCCGCTCACGGCGTATTTATTTTTCAGTTTGTGTTGCTCTTTGAATTCATTTGGCCGCATAGATATTCCCCCGTTAATTCACTTCAAGAACCGTAAGGGAATGATCGTCGGAAACTGCGCAAACGTACTTTAATCAAGTTTAAAGAATGGGAACAAAAAAGCGCCCGGAGTGCGGGCGCTTTGAGGTGCAGCGTTTT
>DATMUG010000077.1:0-1612 GCA_035563915.1 Pseudomonas sp. | reverse complement strand
CGGGCTTGCTCGCGAAGGCGGCCTGAAGGGCAACACAAATCCCGGAACTGTCATCAACCTCGACTAGGCTCAGCGGGTTATTCCTTATGAGCCCCCGCCATGTTCAAAGGCTTGTCCCTGCTTTTCACCGTGCTGCTCAGCCTCTCGGCCCATGCTGAAAACTGGCCCGCCGAGCAATGGCCCACCGGCCCGGCCATCTCCGGCCCGGCACTTGAAGCACTTGAGGCCTACGCCTTCCCACCCCGCGATGACAGCACCCACAAAGGCATCCGCACCGACGCCTTGCTGGTGATCCGCGACGGCCAGTTGATCTACGAACACTACGCCGGCCCGACCACCGCCGACACACCGCACCTGACCTGGTCCATCAGCAAGAGCCTGATGGCCACGGTGCTCGGTGTGGCTTACGGCGAAGGTCGATTCAAGCTGCAAGATCCGGCCGCCAACTATTACCCGCCGTTGAAAAAACATCCGAACCTGACCCTGGCCGATTTGCTGCACTGGGCCTCGGGCCTGGACTGGCAGGAAGACTACGAATACGCCCCGCTGAAATCCTCGGTGGTGGCCATGCTCTATACCCGTGGTCATGGGGACATGGCTGCGTTCACCGCCGCTCACGAAAGCTACGCCGCACCGGGGCAGGCGTTTCGATATTCCAGCGGTGACAGCAATCTGTTGTCCGCCGCCTTGAAAACCATCGTCGGCCCGCAGCGCTATGCCAACTATCCGTGGACTGCGCTCTTCGAACCGCTGGGCATCCGTCATGCGGTCTGGGAAACCGACGCCACGGGCATCTTCGTCGCCTCGTCCTATGCCTACCTCAGCGCTCGCGATCTGGCGCGCATCGGTCTGTTGATGGCCCGCGACGGTCGCTGGGGGGATCGGCAGTTACTGCCCAGGGATTGGGTCGCCTTCAACCGCGAGCCGTTCGCGCACTATCGGGCTCATCAGGATGAAGCGGTGCCGGGCGGCCATTGGTGGCTCAATCGCGCGGCCGATGGCGCGGCTCGACCCTGGCCCGATGCACCCGCCGACACCTTCGCCGCGCTGGGTCATTGGGGGCAGGCGATGTACGTGATCCCCAGCGAGAACCTGGTGATCGTCCGTTACGGCGATGATCGCGACGGCAGCTATCGGCACAACGAACTGCTCAAACTCGCGCGCAACGCGTTTGCCACGAAGGTGCAGCCATGAGCGGTTTCCTGCGTCGCCATCCGATCCGTTCGCTGCTGCTGATCCTGCTGCTCGCCTTGCTCGGTTGGATCTGGCACGAGCGAGTGGCCTTGTGGGCCTTCCCCGACATCATCAGCGCCTACACCGCCAAGCAATATTGTTCGTGTCGGTATGTGATGAACAACGAAGCCGGGTATTGCCACAGCTACGTGAAGCAGTGGTTGCCGATCAGCGGGTTCAGCGATGACGTTGCTGCAAAGCGGATCACCGTCAGTGGCATGGGGCGCAGCAACAGTGCGGTGTGGGTCGGTGAACGACAGGGCTGCCGCCTGAACCCCTGAAGTTCGCAATTGTTTTCACAACACAATCTAATGTGGGAGCGGGCTTGCTCGCGAATGCAATAGCAGCCGCACAAATTTCATTGAGGCTGCCGGCGCTT
>DATMUG010000076.1:0-13174 GCA_035563915.1 Pseudomonas sp. | reverse complement strand
ATGTTCGCGACCCTGGTCTGCGTGGTCATCGGCGTGCCGCTGGGCATCGTCGCCGCGCACAAGCCGATGTTCTACACTTTAATGCGTCCGGTACTCGATCTGATGCAGACCGTACCGACCTTCGTTTACCTCATTCCTACCCTGACCCTCTTCGGGCTGGGCGTGGTACCGGGCCTGATCTCCACAGTGGTGTTCGCCATTGCTGCGCCGATCCGCCTGACCTACCTGGGCATCCGCGATGTGCCCGCAGAATTGATGGACGCCGGTAAAGCCTTCGGCTGTTCGCGTCGCCAACTGCTCACAAGGATCGAACTGCCCCACGCCATGCCGAGCATCGCGGCCGGCATCACCCAGTGCATCATGCTGTCGCTGTCGATGGTGGTGATCGCGGCACTGGTGGGCGCCGATGGACTGGGCAAACCGGTGGTCAACGCACTGAACACTGCTGATATCGCCCTGGGCTTCGAAGCGGGCCTGGCGATCGTACTGCTGGCGATCATGCTCGACCGTATCTGCAAACAACCCGACGCTAAAGTAGGGGGTGACGCATGAGCATAATTCGCTTCGAAGACGTCGACGTAATCTTCACCAAGGATCCGCGCGAGGCACTCAAACTGCTGGATCAGGGCCTGACCCGCAGCGAGATCCTGAAAAAGACCGGGCAGATCGTTGGCGTCGAAAAGGCCAGCCTGGATATCGAAAAAGGTGAAATCTGCGTGCTGATGGGCCTGTCCGGCTCCGGCAAGTCCAGCCTGCTGCGCTGCATCAACGGCCTCAACACCGTCAGCCGCGGCAAGCTGTTCGTCGAGCACGAAGGCAAGCAGATCAACATTGCTTCCTGCACCGCCGCCGAACTGAAAATGATGCGTACCAAGCGCATCGCGATGGTGTTCCAGAAGTTCGCCCTGATGCCCTGGCTGACGGTGCGGGAGAACATCAGTTTTGGTCTGGAAATGCAGGGCCGTCCGGAGAAGGAACGCAAGAAACTGGTCGACGACAAGCTCGAACTGGTGGGCCTGACCCAATGGCGCAACAAGAAGCCCGATGAGCTCTCCGGCGGTATGCAACAGCGCGTGGGCCTGGCCCGTGCGCTGGCGATGGACGCCGACATCCTGCTGATGGACGAACCGTTCTCGGCACTCGACCCGCTGATTCGCCAGGGTCTGCAGGATGAACTGCTGGAGCTGCAACGCAAGCTGAGCAAGACCATTGTGTTCGTGAGCCATGACCTCGACGAGGCCCTGAAATTGGGCAGCCGTATCGCGATCATGAAAGACGGCCGGATCATCCAGTACAGCAAGCCTGAAGAGATCGTTCTCAACCCGGCGGACGATTACGTGCGGACCTTCGTGGCCCACACCAACCCGCTGAACGTGCTGTGCGGTCGCAGCCTGATGCGCACCCTGGATAACTGCAAACGCATCAACGGTTCGGTGTGCCTGGATCCGGGTGGCGACTCGTGGCTGGATCTGGCCGAAGGCAACACCATCAAGGGAGCTCGCCAGAACGGTTCGGTGCTGGACCTGCAGAACTGGGCACCGGGGCAAGCCGTCGAAGGCCTGGGCCGTCGCCCGACCCTGGTGGATTCGAACATCGGCATGCGCGACGCGCTGCAGATTCGCTACCAGACTGGCAATAAACTGGTGCTGCACGACAACAACAAAGTCGTCGGGATCCTCGGCGACAGCGAGTTGTACCACGCGCTGCTCGGCAAGAACCTGGGCTAAGGCAACAGACACAAAAACGCCGCGAGAGATCGCGGCGTTTTTGTTTGTGCACACATCAGACAGTCAACACATGACCCCTGTGGCGAGGGAGCTTGCTCGCGCTGGGTTGCGAAGCAGCCCCAAAACCTGACACCGAGGTTCTTCAGGTAGAACGCGTTACCCGGGATTTACGACTGCTGCGCAGCCGAGCGGGAGCAAGCTCCCTCGCCACAGTGGATCTGCGGTGTTGCTGAAAACACCGCAGAACCTTAGAACGCAGCTATAGACCCGGCCAAGCAGCTGGCGATGGCTGTCAAACTGATCGAGCACGTCTCGGGTGAAGCTTCATTAACTCGTAACACGGTCTGCCACTGTGCTGGCACGCTCTTGCAGCTGGCTCGGTTGCAGGTCCAACTCGGTCAGCAACTCAGTGAAACCACGACGACTACGTGCCGCCAGTTCCGCTTGTTCCTGCTCGATCTGCACGTCCTGGCGCATGGCCTTGTGCAAGCCGAACATGAAGAACACCAGCACCACCGAGAACGGCAGGCCGGCCAGCACTACCATGGTTTGCATGGCCTCGAAGTTACCGGCGAACAGCAGACCGATGGTCACCAGGGTGATCACCACCGACCAGAAGATGCGCAACCAGTGCGGCGCATCTTCGTCGACGTTGCCACCCTTGCACGACAGGTTCGCCATCATCACCGCGCCGGAATCCGCCGGGGTCAGGAACAGCACGAAACCGACGAAAATCGAAACGCCGATCACCACCTTCGACGCCGGGTAATGCTCCAGCAACTGGTAGATCGCCATGGACGGCTGTTCCAGCGCTGTTTTGCCCAGCTCCACCGCCCCGTGGTTCATCACCAGGTCCAGGGCCGAGTTACCGAAGATCGACAGCCACGCCAGGGTGAAACCCAGCGGAATCAGCAGCACGCCGGCGACCATTTCACGCACCGTGCGACCACGGGAAATACGCGCGACGAACATGCCCACGAATGGGGCCCAGGAAATCCACCAGGCCCAGTAGAACAGGGTCCACAGGCCCAGCCAGCGGTCAGACTTCTCAGTGTCGCCTTCGTACACGTAGAGGTCGAACGTCTTGAGCACCACGCCGTTGAGGTAGTCACCGATGTTCTGCACGAAGCCGTTGAGCAGGTGCAGGGTCGGGCCGAACAGCAGCACGAAAATCAACAGACCGCTGAACAGCACGATGTTGAGGTTGGACAGACGACGGATGCCGTTTTCCACGCCCGACACGGCAGCAATGGTCGCCACGGTGCTCATCACGATGATCACGATCAGCAGGTTGGTGTTGCTGTGCTCCATGCCGAACAGGTTTTCCAGGCCCGACGACACTTGCAGCGAACCAATCCCCAGGTTGGTCACCAGACCCAGCAGGGTCACGAACATGCCGAAGCCGTCCACCGCATGACCGGCCGCGCCCTTGACCCAGCGCTCGCCCACCAGCGGATACAACGCCGAACGCAGCGCCAGCGGCTGGTTGTGACGGTAGGCAAAGTACGCCACGGCCAGGCCGACCAGCGCATAGATCGCCCAGCCGTGCAGGCCCCAGTGCAGGAACGTCAGCTGCACCGCCTGACGTGCCGCCAGGTTGCTGCCGGCCACGCCTTCTGGCGGGTTGAAATAGTGATCCAGCGGTTCGGAAGCACCAAAGTAAAGCAGCGAAATGCCGATACCCGAGGAGAACAGCATTCCCGCCCAGGCGCCGTAGCTGAAGTCCGGGGTGTCATCCTTGCTGCCCAGTTTCAGTTTGCCGTAGGACGAGAACGCCAGACCGACAACGAAGATCAGGTAGGCGGCAATCACCACCATGTAGTACCAGCCGAAGCTGCGGGACAACCAGGCTTGCGCCGTACCCAGCATTCTGCCGGCCTCTTGCGGGGCGATGATCAGAATGGCGGTCAACAACAGAATCAACGCGGTCGAGGTGTAGAACACCCAACCGTTGACCGTCACCTTTTCCGGTGGGGTCTTTATTAGCGAGGCAGAACTCATGGCACAGATGCTCCGGGCAGTGCGAGAGAAGAACGCAAGGCAATGTGTTACCCGACCAATCGGTAAGTGGGCAGCCGACCGGTGGGTGATATAAAGACAGCCGGAAAAGAGCCCGAACCCTGGGGACGCCGTGGCGCACCGGTTTCGAGCTCTTTTCGGATGTCGGTTTGCCGCCATTTACGTGTAGGAAAAACCTTCAACAGCGACGAATTGTCGCGGATCTTATTCTTTGTTGATTGAACGTTCAATCAAAACAAAATAGACTGGCCCACAAGCCGGTAGCCGCTTGACGACTGCCGCAAGGGCTTAAGGAGATGTGCAAGATGCCCAAGGTCGGTATGCAACCCATCCGCCGCCAGCAATTGATCGAAGCCACTTTGCAGGCCGTCGATCAGGTCGGAATGGGGGACGCCAGCATTGCGCTGATCGCCCGTCTGGCCGGTGTCTCGAACGGCATCATCAGTCACTACTTTCAGGACAAGAATGGCCTGATCGCCGCCACCATGGGGTACCTGATGAGCGTCCTGAGCGAGAACGTCACCGCGCGCCGTCAGGCGCTGAAAGATGACAGCCCCCGGGCGCATCTGCAGGTGATTATCGAAGGCAACTTCGACGCCAGCCAGGTCAATGGCCCGGCAATGAAAACCTGGCTGGCCTTCTGGGCCACCAGCATGCACCAGACGTCATTGCACAGGTTGCAGCGGATCAACGATCACCGTCTGTATTCCAACCTGTGCTGCCAGTTCCGCCGCGTATTGCCGCTCGAAGAGGCGCGCAGTGCAGCCCGTGGCCTGGCAGCGTTGATTGACGGCTTGTGGTTGCGCGGCGCGCTGTCGGGAGACGCTTTCGACACCGAGCAGGCGCAACAGATCGCTTACGAATACATGGATTTCCAACTGGCCAAGCGGGTGAGTTAGAGCACACCAAGAACGCTCGACACCCGATTCGTGCCACCACTTATGCACTTGCGAGGACTTTATGGCCCGTTTCGAACTGCAAAAACTCTACATCGATGGCGGTTACAGCGACGCTGGCAGCGATGCCACTTTCGAAGCCATCAACCCGGCTAACGGTGAAGTCCTCGCAAAAGTACAACGTGCCACAAAGGAAGACGTCGAGCGCGCCGTGGTCAGCGCCGAAAAGGGCCAGAAAATCTGGGCCGCCATGACCGCCATGGAGCGTTCGCGCATCCTGCGTCGCGCCGTGGAAATCCTGCGTGAGCGCAACGACGAACTGGCTGCCCTGGAAACCCTGGACACCGGCAAGGCCTACTCCGAAACCCGTTACGTCGACATCGTCACCGGCGCCGACGTGCTGGAGTACTACGCAGGCCTGGTGCCGGCCATCGAAGGCGAGCAGATTCCGCTGCGCACCACGTCCTTCGTCTACACCCGTCGCGAGCCGCTGGGCGTCGTGGCCGGTATCGGCGCGTGGAACTACCCGATCCAGATCGCCCTGTGGAAATCCGCACCGGCCCTGGCCGCTGGTAACGCGATGATCTTCAAGCCAAGTGAAGTCACCTCGCTGACCACCCTGAAACTGGCCGAGATCTACACCGAAGCCGGTCTGCCAGCCGGTGTGTTCAACGTCCTGACCGGCAGCGGCCGCGAAGTCGGCACCTGGCTGACCGAGCACCCGCGCATCGAGAAAGTCTCGTTCACCGGCGGCACCGACACCGGCAAGAAAGTCATGGCCAGCGCCTCCAGCTCTTCGCTCAAAGACGTGACCATGGAACTGGGCGGCAAATCCCCGCTGATCATCTGCGACGACGCCGACCTGGATCGCGCCGCCGACACCGCAATGATGGCCAACTTCTACAGCTCCGGTCAGGTCTGCACCAACGGCACTCGCGTGTTCGTACCGGCCCACATGAAGGCTGCGTTCGAAGCCAAGATTGCCGAGCGCGTGGCGCGTATCCGCATCGGTAACCCGGAAGACGAAAACACCAATTTCGGCCCGCTGGTCAGCTTCGCCCACATGGAAAGCGTGCTGGGCTACATCGCCAAAGGCAAAGAAGAAGGTGCCCGCGTCCTGTGTGGCGGCGAGCGCCTGACCGACGGCGCATTCGCCAAGGGCGCGTTCGTTGCACCGACCGTGTTCACCGACTGCACCGACGACATGACCATCGTGCGTGAAGAAATCTTCGGCCCGGTCATGGCGATCCTGACCTACGAAACCGAAGAAGAAGTGATCCGCCGCGCCAACGACACCGACTTCGGCCTGGCCGCCGGTGTGGTCACCAAAGACCTGAACCGCGCCCACCGCATCATTCATCAACTGGAAGCCGGTATCTGCTGGATCAACGCCTGGGGCGAATCCGACGCCAAGATGCCGGTCGGTGGCTACAAGCAGTCGGGTGTTGGCCGTGAAAACGGCATCAGCTCGCTGAACAACTTCACCCGCATCAAATCGGTACAGGTCGAACTGGGCGATTACGTCTCGGTGTTCTGATCTGACGCGGCCCTGGAGTTGTAACCATCTGAGGCGAGGGAGCTTGCTCCCGCTGGGCTGCGAAGCAGCCCCCACTCCAGGCACCGCATTCATTCAGACCGAACACGGTCGCTGATTTTGCGACTGCTGCGCAGTCGAGCGGGAGCAAGCTCCCTCGCCACAAGTCAGTGGTGCATTGGCGACCTGCGACCTGACCAACTTCAAAGAGGGTGCATTCAATGTCCCAAGAATTCGATTACATCATCATCGGTGCCGGCTCGGCCGGTAACACCCTGGCGACCCGTCTGACCGAAGACGAAGGCGTCACCGTCCTGCTGCTCGAAGCAGGCGGCCCGGACTACCGCTTGGACTTCCGCACGCAGATGCCGGCGGCCCTGGCGTTCCCGCTGCAAGGCCGTCGCTACAACTGGGCCTACGAAACCGATCCCGAGCCGCACATGGACGGTCGCCGGATGGAATGCGGTCGCGGCAAGGGCCTGGGCGGTTCCTCGCTGATCAACGGCATGTGCTACATCCGCGGTAACGCCCTGGACTACGACGGCTGGGCGAAACTGCCAGGCCTGGAAGACTGGACCTACCTCGATTGCCTGCCGTATTTCCGCAAGGCGGAAACCCGTGACATAGGCCCCAACGACTACCACGGCGGCGAAGGCCCGGTCAGCGTGACTACGCCCAAAGCCGGCAACAACCCGCTGTTCCACGCCATGGTCGAAGCCGGCGTGCAGGCCGGTTACCCGCGTACCGAAGACCTCAACGGTTACCAACAGGAAGGCTTCGGCCCGATGGACCGCACCGTCACGCCAAAAGGCCGTCGTGCTTCCACCGCCCGCGGTTACCTGGACGTGGCCAAGAAGCGTTCGACCCTGACCATCGTCACCCACGCCCTGACCGACAAGATCCTGTTCGAAGGCAAGCGTGCGGTCGGTGTGCGTTACCTGGTCGGCGCCGCCGAAGAGCGCGTTGAAGTGAAGGCGCGCAAGGAAGTGCTGCTGTGCTCCGGTGCCATCGCTTCGCCGCAGATCCTGCAACGTTCCGGTGTCGGCCCGAAGAAGCTGCTGGAAAGCCTAGATATTCCGGTGGTCCACGATCTGCCGGGCGTGGGTGAAAACCTGCAGGACCACCTCGAGCTGTACCTGCAATACGCCTGCACCCAACCGGTGTCGCTGTACCCGTCGCTTTTGCTGCACAACCAGCCGGCCATCGGTGCCGAATGGCTGTTCAACGGCACCGGCATCGGCGCCAGCAACCAGTTCGAAGCCGGCGGTTTCATCCGCACCCGTCCGGAATTCGAATGGCCGAACATCCAGTACCACTTCCTGCCAGTGGCGATTAACTACAACGGCAGCAACGGTGTGAAAGAGCACGGTTTCCAGGCGCACATGGGTTCCATGCGCTCGCCGAGCCGTGGTCGCATCCAGCTCAAGTCCAAGGACCCACGCCAGCACCCGAGCATTCTGTTCAACTACATGGCCACCGAGCAGGACTGGCAGGAATTTCGCGACGGCATCCGCCTGACCCGTGAAATCATGCAGCAGCCGGCACTGGACGCCTTCCGTGGCCGGGAAATCAGCCCGGGCATTGAAGTGCAAACCGATGAGCAGCTGGACAAGTTCATCCGCGAGCACGCCGAAACCGCGTTCCACCCGTCCTGCTCGTGCAAGATGGGCACCGACGAGATGGCGGTGGTCGACGGCCAGGGTCGCGTGCACGGCATGCAAGGCCTGCGCGTGGTCGATGCCTCGATCATGCCGATCATCACCACCGGCAACCTGAACGCGCCGACGATCATGATGGCCGAGAAAATCGCCGACAAGATCCGTGGCCGCCAGCCGCTGCCGCGTAGCAAGGCTGCCTACTATGTGGCCGGTGATGCGCCGGTGAAGGGCAAGCCGGTGCGGGAAATCGCCCAGCCTGCGTAAAACCGTTACACCGAGGCGCCGCCTTCGCGAGCAAGCCCGCTCCCACATTTGATCGAGTTGTACACAAATGTTGTGTTCACTGAAGATCAAGTGTGGGAGCGGGCTTGCTCGCGAAGGGGCCCGATGAAACAGTACATCCAGCCAACCCTTCCCTTGATCCCTCCCCCCACGCAGGCCTACTCTAGCGCCACGCAATCGTTTCCCCCCTCCCTCGCAACACCGATGCTCCACACCAAGGAGGTCTCCCGAATGTTCGATTTCCACCCCCAGCTCAAGCAGCGCTTCGCTGCCTTGCGCACGGGCGCTGAATTCTTTTCCCTGCGATATGTGCGCGAGTCCGGCCAGTACCTGTCGGTGCGCAAGAACGTCGCCGAGCCGCCGAGCCTGCGCCGTGACGAAGGCGCGATGCTGACCGTACGGGTCAACGGGGTCGAAGCCTATGCCGCCACCAATGACCTGTCGCAACAAGGCCTGCAAGCTGCGCTGGAGCGTGCCGAACACCAGGCACGCCAACTCAAGCCCCACGCCTTGCTGGACCTGCGCGACCAGGCGGTCGCCAGCGACCGGGCCGATTACTTCTCGCCAAACCTCGACCAGCCGTTCCCGTCCCTGAGCGAGTGCTATGAACTGCTCGGCGCCGAATCCGCTGCCGTGCCCAAGGACGAGCGCCTGGTGAACTGGCAGGTGAGCATCGGCATCACCCACGTCGAGCAGATCTACCTCAACAGCGCCGGCGCCGAGCTGCGCCAGGCTCAGCGTTTCGTCTATCCGGGCCTGGACGTCACCGCCTACGACGGCAACGACAGCCAGACCCGCAGCCTGGGTCGCGAGAACTTCGGCCAGCAGGGCGGCGCCGATGTGATCAGCCGTTGCGGTCTGATCGGTGCCGGGCCAAAAGTCGCCGATCAGGCGCTGCAATTGCTGCTCGCGCCGAACACCCCGCAAGGTCCGCGGGACCTGCTGCTGATGCCCGACCAGATGATGCTGCAGATCCACGAATCCATCGGCCACCCGCTGGAACTGGATCGCATCCTGGGCGACGAGCGCAATTACGCCGGCACCAGTTTCGTCAAAGCCGAAGACTTCGGGCACCTGCAGTACGGCTCCAGGCTGCTCAATGTAACTTTCGATCCGGACATTCCCGAGCAGCTGGCCAGCTACGGCCATGACGACGACGGCAGCGCCGCGAGCAAACAATTCCTGATTCGCGAAGGTCTGTTGCTGCGGCCTCTGGGCGGTGCGCTGTCGCAATTTCGCGCGGGCCTTGCCGGCGTCGCCAACAGCCGCGCCTGCGGCTGGAACCGTCCGCCGATCGACCGCATGGCCAACCTCAACATCGAGCCGGGCGATCAACCGCTGGATCGCCTGATCGGCAATATCGAACACGGCATCCTGATGAGCACCAACCGGTCCTGGTCCATCGACGATGCCCGCAACAAGTTCCAGTTCGGCTGCGAATGGGGCCAGTTGATCGAGAACGGCGAACTCAAGGGCGTGGTGAAGAACCCGAACTACCGAGGGGTGTCCGCGCAGTTCTGGAAAAGCCTGAGCGCCGTCGGCAATGCCGACACCTTCCGCGTCCTCGGCACGCCGAACTGCGGCAAGGGCGAACCGAACCAGGTGATCCGCGTCGGCCATGCGTCGCCGGCCTGCGTGTTCAGCAACGTTGATGTGTTTGGAGGAGACGCCTGATGACTACTCATGCGAGCACCTCGAAAAACCAGGCCGAGTCGTTCAAGGCTTTGGTCGACGGCCTGCGACAGGCCCTGCGCGAGCAGGAACAGTTCACCCTCGGCTATGCCGCCGAATCGTCGGCCTTCGTGCGTTTCAACCACGCCAGAGTGCGACAGGCCGGTCAGGTGCAACAGGCGAGCATCGTTCTGAAACTGATCGATGAGGGGCGTCACGCCGACCTCGACATCACCCTGTCCGGCGATCCACAAGTGGATCAGCAGCGCCTGACCGATGGCTTGCATCAACTGCGTGACACCCTGCCGCTGCTGCCGCAGGACCCGTACCTGCTGCTCAATTACAACGGCTGGCACAGCAGGAATGTGCAAGAACACCCGCTGCCAGACACCGAGCAGGTGGTGGGCGAAATCACCCGTGCCGCCGAAGGCCTGGACCTGGTCGGTTTCTACGCGGCCGGCCCTATCTGCCGTGGCTTCGCCAGTTCCTCGGGCGCGTTCGGCTGGCATCAGGCCAACAGCTTCAACTTCGACTTCAGCCTGTTCCACGAAAATGGCCAGGCGGTGAAAGCCAGCTACGCCGGGCACGACTGGAACAGCGAAGCGTTCGCCAGGCGCTTCGAGCAGGCTCGCCAGCAGCTTGAATGCCTCGGCCGGCCACTGCGCACTCTGGCACCGGGTCAGTACCGCGCTTACCTGGCCCCGGCGGCGCTGGAAGAAATCATGGGCATGTTGTGCTGGGGTGGTTTTTCGGCACAGTCGATTGCCAGCAAAAGCAGCCCGTTGCAGAAGCTGTATGGCGGCGATCAGTGTTTCAGCCCGCTGGTCTCGCTGGATGAGAAAGTCAGCGGCTCATTGAGCCCGGCGTTCTCCGACGAGGGCTATCCGCGCAGCGATTTGGGGTTGATCGTCGAGGGCAAGGCCGGGGCACAGCTGGTCGGCTCACGCAGCGCCGCCGAATACGGCCTGACCGCCAATGGCGCCAGCGCCGGCGAATGGCCCAGCGCCCTGAACATGCAGGCCGGCACCCTGGCAGAAGCAGACATCCTCAAGCAACTGGGCACGGGCCTGTACATCAGCAACCTGTGGTACCTGAATTTCTCGGACCAACCGGCGGCACGCCTGACCGGCATGACCCGGTTCGCGACCTTCTGGGTCGAAAACGGCGAAATCCAGGCACCGGTCAACACCATGCGCTTCGATGACAGCGCCTTCAGCCTGCTCGGTTCGCAACTCGAGGCGTTGACGCAAGAGCGAGAGATGTTGCTGTCGGCCAGTACCTACAGCCAGCGGGCGACGGCGTCGGCACTGTTGCCGGGGGCGTTGGTCAGACGGCTTACGCTAACGCTGTAAACACAAATTCCCGGGGCTCCCGGGATCCTGTGGCGAGGGAGCTTGCTCCCGCTGGGTTGCGAAGCAGCCCCAAAACCGACAACCGCGGAACAATAGACAGACCGCATTAGCCGGATTTACGACTGCTTCGCAGCCGAGCGGGAGCAAGCTCCCTCGCCACAGAGGTACTGCCCGTCATGAATCTGCATTAGCAACCCACAAGAGGTCCCATGCCCAACCGCCCGCCTCTCGACGCTGTCACCGCCCGCTGGGTGCCGTGGGTCGTCGCCATCGCTTTCTTCATGCAGTCCCTCGACGGGACCATCCTCAACACCGCCCTGCCGGCCATGGCCGCGGATCTGGCGGAAGACCCGCTGCGCATGCAGGGCGTGATCATCGCCTACATGCTCACCGTCGCCCTGCTGATCCCCGCCTCGGGCTGGATCGCCGACCGCTTCGGCACCAAGAAAATCTTCTTCAGCGCCATCCTGCTGTTCAGCATTGGCTCATTGCTCTGCGCCATGTCCAACAGCCTGAGCCTGCTGATCGGCGCTCGGATCGTGCAAGGCCTGGGCGGCGCGCTGATGCTGCCGGTCGGACGGCTGGTGGTGCTTCGGGCCTATCCGCGCTCGGAGCTGGTGCGGATCATGGGCTTCATCACCATTCCCGGCCTGCTCGGTCCCTTGATAGGCCCGACCATGGGCGGCTGGATGGTGCAGTACCTGACCTGGCACTGGATCTTCCTGATCAACCTGCCGGTGGGTGTGGTGGGGTGCTATGCGGTGTGGAAATTCATTCCCGACCTGCGTGGTTCGGAACGCACGAAATTCGACAGTCTCGGCTTTGTGCTGTTCGGCGCGGCGATGATTCTGATCACCATCGCCATGGAAGGCCTCGGTGAACTGCACCTGCCGCACCTGCGGGTGATGCTGTTGCTGTTCGGCGGCATGGCCTGCCTGGCGGCGTACTGGTTGCGCGCCGGGCACATCGACAATCCCTTGTTCGCCCCGTCGCTGTTCAAGACCCGGACCTTCGCCGTCGGCATTCTCGGCAACCTGTTCGCACGACTCGGCAGCGGTGCCCTGCCCTTCCTCGTGCCGTTGCTGCTGCAAGTGGCGCTGGGCTATTCGCCGTCACAGGCCGGGATGAGCATGCTGCCCCTGGCCGCCGCGGCGATGATCGCCAAGTGGGTGGCCCGGCCGCTGATCGAACGCCTGGGCTACCGCATCGTGCTGACCGGCAACACCCTGGCCCTGGGGATCATGCTGGCGGCCATGGGCCTGGTCAGCGAGCAGACGCCGTACTGGCTGCTGCTGTGCCTGCTGGCAGTTTTGGGAGCGATCAACTCCTTGCAGTTCACCGCGATGAACACCGTGACCCTGATCGACCTCGACGACGCCAGCGCCAGCAGCGGCAATAGCCTGCTGTCGGTGGTGGCGCAATTGTCGTTGAGCCTCGGTGTGGCTTGTGCGGGTGCGTTGTTGGGTGGGTTTACGGCGGAGATTGGAAATGACGGCGTCGACACGGTTTTAGGCGCGTTCCAGCTGACATTTGTGACCGTCGGAATCATGGCGATGCTGGCAGCAACGATCTTCTCGCAGCTGTCCAGAGAAGACGGACGGCGCGTCAGAAGCCCGGAACAACACATCGAACATTGAACCGTGGCAAATGAAGTACCTGTGGCGAGGGAGCTTGCTCCCGTTCGACTGCGAAGCAGTCGCAAATCCTGTAACCGCGGTATATCTGAACGACCGCATGCAACGGATTCAGGGGCCGCTTCGCAGCCCAGCGGGAGCAAGCTCCCTCGCCACAGTTTTGCGTTCGTCCAGAACTTTCGAGGAAAGTGGCCAGAGGCTGGTACACTGCGCGACATTTTGTTTTGCAGGCCAGTCCCGTGACCACCATCGCCACCGAATTTAATACTTTGCCGCTGTCCGCCGCCATGCTGGCTAACCTCGACTCCCTCGGTTATGCCCAGATGACGCCGATCCAGGCGCAGAGCTTGCCGGTGATCCTCAAGGGGATGGACCTGATCGCCCAGGCCAAGACCGGCAGC
>DATMUG010000075.1:0-4890 GCA_035563915.1 Pseudomonas sp. | reverse complement strand
GTAGGAGCTGCCGCAGGCTGCGATCTTTTGATTTTGCTTTTAAAGATCAAAAGATCGCAGCCTCGTTGCACTCGACAGCTCCTACAGGGGATTGAAAATGATTTCGTCGGCCCGGGCACCTGATTGACCGGCGCCGTCTATATTGAGGGGCCGGGCCCGCATCCTGCTCCGCCCAAGTCCAGGCAGTCGTTTTCTGATTCACCTGAAATCGCATGACCCCCCCTTCAATCAGGAGATCATCATGACCCAGCTCGACAAAGTCTTGTACACCGCCAAAACCCATACCACCGGTGGCCGGGACGGCGCCTCCAAAAGTTCGGACGGTATTCTCGATGTCAAACTGTCGTCCCCGGGCGCGGGCGGTGGCGGGACCAATCCGGAGCAACTGTTCGCTGCCGGGTGGTCAGCGTGCTTTATCGGCGCCATGGGCGTCGCGGCCAAGGAACTGAAGGTTGCACTGCCCAAGGATGTCGCCGTCGACACCGAAGTCGATCTGGGCACCAATGAAGGTGGTTACCTGTTGCAGGCGCGGCTCAATGTCAGCCTGCCCGGTCTGGATCGCGAAACAGCACAGAAGCTGGTCGATACCGGGCACAAGTACTGCCCTTATTCGAAAGCCACTCGCAACAACATCAATGTGGTGGTGAAGCTCGTCTGAGTTGAACAACCAGGTCCTGGCGACCGATGTCGCAAACAGCGTCGCCAGGGCAAAAACGCTTCCGGTTTAAACTTCCTCTTTTAATTATCAATAATAAGTTAGTTTGTCGTACAAGGATTGTATGCACTTGTCCTGAACAACTCTGTTCTAAAGGGTGCAACTCTGCCAAAAAATAGTATGACTGTTTTAGTTTGACCGGTGTAAACGAAAGTTGATCCCAGTTATGCGTGTATTTTTCTCCGCGACCAACTAGTGGATCCAATAATTCCTGTTCGAATGTCATCTAAGTCAAGCAGGCCAGCAAGAATGGGCGTCGACGGGAGAAATAGGCCTTTGGTCCCATGGCAAATCGCCCAAAAATCACCGACCGTTTGTCGGTAGCGTGCTCGGAAAATGAACATTATCGGGCTCAGGCCCTCATAGTACGCAGCAAGTCTCTTGACGAGCTGCGCAACATCCAGCAAGCAAAGAAGTGGAATCCGAACCTCATATGCAGTGACTGCACATGGGGATTTTTTTACCCAAAAAAGGCGAGGAAGTAACTAAGCTGTCATAAATTTCCTGACGAGAACAATGGGAATTACATAACTAGCCTGTTGTTCATTTATTTGCATAAGCAAGGTCATTCAGAGTCACCACACATAAGAACTCTGTTGATTGGCCTATCTGTACTATCGAATAAGGTGGAGATATTACCCGTGGCGATAAATACAATTATGAGCCTGATCGAACATAAAGAATTCATGGAGTTTCTGCGACTGGGCGTTGTTTACGTTCATCTGGTCGCCTGTTGCGTGGCGATCGGCCTGGTGCTGACCAGCGATATCGCAATGGTCAGGGACATGTTGAAACGCAAGGCGCTCACCGACCATGATCACGCACACATGGAGAGCCTCCAGCGCTCTGTGGTTTGGGCATTGATCGCGCTGTGGGTGACGGGAGCGGCCATCATCGGCATCGATTACCTGGACAAGGGCATGCAGTACTTCATGAATCCCAAGCTCCAGGCCAAGGTCATCATTGTCATGATGCTGACCTACAACGGCATCCTGTTGCACCGGCTGGTATTGCCCGCACTGCAAAAGGCCGGCTCGCTGCTCAACCTCGGTTTCAGTGCGCGGATGATGGCGCTGTTCTGTGGTTCGCTGTCGGCCGTGTCCTGGATGTACGCCGCCATGCTCGGTGTCGGACGTCCGCTGGCCTGGAAGTACTCGCTCTCCGAACTGTTGATGGCGTATCCGGCGCTGATCGTCCTGGGCTTTGTGACGATGCTGGTGTTGACCCAGCGCGCCAAGCGTCAGGAAACCGCTGTCGCGCCGCAATGGGTCAATGCGGTCGCGCACTGAACCGGTCGGTGAGCTGAAAAAGGACCTGGCGACAGATGTCGGGAGCGACGTCGCCAGGCCCTGAAACCAAGTCCAGAAACCTTCAAATAGCAGGCGCAAACCCGATCCACTCGGTGACGGTCGGCGCCTGCCATCGTTCAAGCGCATCGATCAGGGCATTCTGGCGGTCGTCATTGGGCTCAAGCTGGTATCGACCCATTAACACTTGTCCCTGTAGGCGCTGCCGAAGGCTGCGATCTTTTGATCTTGATCCTCAAAGGCAAGCGCAAAAGATCGCAGCCTCGTTGCACTCGACAGCTCCTACACAGCGCCTGCGCCAAAAAGCTAAACTCACGCCACAAAACCAAAATAACGACGTGACCCTGCCCGATGAAAATCCACCCTCTACCGCCACTCAACAGTCTGGTCGCGTTCGAAGCCGCGGCGCGTCACTTGAGTTTCACCCTGGCCGCGCAGGAACTGAACGTGACCCAGGGCGCCATCAGCCGGCAGGTGCGTCTGCTCGAGGATTATCTGGGCAAGGTGCTGTTCGAACGCACCACCCGCACCATTCAACTGAGCCCGGCGGCCAGCCGGTACTACGAAACGGTCCGTGCCTCGCTGTTGCAGGTGGCCCAGGCCACCGGCGAAATTCGCCATTGGCAAGGGGCCGAGCAAGTGACGGTGGCCACCAGTACGGCGATGGCCTCGTTGTGGCTGCTGCCCAAGGTGTCCGAATTCCAGCGTGAAAACGAAGAGATCGACCTGCGGATCATCGCCCATGATCAGGTCAAGGATTTTTCACGGCTCGATTGCGACCTGGCGTTGTATTACTGCAGTACGCCGCCCCGGGACATGCAGGTCACGCCGCTGTTTTCCGAAGAGGTCTATCCGGTGTGCAGCCCGGCGTACCTGGCCAAGCATCCGGCCTTGAGCAAACCCCAGGACCTGGCGGCCTGCACCTGGCTGGTGCTCGACGACCCGCAGCGGGACTGGCTTGGCTGGGCCGATTGGCTACAAAGTCAGGGGCTGAAAAACGTCGAGCCCAAGCGCCGGATCAATATCAACAGCTACTCGATGGTGATCCAGTCGGCCCTCAACGGGCAGGGCGTGGCGCTGGCCTGGTCCAACCTGGTCGAGGACTACCTGCAAAGCGGCGCGCTGGTGCGGCCGCTGGAAGCGACCTTGCGCACCGATGCGCAGTTTTGCCTGCTCGAGCCGTTGTCCCGTGGCGGCATGCGACAGAGCGTCAAGCGCTTTCGCAGCTGGTTGATGAATCAACTTCCGACGCCGCCCACCAACATGTAACAGCGCCGCATTCCCTGTAGGAGCGAGCCCTGCTCGCGATGGAGGCAAACGATAACGCGGGAAACCTGATGCCCCGAGTTGTCTTTGGTTTTTTCGCGAGCATGCTCGCTCCTACAGTTTGTTATTCATGATCAAAAGTCATGAATCCCTCCCGAAATATCGTTTGTCGATCCCCCTCTCGTTTTCCGAAACTTGCCGCCAGCGGACCTGGCCAGCGAGCCTGCCGATCATTCCAATACCGTGCCCAGCAGGGGAGAACAATAATGACCACCCTCCAACAGATTCCAGTGCAAAACCTCGAAACCGTCCTCAACCCGATCCACGAAGCGACGGGCCTGGGCAACGAGTTTTACACCGAACAACGTTACTTCGAACTTGAGCGCGATCAGGTCATGGGCAAGACCTGGGCCTGCGTCGGTTTCGCCAGCGACCTGGCCAAGGCCGGTTCCGTCAAACCCGTCGACTTCATGGGCCTGCCGCTGCTGCTGATGCGCAACCGCGAAGGCCAGGTGCAGGTGTTCCATAACGTCTGCAGCCACCGCGGCATGAAGCTGGTGGAAGAGGCGGGCGAGGTGCAAGGCGTGATTCGCTGCCCTTACCACTCCTGGACCTACGACCTCAATGGCGGCCTGCGCGGCACGCCTCACGTCGGCGGCATCGACCAGCACAAGGACGAGCGTTTCGCCTGTGAAAAACACGGCCTGAAAGCCATCCGCAGCGCGATCTGGATGGACATGGTGTTCATCAACCTGTCCGGCGAAGCACAGCCGCTGGAGGAGATGCTCGCACCGCTGACCGCACGCTGGAGCCAGTTCCTTGGCGAAGACGGCATGAGCCTGCTGAGCCGCCGTCCGGGCCATGACGCCACCGTGCTGGACATCAAGTGCAACTGGAAGCTCGCGGTGGAGAATTACTGCGAGGCCTATCACCTGCCGTGGGTGCACCCGAGCCTGAACTCCTACTCGCGCCTGGAGGACCACTACAACATCATCGTCGGCGAACACTTCTCCGGCCAGGGCAGCTACGCCTACAACCTGTCGGACGTGGCCGGTACCCACTTGCCGAAGTTCCCGAGCTGGCCGCTGGACCGTCTGCGCAACGCCGAGTACGTGGCGTTTTTCCCGAACGTGTTGCTGGGCATCCAGGCCGACCATGCCTTCGCCATGCAGCTGGAGCCCGTGTCGCCAGGCCGCACCATCGAGCACCTGCGCCTGTTCTACGTTGGCGATGAAGCGGCGAGCAGCGAAGAATTCAGCGCCTGCCGCGATGCGATCCTGGAATCCTGGAAAGTGGTGTTCGCCGAAGACATCAGCTCCGTCGAAGGCATGCAGAAGGGTCGTTACTCCCCTGGCTACAAAGGCGGCGCCTTCTCTCCGGAAATGGACATCCCGACGCACTTTTTCCACCAGTGGGCCGCGCGTCAGCTGCTCGCCACCACCGAATCGGCTTGAGGAGCGGCGCCATGTATCCGATAGCTTCTCACTGGCTCAACTACATCGACGGGCAATGGGTCGACAGCATCCAGCGCCTGACGGTCAACAACCCGGGCACCGCCGAACCGCTGGCGACCATCGCCCAGGCAACCGTGGCCGATGCCGA
>DATMUG010000074.1:0-13416 GCA_035563915.1 Pseudomonas sp. | reverse complement strand
CTTCGCGAGCAAGCCCGCTTCCACATTGGATCTGTGTACACGGACCCCATGTGGGAGCGGGCTTGCTCGCGAAGGCGGAGTCACTGTTGGTGCAAGGGCTGATTTGTAAATCCTGTTTCGGTGCAAAAGTGGTCGGTAATCGGACCGAACTTATATGAATGCACCGTTTAATTTCATAAAAGCGACATTCTGCGCTATTCCAGTGTGTGAATCCTTTGTTACAGTCCGGCTCAAATTTTCTAACGACAATAAATTTGCCGAGACTTTTCCATGATCGAATCCGTCGAATCCTTCCTCGCCCGCCTCAAACAACGCGATCCCGACCAGCCTGAATTCCACCAGGCCGTCGAAGAGGTTCTGCGCACTCTGTGGCCGTTCCTCGAAGCCAACCCGCACTACCTCACCTCGGGCATTCTGGAGCGCATCTGCGAGCCGGAGCGGGCCATCGTGTTCCGCGTGTCCTGGGTCGACGATCACGGCAAGGTGCAGGTCAATCGCGGTTTCCGCGTGCAGATGAACAGCGCCATTGGCCCGTACAAGGGCGGCCTGCGCTTCCATCCTTCGGTGAATCTGGGCGTACTGAAATTCCTCGCGTTCGAGCAGACCTTCAAAAACTCGCTGACCTCGCTGCCCATGGGCGGCGGCAAGGGCGGCTCGGACTTCGATCCGAAAGGCAAAAGCGATGCGGAAGTGATGCGCTTCTGCCAGGCCTTCATGAGCGAGTTGTACCGCCACATCGGTGCTGACGTTGACGTACCGGCCGGTGATATCGGTGTCGGTGCCCGCGAGATCGGTTTCCTGTTCGGCCAATACAAGCGCTTGAGCAACCAGTTCACCAGCGTGCTGACCGGCAAGGGCCCCAGTTACGGCGGCAGCCTGATTCGTCCGGAGGCGACCGGCTTCGGTTGCGTGTATTTCGCCGAGGAAATGCTCAAGCGTCGCGGTGAAACCGTCGAAGGCAAGCGCGTGGCGATTTCGGGTTCCGGCAACGTTGCGCAATACGCGGCACGCAAGGTCATGGACCTGGGCGGCAAAGTGATTTCGCTGTCCGATTCCGAAGGCACCCTGTATTGCGAAAGCGGTTTGACCGAGGAGCAATGGCAGGCGGTGCTGGAACTGAAGAACGTTCAACGCGGGCGTATCCGCGAGTTGGCTGGCCGCTTCGGTCTGGAGTTCCTCGCCGGCCAGCACCCGTGGGGACTGCGCTGCGATATCGCGCTGCCATGCGCTACCCAGAACGAACTGGACGCCGAAGCCGCTCGAACCTTGTTGCGCAACGGCTGCGTCTGCGTGGCTGAAGGCGCGAACATGCCGACCACGCTCGAGGCGGTGGACCTGTTTATCGAGGCGGGGATCCTGTTTGCGCCGGGCAAGGCGTCCAACGCCGGCGGGGTGGCCGTGAGCGGGCTGGAGATGTCGCAGAACGCCATGCGCCTGCTGTGGACCGGCGGTGAAGTGGACAGCAAGCTGCACGCCATCATGCAATCGATCCACCACGCTTGCGTGCATTACGGCGAAGAGAATGGCCAGGTCAACTACGTGAAAGGCGCGAACATCGCCGGTTTCGTCAAGGTGGCCGAAGCGATGCTGGCCCAGGGTGTGGTCTAAGCCGGCTCGATGCGGATGATCTCGATCAACTGATCGCCCGCCGGGCGTTGCCAAAGCACCTCATCATTGAGTTGTGCCCCGAGCAGCGCCCGGCCCAGCGGTGAACCCCAGTTGATCAGGCCCCTGGCGGCCGCAGCCTGATCTTCACCGACCAGTTGCACGCGATGCTCGGTGCCTTGCTCATCTGCGTAGGTGACCCAACTGCCGATCTGCACCTTGCGGTTTGAAGTCGCGACTGGGACGACCTGGGCGCTTTGCAGACGTTGAAGGAAATACCGTAAATCGCGCTCGAGGTTGGCCAGCAGTTGATTGTCGGCCTGATCGCCGAGCGCCGATTGTTCCCCGTGCCGGGACTGCAACTCGGCGACCTTGTCCTGCAATTGGCCAAGGCCTGCGGGCGTGACGTAGTTGGGCTGCGCGCTGACCTGTCGTTTGACCGGCTGATCGGCTTGCGCGGCGGCGTTATCTTCATTGACGAATGCGCGACTCATGGTGTCCTCCCGTTATAGGGTTTAGGCCATGGTGCAGGCTTTTGGTTTCGGCGGATGTCTGGCAACGACCTATGGCGAGTGATAGGCCCGGGCGGTGTCCTGGTCTTTTTGCTGCTGCCAGGCTTTTTCGCGCTCGTCCCAGTGGTTGTTGTGATAGTCCTCGCGTTCCTGGCTTTCGCGCATGGCCTGACATTGGCGAAAGCCATCGCTCCAGCCTTCGGCGTAGTTGTTGTCCTTCAGATAGCGCGGCACGTTTTTGCGAAATTCACCGCTGATGGCTCCCGCGGCTTGCCGGCCACTGCTGCAGCCGTCATCGAAACCGTCGGCGAACGCCGGTGGATAACCCTTGGCGATCAGATCTTCGTGGGTTGTCTGGCAACCTGCGAGAAAAAGCAATACACCCACTACACCTGCAAGACGCCACATCCTGGACTCCCGGGCCGTTCAACGGCCTATAGGGAAAGTCTAGAGGCGGGGTCGTCAGCATGTCGTGAAAGAAAGATCAAAAGATCGCAGCCCCTGTAGGAGCACAGCTTGCTGGCGATCGCATCGACGCGGTCGTTCAGGCATACCGATGGGATGCCATCGCCAGCAACCTGTGCTCCTACAGATTACGGGTCAGTAGTGATACCACTTCACTTCAAGCATCACTTCGTTTTCAGGCGAGGCCAAATGGCTGAATTCGCGCTGGGCGCTCAGGCGCAAGCCCAGGTTGCGTGACAACTCCCACTGTTGGTTCAGGCTCAGGCTGCGGCGTACTTCGCCATTGGTGAAGAAATCCCCTTTGCTTTCCAGGCTCAGATTGCCAAGCGGGTTTTTCCACAGCAGACCCGTATTGAACCCTGCCGCCGGGGAGATGAATTCGGCGAAATCGTTGTTGTGCTCCACGCGCACCGTGCCCAGGGCGAAACCGAGCAGGTTGTCGCCCAGCTGCCAGGTGCCACCGCCACCACCATTGACGTGGCTGACGAGGTTCTCATCGTCATGCTTGCCCGGTACCCGCTCCAGGCCGCCGGTGACTTGCCACGACAGTGGCTGCAACAACGTGTTGCGCGGCGTCAGGGAGCGGATGGTCGCCAGGTCCAGTTGCTGCACCTGCCAGTCATTGCCTTCGTATTGGCGCAGTTTCAGCTGCAGGATTTCGATCTGCGCGCCGAGGGGAAAACTCTCGGCGTTGTCGTTGAGATCGTGATAGGCCATGCGCAGGCCATATTCGCCAAAGGTCCGATCGCCCCGGGTGCCGATGCCCGCCTGCCAGGTGCGGGATTCATGACCATCCTCGGGCAGGCCGGGTTGCGGGATGTCCAGTTCCGGTGCCGGGTTCTGGTTGATCGCCCGCAACAGCTCAAAACTGCGCTGCGCCCGTGCCGGGTCACGTTCCTGGCCGTTGGCCCGATAGCGTTCAAGGCGATAGGCCGCGTCGATGATCAGCGCTTGGCGGTCCCGGGGTTGCGCCTTGAATGCCGGTGTTTGCAGTTGTTTTTGATCGGCACTGACGTTCAACACCCACTGTTGTTCGTCATCGGTCAGTGGCTCGGCGCGGCTGAGCAGTTCCCTTTCACGGGAGGGCCGATATTGAATGGATTCCACCAGCCCGGCCTCTTTCACGGCCTTGACGGTGTCGGTGGGGATGGCGGTCAGCGGGAATTGTTCGGTCAGGCGCAGGCTCGGACGCGCCACTTGCAACAATTCCAGCAGGCGATAGGAGCAGTTTTCGTCGAAGAAAAAGTAGTCGAACTGAATCTGTTTGAGTTCCCAGACGTGCTCGACCATGCGCTCGGTTTCGGCCTGGGTCAGGTTCAAGCGGTACTCCCACAGATCGCGGTTTTCCAGGCTGCGGTATTCCGAGAGTTTTTCCTGGTACGGCACCAGCGCAAACAGACCCGGATAGCCGCCCATCAAGCCTTTCCAGGCGTACAGGATGCTGTTGTCCGAACCTTCGATGTAGGCGCCGAAGTTGATCGCGTAACTGAGCAGCGAAGTCTTGTCGCTCTGCACATCCGCCTGATCGATGCGCAGCAGGGTATGGCCGAACATCGAGGACGGGCTGTTGAGGTAAGCCGCCGGGAATATCATCACGGCGCTGTGGGGCGAGACGTCCTTGAACCACTGCTTGAATTCGGCGCAGTCCGGTGCGGGCAGGTCGGTCAGGTTCAGCTGTGCTTTCAACCAGCGGGTACGTGCCGGGTAGACGCATTGGGCGTGCTGTTCACCAGCGCTGGCGGGGCCGTACAGGGCTTGCACGGTGGCGGCGAGTTCATGGTCGGGGTGGGCGTTGCCATCGGGTGCCAGGAAGAATTTCTTGTCGCTGACATAGCTGCGCCAGCCGCCGAGCTTGGCGGTTTCGTAGTGGCCCAGGGAAATCCAGAAAGGGTCGCTGGCCAATTGCTGCAAACGTTGATTGTCGATGAGTGGCGCGGCGGACAGCGGGGCGCAGACACAGAGCGCCAGCCAGGCGAGGCGTTTGAGCATAAGTGGCAACTTAAACAGGAAAAAATAAAGACCCGGCGCGGTTACTGCCGCTCTCTTGTAGGAGCTGTCGAGTGAAACGAGGCTGCGATCTTTTGATCCTTGAAAGCATCGCAGCCTCGTTTCACTCGACAGCTCCTACAGTTGATTGGCAATTACCCAAAGAGGCGCTAGTCCAAAAAATAAAACCCGCTTCCCGAAAGAAGCGGGGCAGGGCCGAGCTTAAGCTTGCGTGGCGTACTTGGCCAGACGAGGGTCGTTCTTCAGAACAGCCATGGTGTTGGTATGCACATCTTCGGCGGTCACGTCAGCCTTGCTGAAGATTTGCTGGAAGTGCTCGTGAGTGACGGCGGCGAAGTGCGCACGGTCTTCCGGCGCCACGCCCAGTACCACGGCATAGGTCGTCAGCGCTTCGCCCTGACCCTTGGCCATGTCTTCGGACAGCTCGTTCATCATGCCATTCATGGCAAACCAGGATTTGCCGCCATAGGTCAGCGACGCGTTGGTGGAGCAACCATTGGTGCCCGAGGTCATGCCGAAGGTTGCGTTACCGGAGGTGCCGTTGGTGGTGGATGCCAGGAAGTGAGCCGGAGTACCACGCTGACCTTCGAACAGCATGTTGCCCCAACCGCAATCCGGGCCGCCTGGCGCCTGAGCCATGGCGTTGATGGATACAGCGGTGAAGAGAGTACCGAGAAGAATCCGTTTCATAGCTTTGTTCTCTTTATGTGCGTACCAATGGACAGGGTACTGGCCCGATCCGGCGCCAGTTGGGCCGGTTATAGTCCAGCCGCGCAGTTTGGAGTTTAGGCACGATCACGGGGTTCCGTGATTTTTTGCAAAACATTCGTTGAAAACAGAGATTTGGCATCGCCCGGTGCCGGGGTTTTCACTTGTCTATGCTTTGGTCTGAGGCGCTCCTTGCCAGTCAGGCACAGGCAGCGCCAGAATGCCGCTATCTGCCCCGCCTGATGTAAGGAAGCCCGATGCCTGATCCTGTTGCTGCCAGCTTGCGTCTAGCGCCTGAAGCGCTGACCCGTCCGTTTTCCGCTGAACAGTTCAGCTTCTCTACCACCAACGATCTGGAGCCCTTTCGCGGTGTGCTTGGCCAGGAACGCGCGGTCGAAGCCTTGCAGTTCGGCGTGGCCATGCCACGCCCCGGTTACAACGTATTCGTCATGGGCGAACCCGGCACCGGCCGGTTTTCGTTCGTCAAACGCTACCTGAAGGCCGAAGGCAAGCGCCTGCAGACCCCGGCGGACTGGGTCTACGTCAACAATTTCGATGAACCGCGCGAACCCCGCGCCCTGGAATTGCCATCGGGCACCGCCGGTGCCTTCATTGGCGATATCAACGGCTTGATCGACAATCTGCTGGCCACCTTCCCGGCGGTGTTCGAGCACCCGTCCTACCAGCAGAAAAAAAGCGCCATCGACCGTGCTTTCAACCAGCGCTACGACAAGGCACTGGACGTGATCGAACGCCTGGCCCTGGAAAAAGACGTCGCGCTCTACCGCGACAGCAGCAACATCGCGTTCACGCCGATGCTCGAAGGCAAGGCGCTGGATGAGGCGGAATTCGCCCAGTTGCCGGAAGCCGAGCGCGAGCGTTTCCACGATGACATTTCCGCCCTCGAAGAGCGGCTGAACGAAGAACTGGCCAGTCTGCCGCAATGGAAGCGCGAGTCGAGCAATCAACTGCGCCACCTGAACGAAGAAACCATCACCCTGGCCTTGCAACCCTTGTTGTCGCCGTTGTCGGAGAAATATGCCGAGAACGCGGCAGTCTGCGGTTATCTGCAAGCCATGCAGGTCTACCTGCTCAAAACTGTGGTCGAGCAACTGGTGGACGACAGCAAGACCGACGCCGTCGCCCGCAAACTGCTGGAAGAGCAATACGCCCCGAGCCTGGTGGTCGGTCACTCCGTCAGCGGCGGCGCACCCGTGGTGTTCGAGCCGCACCCGACCTATGAAAACCTGTTCGGTCGCATCGAATACAGCACCGATCAGGGCGCGTTGTACACGACTTATCGCCAGCTGCGCCCGGGCGCCTTGCACCGGGCCAATGGCGGTTTCCTGATCCTTGAAGCGGAAAAAATGCTCAGCGAGCCGTTCGTGTGGGATGCGCTGAAACGCGCCCTGCAATCGCGCAAGCTGAAAATGGAATCGCCGCTGAGCGAAATGGGCCGTTTCGCCACCGTCACCCTGACGCCGCAGCACATTCCGTTGCAGGTCAAAGTGGTCATCATCGGTGCCCGTTCGCTCTATTACACGCTGCAGGACCTCGATCCGGACTTCCAGGAGATGTTCCGCGTCCTGGTGGATTTCGATGAAGACATCCCGATGGTCGACGAAAGCCTGGAACAGTTCGCCCAGTTGCTCAAAACCCGTACCTCCGAAGAAGGCATGGCGCCATTGACCGCCGATGCGGTGGCGCGTCTGGCGACCTACAGCGCGCGGCTGGCCGAGCATCAGGGGCGGTTGTCGGCGCGCATCGGCGATCTGTTCCAGCTGGTCAGCGAAGCGGACTTCATTCGTCACCTTGCGGGGGACGAAATGACCGACGCCGGTCACATCGAACGGGCCCTCAAGGCCAAGGCGACCCGCACCGGGCGTGTCTCGGCGCGAATTCTCGACGACATGCTGGCGGGGATCATCCTGATCGATACCGCTGGCGCAGCGGTGGGCAAATGCAACGGCCTGACGGTGCTGGAAGTCGGCGATTCGGCCTTTGGCGTGCCGGCGCGAATTTCCGCCACGGTGTACCCGGGTGGCAGCGGCATCGTCGACATCGAGCGTGAGGTCAACCTCGGTCAACCGATCCACTCCAAGGGGGTAATGATTCTCACCGGGTATCTGGGCAGCCGGTACGCCCAGGAATTCCCATTGGCGATTTCGGCCAGTATCGCCCTGGAGCAATCCTACGGTTATGTGGATGGCGACAGTGCTTCCCTGGGCGAGGCGTGTACGTTGATTTCCGCCCTGTCGAAAACGCCGCTCAAGCAATGCTTTGCCATCACCGGTTCCATCAACCAGTTCGGCGAAGTACAGGCGGTAGGCGGGGTCAACGAGAAGATCGAAGGCTTCTTCCGTCTCTGCGAAGCCCGGGGCTTGACCGGCGAGCAGGGCGCGATCATTCCACACGCCAACGTGGCCACGCTGATGCTCGACGAGAGAGTGCTGGCTGCGGTGCGCGCGGGGCAGTTCCACGTCTATGCGGTCCGCCAGGCCGATGAGGCGCTGAGTCTGCTGGTGGGCGAGCCGGCGGGTGAGCCGGATGAGAACGGCGAGTTTCCGGAAGGCAGCGTCAATGCGCGGGTGGTGGAGCGCCTGCGGGTCATCGCGGAGATGATCAGCGAGGAAGACCTGAAAGAAGCTGAAAAAGAGATGGCGGTCGAGGCGCTGGTGGAGGCCAAGCCGGCTTGATGTATTGCTGATTTGAGGCCACACCAAACCCAATGTGGGAGCGGGCTTGCTCGGGAAAGCGGTCTGACATTCAACACCTGTGTTGTCTGACACACTGCCTTCGCGAGTAAGCCCGCTCCCACATTTGTTCCTGTCGAATCTACAAAAGTGCCACTACTCTGGCGTCAATCTTCACACAATGACCGCTCGGCGCCTTCTGGTATCGAAAAGCCTGCATCTCGGACTTTTCTTCTATTCTCTGCTCAAGGACAGAGACAGTAATCAGGATCGAAACAGCTTCCCGCGGAGGCTGAATACCGGATTGACCGAGGGTAGCCGCCATGTCGCGCAACCTCTGCCTCACCCGTCAATGCCTGGGTCTCGTGACCCGTATCGAATGCGCCATCAAGCCGTTGGCCGGCGATACAGGCATGTGGACCTTACTCTTCGCCGCCGGAATGGCTGGCGAGCAACCTTCAGCCATCAAGGCACAAGGCCCGTTTCATGGTCCCTTCGTGGCCGAATCCATTCTCGATACCATTGTTGAAAGCCTGACCCTGCACGGTTACGAATTGGCCGATGACCCGCAGATCTGGTGCCTGCACCTGCAAGCCCAGCTTCGGGAAATTAACGGGGGACGTTGCCGCAGTGTAGGGACGGAGTTCCGGCCTGAGCATTGACTGGGTCATTCGACCAGTTTGCTCATGTCCGCCTTCTCGAGTTTGACCTCGTAACCGTACTGCACAGTGGCGAGGTCGGTTCTTTGATAGGTTTCCAGACGCGTGGGTTGGCCGTAGAAGTAGTGCACGGCGAATAGCGACGGGCCTTGGGTACTCGCGTCATGGTTGACCGCCAGAATTTCCTTGAGGTAGTGGCCGCTGTCGTCCTTGGCATAAAAGCGCCAGTCCTGCTCGGGAAACACTTTCAAATCCACCACCAGCGCATTGCCCTTGAGCTCCAGGCCCTTGGGCAATTGGCGGGCGTCGATGCTTTGTTTGTCGACTGTGGCGAGGAACAGCGGGATGGAGCCCACCGCATAGGCCGGCGTTTGCGGAAACAGATTCAAGTCGTAAGTAAGGGTGCCGCGCAGTGGATCGACCTGATAGGCCTCGGCTGGCAGCTCAATGGGCTCGTCGAGTTTGCCTTTGCTGTTCTCGGTAAAGAAGCTCACCGGGCTTTCCCCTGGGTTGAAGGAGGTGCCGAGCAGTTCGTCATTGAAGGTTCTGAGGTGGCTGAACTCGATTCGCGCTGCGCTCGGGTCGTCCACCGATTGACTGATGCTGACGTTGCTTTTCAGTTGCTCCTCGGTCAGCGTCGCACCCTTGAGCCAGCTCGGCGCCTGGTCGTCGTACACCAGCACCGGCAAATCCAGGGATTGAATCGACTTTTGCGTCGTGTGGCGATCGAAGCGCCGTACCGGCAAGTTCAGGTCCTTGCGAGTCACCGTGACCGCCGAGAAATCCAGCAGGCTGACTTCGAGGGTGTCGATCGTCCCGTTGAAATAGACCTTCGAGTAGCGGCGGGTCTGTTGTTTCTCGAAGGCGCGTTGTTCTTCATCGAGCTGCTTTTCGAGCGCGTCGCTCCAGCCTTTCTGTTGCTGCATTTTCGCCAGTTGACGTTGATAGAAGGCCACTTGAGCGGCGGTCTCGTTGATCGAGCCGGAGCGTGAAAGAAATTGTCCGGTGCTGTCGCGCGCCTGGGCAATCAGCGGGTTCAGCGGTGTCTCGCCAACTTCCGCGGCCTGTGGCGCGCTGTTGGTGTATTCGATTTCCGCGTAGTTGTTGCCCAGCTTCACCAGGGTGACGCTGAGGTTGTCATGGGTTCGGGTCTGGCCAACATCCGTTTTGCTCAAGTCGAAGCTGTAGAGCCGACGAGGCGCAATGACCTCCAACCGGCCTTGCAGGCTGACCGGTTGCGGCTGGTTCTTGATGTCGACATCCAGGCCCTCGATGAAGGGGTAGGCCACGGTCAGGTCATCGGGGTTGGTCAGGTTCGAGCTCGACGGGCTGAATTGAATGCCGGGATCGGTTTCCGACCATTCCGGTTGAAAGGCAATCACGCGTTTGTTGCTCAGGGTGACCGACTGCCACTCCAGTCCATGGGGGAACAGGAACGTCGCGGGAATGCTGAAGTTGAAAGGAAACACCGGTTGCAGGTCAGTCAAATAGTCGGAGCTGGAGTCTTTGTACAACACGAAAAGGCCGTTGATGTAGGTGTCGACCAACGCCTGCGGCGAGGGGTAGTGCTTGAGCACGGCGAGGGCATCCTCACCGTATTCGGTCACCACCGGCTTGCTGGCGAGCTTGAGTTGCGCCCGTTCCAGCAGTAACAGCGAGCCACCGAGTTCGGCCACGGCGTCCTTGAGTTTCGGGTCGGTAATGGCATCCAGGGATTTTTCGAACTGCGCGGTCTTTTCTTCAAGGCTGACCTCATGTTTCTCGTCGCCGGGCGAGCAGCCGCTGAGCACGAGCGCCAGAAGGATTGCGGCACTGGTCAAAGGTAAACGCACATCCATTTCCAGTTTTCCTGTCCGATAACACTGAACTGTCAATGGTTTGGACACTAGCAGAAAAATTTCGACATACATGCGCGGGTGGCGGGTTTCCCAACGGTTTATGGCCGGCTTCTGGGGTGAGACAGGTGGCTGTTATACTCGCGGCCATTTTCAAACCCTGTGTGAGATTCAATGGAACGCTTTATCGAAAACGCAATGTACGCCTCCCGCTGGTTGCTGGCGCCCATCTACTTTGGCCTGTCCCTTGGGCTGCTGGCCCTGGCGCTGAAATTCTTCCAGGAGATCCTGCACGTTTTTCCCAACGTGTTTTCGATGCTTGAGTCGGATCTGATCCTGGTGCTGCTGTCGTTGATCGACATGGCGCTGGTCGGTGGTCTGCTGGTAATGGTGATGATCTCCGGTTACGAAAACTTCGTCTCCCAACTGGACATCGACGACAACAAGGAAAAGCTCAACTGGCTGGGCACCATGGACTCGTCTTCCCTGAAGATGAAGGTGGCGGCGTCCATCGTGGCGATTTCTTCCATCCACCTGCTGCGCATCTTCATGGATGCGAAGAACGTCGATCCACAGCATTTGCAGTGGTACGTGATCATTCACATGACATTCGTGGTGTCGGCATTCGCCATGGGTTATCTGGATAAAGTGACGAAGCACTGACGCTTTTATTGTGGCGAGGGAGCTTGCTCCCGCTGGATTGCGACGCAATCCCGTTTTTGGGGCTGCTGCGCAGCCCGGCGCGAGCAAGCTCGCTCGCCACAGAAGATTTGTTCAAACCCGACCGGCGGTGCGGTTTGTGGCTTGTGCTTTGATGCGTCGAGGCATATCCCTGTAGGTAGTGATTCGCCACTGCATGAGGTGCGTTCATGAACCTGCAAGAGCTGAATGCTTATGCCGTCGCCGGAAAGGTCGATGAGCTGAACCTGATTTCGATGGAAGGCGGGATCTATCTGCTGGAGGCGCGGATGCATGGCGCGGCCTATCCATTGAGCGATACCCACGGTCACATGATGCACCTGCGCTCGGTCGAGCACGCCCGTGATGTACTGCGCTCCTTTCCCAAGTTGAACTTCAACCTCGTGCATCATCTGGTGCATGACGAGATGTGCGGGCTCGGTGATATTGACGAGAGCCTGAAGGTGCCGATCGACCAACGCTCTGCGCGACAGGTCTGACAGCCCTGATCAACACCCTGGCATCTGTGCTAGTCTGCTGGCCCTTTTGGTTCCGGGCGCTCCGGGACGCGCTGTGCACGCACGGCAAGTTCCCGGGCCGTCCGCACAGCGGAGCAGTGTCATGTCCGAAGTAAATCTGTCCACCGACGAAACCCGCGTCAGCTACGGTATTGGCCGTCAGCTGGGCGACCAACTGCGCGACAACCCGCCACCGGGTGTGAGCCTGGACGCGATCCTGGCAGGTCTGACCGACGCTTTCGCCGGCCAGCCAAGCCGTGTTGGTCAGGAAGAAATGTCCGCCAGCTTCAAGGTGATCCGCGAAATCATGCAAGCCGAAGCTGCAGCCAAGGCTGAAGCGGCCGCTGGCGAAGGTCGTGCTTTCCTGGCTGAGAACGCCAAGCGTGATGGCATCACCACCCTGGCATCCGGCCTGCAGTTCGAAGTACTGACTGCCGGTGAAGGCGCCAAGCCATCCCGTGAAGACAGCGTGCGTACTCACTACCACGGCACCCTGATCGACGGCACTGTGTTCGACAGCTCCTACGAGCGCGGACAGCCTGCAGAATTCCCGGTTGGCGGCGTGATCGCCGGCTGGACCGAAGCCCTGCAACTGATGAATGCCGGCAGCAAATGGCGCCTGTACGTGCCGAGCGAACTGGCTTACGGCGCCCAAGGCGTTGGCAGCATCCCGCCGCACAGCGTACTGGTGTTTGACGTCGAGCTGCTGGACGTTCTGTAAGCCTTTGATCTTGTAGGAGCAAGGCTTGCCCGCGATGGCGTCACCTCGGTTTCAAATCTGAATCGAGTTACCCGCATCGCGAGCAAGCTTTGCTCCTACAGGGTTTTGCATTTTTCATAATTCGATTTTTGTGTGCAGCTCACTGGTCGGGCGCAATGCCCGGGCGTAGCAGAACAGAAACAGATTCCTCACCACTTCCTTGAGCACCACCGGCTCGTTCGAGCTCAAGCCATTGAGATCCAGGTCTCCCTGATCCTGCAGCTCGCTCAAGGCTTGCTCTTCAAGTACTGCACAGACTTCCCCGGTTTCCCGATGCAGGATCCTCAGGTAAGGGTGTGGGCGGTCCAGCCAGGCATCGATCAAATAAGTCATGTTCATCTCCATTGATTGGCTTCAATGAGAATAATTCCTATTCAATAAATAGCAAGAGGCGATTGGCGGAGTGTGGTTTTTTCCGGGTAAAGATTGCGTAAGGTCAAAACGTCTGGCGCTTTGCTATTGCGTGGATCGGCTGGGTGGGGGCAGGGGAGGGCGAGGCGCCATCCCGCGCCGGGCGCGGGATGGTGCAGCGAAATCAGACTTTTCTGACGAACTCGGACTTGAGTTTCATGGGGCCGATACCATCGATCTTGCAATCGATGTCATGGTCGCCGTCGCAGAGGCGGATGTTCTTGACCTTGGTGCCGACCTTGACCACCAGGGACGTGCCCTTGACCTTCAGGTCCTTGATGACGGTGATGGTATCGCCGTCCTGCAGGACGTTGCCGACCGAGTCCTTCTTCACCGCGTCGTCGGATGCCGCTTCGGCTTCACCGCTGGCGGACCATTCGTGAGCGCATTCGGGGCAGATCAACTGGGCGCCGTCTTCATAGGTGTATTCGGAATTGCATTTCGGGCAGGGTGGCAACGTGCTCACTAAGGCTCCTTGAATTCAGGATCGCTAAAAAGCGCACATTGTATAGGGTTTTATTCCGGGGTGGAGCCTAAAGCAAAAGATCCCAGCCTTCGGCAGCTC
>DATMUG010000073.1:0-2669 GCA_035563915.1 Pseudomonas sp. | reverse complement strand
AAGGCTGCGATCTTTTGATTTTTGATTTTGCTTTTGCGAAGCGTTGAGGCACTCGGAAGATCAAGTTCAAAAGATCGCAGCCTTCGGCAGCTCCTACAGGGGGTCGTGGTTCTTCTCCAGCATTTTCACGATTCGGGGCATCACGCTGAAGATCGCCAGCGCCAGAAAGGTGCTGAATACCGCCGTGGCCTCGCGCCCCAACCCGGCGGAGACGCCAATGGCCGCCGTCATCCATAACCCGGCGGCGGTGGTCAGGCCTTTGACGTGGCCTTCATCGCCTTCCTGGTTTTTCAGAATGGTCCCGGCGCCGAGAAAACCGATCCCGGCGATCACGCCCTGCACCACGCGGCTCATGGCATCGGCCTGGGCGCCGGACATCTGCGGTACCAGGACGAACAACGCCGCGCCCAGCGCCACCAGCATGTGGGTACGCACGCCCGCAGCCTTGCCCTTGTGTTCGCGCTCGAAACCGAGAATCCCGCCCAGTACCGCCGCCATCAGCAAGCGCACGGTAATACGCGTCAATTGCGAGGCGTCGCCGATGTCGGCGAATTCCGCCTGCAGGGTCACCCAGACTTCGTGCCACCACGCGTTCATGGAGCTGTCCTTTTGAGGGGCCATGGA
Organism: Pseudomonas sp.; assembly: GCA_035563915.1. GTDB lineage: Bacteria > Pseudomonadota > Gammaproteobacteria > Pseudomonadales > Pseudomonadaceae > Aquipseudomonas. The sequence goes on along the minus strand of DATMUG010000073.1, from coordinate 2,045 downwards.
GGATGGACCGCGCCGACCATTAATCGGTTGCACAGAACGATGGCCGGTGACGAGACCCTAAAGTTTCATCAGTCACAGAAAAAGGAATAGGCCATGACCGTGCGTATCGAGAACCAGACCTGCTTCTTCATCACCCAAAATGGCGAGGAAATTCGCCTGTGCCCCGATGTCACCATCGTTACGGACGGCGCCAAGGCCATGTCGGCGGTGGACATCAATGGCCAGCGCATCTACATCACTGAAGCTGAGGCCGATGCATTGACCGTAGCAGGTGCCGTGGACGGTCGCCGCCATTTGAAGGCCACCAACAGTGATTCGGTAATTTGACTGATCTGTATCAACCTTGCCCGCCAGCGTCTGATTTAGGCGTTGGCGCCCCTGCTTAACAGATGCTTCAACTTGTCGCAGGCTCTATCGCCCACCCCATCTGATACGGTTTTTAAAGAAATACCTGAGCCTGTTATGCAAACAGTTCGCCGCGCATAGTGCTCATGCCTGATGGAGGCTGATGAGCGAAAGACCATGAGCGAGCTAATTCCCGTCCGAACCGTAGAAAGCCCAACGCCAGTCAAGATTCACGAACCTTCACGCCCAAAGATGAAGGTCAAGACCAGCGACAATCTGATCCATACCCGCAGCTTCACCGGCCTGTTCCGATCCCTGCGCATCAGCGGCGCCGGAGTTCTTTTCCTGCTGTTCTTCGGCACGGTCTGGTTGAATTGGGGTGGCCGCCAGGCGGTGCTCTGGGACCTGTCCGAAAGCAAATTCCACATCTTTGGCGCGACCTTCTGGCCGCAGGATTTCATCCTGCTCTCGGCGCTGCTGATCATCGCCGCGTTCGGCCTGTTCGCAATCACCGTTTTTGCAGGCCGGGTCTGGTGCGGGTACACCTGCCCGCAGAGTTCATGGACCTGGATCTTCATGTGGTGCGAGAAGATCACTGAAGGCGAGCGCAACCAACGAATCAAACTGCAAGCCGCGCCCTGGGGCCTGAACAAATTGATGCGCCGCTCGGCCAAGCACACGCTGTGGCTGGCGATCAGCCTGCTGACCGGCCTGACTTTCGTCGGTTATTTCACTCCGATCCGCCCCTTGGCCGAAGAATTGCTGACTCTGCAGATGAGCGGCATCAGCCTGTTCTGGGTGCTGTTTTTCACCGGTGCCACCTACATCAATGCCGGCTGGCTGCGTGAAGCGGTATGCATGCACATGTGCCCCTATGCGCGCTTCCAGAGCGTGATGTTCGACAAGGACACCCTGACCATTTCCTACGACGCCGCGCGTGGCGAAAACCGTGGGCCACGCAAGCGCGAAGTGAAACCGGCCGAGGTTGGCCTGGGTGATTGCATCGATTGCCAGGTCTGCGTGCAGGTCTGCCCCACCGGTATCGATATCCGCGACGGTTTGCAGATGGAGTGCATCGGCTGCGCGGCCTGCATCGACGCCTGTGATTCGATCATGGACAAGATGGGCTACGAACGCGGGCTGATCAGCTATACCTCGGAGCGTCAGTTGCAGGGCGGCAAGACCCGCCTGTTGCGGCCACGACTGATCGGCTACACCGCCGTATTGCTGGTGATGATCGCTGCGCTGACGGTGGCGTTGATCGAACGGCCGATGGTCTCGCTGGACGTCAGCAAGGACCGCGGCCTGTTCCGCGAGAACAGTCAGGGGCAGATCGAGAACATCTACAGCCTCAAGGTCATCAACAAGACCCAGCAGCGCCAGGCATACCGCCTGACCCTGGTGGACGGCGACGGCTTCGAGTTGCAGGGCAAAAGCGAGCTGAGCCTGGCACCGGGGGAGATTGTCGATGTGCCGGTGTCGGTGGCGATGACCGCGGAACGGGCGAGCAGCAGTTCGCAAAGCATCAGTTTCAAGGTTATCGACAGCGATGACCCTGGCGTCTATAGCGTGGCCAAGAGCCGGTTTGTTGCGCCGATGAATCGTTAAGGCTTTAGACTGCGGTGCCCTGTGGCGAGGGAGCTTGCTCCCGCTGGGGTGCGAAGCGCCCCCAAAAATTTGCGACTGCTGCGCAGCCGAAC
>DATMUG010000072.1:0-32172 GCA_035563915.1 Pseudomonas sp. | reverse complement strand
CAATTCAAATATCAGGACGCAACCAGTATGAGCAATGTCATCCCACTTCGCAATACCGGGGGATTCACCCGGATGGATAACGATCTTTACGAGGCCCTGATAGGCGCAGACCTGTCCGGGCGTGAGCTGCGTGTCGCTCTGGCGATCCACAGGCTCACCAGCGGGTACAACAAGGAGGCAGTGAAGGTCGCTGCCCTCTACATCTCCAAGATGATGTACAGCGACGAGGAGAAGGCCGTATCGGAGCGTGCAAACGTATCGCGGGCCATCAACTCCCTGATCCGTCAGCGTGTTCTTTTTCGTGATGGTGGCAGTCGTGATCCGATCACCTTCCTGCCGGCAAACGAATGGAAAATCGACCCTAAATGCACTGTGTTGAAATCTACACACTGTGTAGAAAAGACACCTGCCACTGTGTCGAAAATCACACACATAAAAGACATAAATACAAATCTAACTGCTAACGCAGTTGTCGCCGCTGACGCTGCGACCGACACGGATTTGGAATCTGAACCGGAACAGCAGGGCAACCCGGAACCTGATCAACCAGCCCCAGCCAAAGCCGACCGCATCCCGTACGGAAAGATCGCTGAAATCTACAACACGGTGTGCGGCGAGAAGCTGCCGAAGTGCCTGAAGCTCAGCGACAAACGCAAGAACCTGATCAAGGGGTGCTGGAACCTGGAGATCAACGGCGTTCACCCGTTCCGCAAGGGTGAGTTCTGGACCGCTTACTTCACCGATTGCCTGACTAACAAGCACTGGACCGGCGACAACGACCGCGGCTGGACTGCCGACATCGAGTTTCTGACCCGCCAGGACAAGGTCCTGAAAGTGTTGGAGGCCCTATGATCACTGACCGCCCACTTGTGGCCATGGAAGCCGAGTACGGGGTTGTCGGAGCCCTGTTCATCAAGCCTGACCTGATTGAAACCATTGGAGCCACCCTCAGCCCGACGGACTTTTACGACCAAGACGTCGCCGAGATCTACACGCTGATCCTTGCTGCCCGCTCTGCTGGTCGTCCCGCTGACCCGGTATCGATTGCCGACATCCGGCACGAACTCTCAAGCGGCGAGCTGACCATGATTCGCGCCTCTGAGATCTACAACAGCGTGCCAAGCGCTGCAAACGGGATCGAGTACGGCCGTATCGTCGTGGAGCGTTCGAAGGCACGCAAGATCGCCGAAATCGGTCAGTCGATCATCGACATGGCCAGCAATAACCGTCCGCTGGCCGGGATTATTGCCGACGCTCAGGAAGCTGTTCTGTCACTGAACAGCGAAGATGACGAGCCGGACGTGATCACCTTGCGCGAAGCGCTTGGCCCAGTCGTGGACGAAATGGACGACCGCTTCAATGGCTTGGGCATCAACGGCCATGCAACCGGCCTGAACGACCTCGACGACATCCTGCAGGGCCTTCGCGGCTCGCACGTCATCATCATCGCAGGACGGCCGGGCACCGGGAAAACCACATTGGGCCTTGGGATCGCCGAGAAGCTGACCATCAAGGACGGCAAGTCCGCCCTGGTCTTCTCGCTGGAAATGTCGGCCAAAGAACTTTCGAAGCGCACCCTGGCGTCATCCTCGGCGGTGACGCTCGGGAACATCGACACCGGACAAGCGATGGGTGACGGTGATCAGATCGTTCGTATCACGGGCGCCGTCGGCAAAATGAGCGAAGCCGATCTGCGCATCTGCCAGAAGGGCGGCCTGCCGCTCAGCCGTATCCGCAACATCGCCCGCTTCCAGCACAAAGCCAAGCCGCTTGACCTGATCGTCATCGATTACATCGGCCTGATCGCACCGGAGGCAGGCTCTCGCCAGCAGAACAGGAACCTTGAGCTCGGCGCTATCAGTCGTGGCATCAAGGGCATGGCCAAGGAGCTGGACGTTCCGGTCATCGTTCTGGCGCAGCTCAATCGCAGCATCGAAACCCGTTCCAGCAAAAAACCGCAGATGTCCGACCTTCGCGACTCCGGCGAGATCGAGCAGGACGCCGACATCATCATGATTGCCCACCGTGACGCAGAGAGCGATCTCGGGCGCAGCGGCGTGACCGAGATCGACGTCGTCAAACACCGCCACGCCTCCGTAGGCCATTGCCTCCTTCAGCACCAGGGCGAGTTCGCACGCTTCGTCAACTACGCCGGCCAGCGCGAGCAGCAGCAGGAACAGCAGCCACGCCCACCAGTCCGCAACAGCAAATCACTCCTCAACACCTTCAACCCGCAAGGAGGCTTCTGATGGCCGACGTATGTGACGAAGCCGACGTAGCAATTGAAGAGGCCCGCAATCGTGCCTTGGCCAACATCCCCCGTTACACCGGCATCAGCGCCACTGAATGCGAGTGCGGCGAAGAGATCCCGGAAGGCCGTCGTCTGGCTATTCCGGGGGTGAAGTTGTGCGCCCCATGCCAGAGCCTGGATGACTTGAAGTCGCGAGGTGTTCGCCGTGGCTGAGCACAAACAATGGGGCCATGACGAGCTGGCTCACGACCTGGCGCAAAGCCTTCGGGTAAACCCTGAGCACATCGTCTGGGAGAACATGCAGATGGGCCCGTCTGGGTCGATTCGCCCTGATGTGTACCTGTTGAAGAAGCGCTACTCGACCTTCGCTCCTGTCACCTATGAAGTGAAGATCAGCGTCAGTGACTTCCGCAGCGATATCACATCCGGCAAGTGGCAGGGCTACCTCAATTTTTCCAGCGCAGTGATCTTCGCCGTGCCGGCAGGGCTGATCAAAAAGGAAGACGTGCCAGCTGGCTGTGGCCTGATCGTTCGCCATGAAGAAGTTTGGCGGATGGTCAAGAAGCCGACCATGCAGCACCTTGAAACGTTGCCTCGCGAATCCTGGCTAAAGCTGGTCATTGACGGTATTGAGCGAGCTGTTGAGCAACGCGACTCACCAGTCCTGCGCCACGCCATGAACAGCTGGGCAGCAGAAGAGCGCCTGCGCAAGAAGGTCGGTGGTGAAGTCGCCACGCTGATCGCGAAGGCTATGCGCTCAAAAGATGACGTGAGCAACGAGCTCGCCCGCCGGGAACTGCAACGCCAGGAGATCCGTGAGGGTACGCAGCGGGAGCTGCAATGGGCACGCGAAGCCGTCGAGCGAGAAGGAGGGCGTTTGACGACTGAGCTTCACGGTCTGGCCGATGCACTCGGGCTCAGACGTGACTCCTCTGTTCACGAGCTCACCAGCGCCTTGCGCGCGGCAACCCATCGCCTGAGTGAGGATGCCGAGGTCACCCGCTTGCGTAACCTGTTCGACCGCATCCAGAAGGCGACCGCCGATGCGATGTTGCCGCTGCCGGGCGAACAACTGGAGCTGATGGGGGTGGCATGCCATGGCTGACAAAATCAGCGTGAACAGCTCTAGCAAGCTCACCGAAGCCATTGGCATGCTCACCGCCATGTTCCGCGAGAAGAAGTTCGTGGTGGTGTCGCTGCGCCCGGGCAAGGACCGCACGCTCGACCAGAACGCATTGTGGTTTGCCATGTACAAGCGCATCGCCGAGATGACGCAGATCGGTGACGCCTCGGACGCGCGCAAGCACTGCAAGCTCCACTTCGGCGTGCAGATCCTGCTGAACGAAGATCCAGAGTTCCAGCAGGCCTGGTATCGAGTCATGCGCCATCTGCCCTACGAAGAGAAGCTGGACATGATGGGCGAATGCAAGCTGTTCGGGCCCGACGGGTTCCCTGTCACCAGCCTGTTCAACCGCGCTCAGGGCATCGCCTACACCGATCGCATCGTTGCTGACTTCACCGAGAAGGGCGTGTTCTTCGGCGACTTGCTGAGCAAGGAGGCCGCATGAAGCGCACCCCGCTGCAGCGCAAAACACCGCTCACACCACGCGCTTCACGCCGCAAGCGCTGCCCATCTTGCCGGGTGATGTTCGTGCCGGCGCGCAGCTCGCAGGCCGTATGCGGGGAGATCAAGTGCGCCATCGCTCATGGGCAGTCGGAGAAGGGGCAAAAAACCGCTCGCAAGGCTCTCGCCGATGTCGGCCGCCGAGAGATCAAGGTCCGCAAAGAAAAGCTCAAGACCCGCGCCGATCACCTCAAAGACACGCAGCGCGCCTTCAACGCTTGGGTTCGTCTCCGTGACGCCAAGCTGCCGTGCGTCAGCTGCGGACGGCACCACCAAGGAAAGTATGACGCCGGGCACTACAGGACGGTCGGAAGCAACCCCGCGTTGCGCTTCGAGCCCCTGAACTGTCATCGCCAGTGCTCGCCATGTAATACCCGGCTGTCCGGGAACATCGTGAACTACCGCATCGAACTGGTGAAGCGGATCGGTGCTGAGCTCGTCGAGTGGCTGGAAGGCCCTCATGAGGCCAAGCGCTACACCATCGAAGACCTGAAAGCCATCACCGCCGAATACCGCGCCAAAACCCGTGAACTCAAAAAGAGGGCTGCATGATGACCACCATCCCAAGCGAGATTCTGCTTCACCTGTGGTTGCTCTTCATGCTGGTTCTCGGCGGCGGGTGCCTTGAAGGCATTCGCCGGCTCATGCGGCGGGAGCTGATCGCGCGGGGTGGCCGGCCATGAACTGGAAAGCAGTGGGGGACAGCAAGCGCTGCATCTCATCCGACGAGGGTTATCTGATCAGCAAGTACGCGCTGCAGGAAGGGCACGCCTACGTCGCCCGGACGCCTGCGGGGAAAATCCTGCACTCCGGTACCGACCTGGTGAAAGCCAAGTCGGCATGTGTTGAGCATCTGGCCTCGCAGAAGGTGGCGGCATGAGCCCGGAGCTTCAGTGCCCGATCGTTTTTGTCTCCGCGTTCTTCCAGGTGTTCCTGCTCGGACTGAACAGCAAGTTGCTGCGCGACGACAAGATCGTCGCCGGCTTCTTCGTGAGCTGGATGATCACCCTGGCCCAGTTCGCCTACATCTGGGCTGTCGCTCATTCAAACATCTCGACCGGCCTGTTCCTGATCGTCTCGGGCTTCGGTGGGTCGATCGGCATCACCGCCGCGCAATTCTTCTACCGCTGGTACGACTCGAAATTCCATCGCAAAGGAGCAGCAGCATGACCGAACTCAAACCGACCAACCCAAAAGACCTGATCGGAAGCGGAAAGCTGCCCCTGCACTTGTGGCCGGTGACTGCCAGCGCGCTGGGAAGCCTGGGCCTGCTCGATGGGATGCTGAAATACGGTCGGTCGAACTTCCGCGCCGTTGGGGTCCGCGCCTCGATCTACTTCGACGCCGCAAACCGCCACCTGAACGCATGGTTCGAAGGGGAGGAGGCGGACCCGGATAGCGGATTGCCGCACCTGGCCCATGCACTGGCCTGCCTAGCGATCATTGTCGACGCCCAGGCGGCCGGCAAGCTCAACGACGACCGTATGCATCCCGGTGGCTACCGATCGCTGATCAACAGCCTGACGCCTCACGTAGCGCGCCTCAAGGAAGCGCATGCGGACAAGAGCCCGCAGCACTACACCATCGCCGGAGACGCGCAATGAGCGAACGTAAAGTCACGGACGAGCAGGTAATCGAGGCTCTCAAGACGATGACCATGCCACAGGCGGCCAATCATCTTGGGCTCCACGTCCGCAGTCTACAGAAACGCAAGGCCCGCATGGTTCGTAAGGGCTGGAGCCCCGAGCACGACATGACGCACATCGTGCCGGACGGTTTTCGTCTGCGCGGGGTATCCAGCCTGTACAAAGAAGGCCAGAAGGCCCCGGTAGTACAGTGGGTCAAAACGGCAATAGACCATGAGCGTCAGCGCGAGCTGAACGAAGCCTTCGCCAATGCGTTCATGGAAGACGTCAACCCGCTGCCGGAAATCAAAGGGCCTATTGAGGCTTTGGATACCGACATCATTCCGTGGTTTCAAATCGGGGATGCCCACGTCGGAATGCTCGCGCACTCCCACGAGGTCGGACACAACTTCGACCTGAAGATCGCCGAGCGCGAGTTGATCGTTGCCATGCACAAGCTGATCGACCGGGCGCCGAGCTGTGAGCGTTGCGTCATCCAGGATCTGGGGGATATGTCGCACTACCAGGACTTTACCGCCAAGAGTGAATCCGGTCACGACTTCGACTTCGACAGCCGGTACCCGAAGATGATCGAGGTCTGCGCGCGGATCATGCGCTCGATCGTCGATAAGGCCTTGGCCAAGTTCCAGCTCGTCGACGTGATCGTCAACCAGGGCAACCACTCCCGGTCGAATGACGTCTGGATGCGGATCTTCCTGAACCACGTCTATCAGGAAAACCCGCGGCTTCACGTCCTCGACAACTCCAGCGTGTTCATCCCATACCGCATGGGCAACACCTTCGTCATGTGCCACCACAGTGACAAGTGCAAGCCGGATCGCCTGATCGACGTGATGGCCACCGACTTCTCTGTTGACTGGGGTGAGGCGACCTACCGCTACATCGACATCGGGCATATCCACCACCGCATGCAGTCGAAGGAGTCCGCCGGTGTGACGGTCGAATCGTGGAACCAGTTGGCCCCGGGCGACAAGTACGCCCACGACGGCGGCTGGCGGTCCCGTGCATGCCTCACCGCCGTGCTGCGCTCCAAGACTTACGGCGAGAAGGGTCGCATCACCATCAGCGCCGAGGAGGTGAAGGACATCATCTCGAACGCCATACCAGGTGCTGAAGCTTCGAAACGTCGCGCTGTGTATTCGGTTTAAGGGGAGGTGGCAGCATGACGCAGATTGCGCAAATGACCGGCGGTGCGAGTAGCCCCGCAAAAGGCTGGCTCAAGCCGATGTTCCCAATTACAGGGAAGGCCCACCACTTCACGAAACAGAAGGGTGTAGCGGTCATCACGAGTCAAGGTCGGGCAACCTATTGGCTTTCGCTGTGCGGCCTTGATGCGGTCAGCACAGACAAGATGCCGATGTTCGAACCTGGCAATTGGGATCGCTGCAAAAAGTGCGAACGAAAACTTTCTTCGGGGGAAGCGAAATGACCTATCGCAACGTGGTATCCGCAGTGGTGCGCGCTCTGGCCGCCGAGACTATCAACTCGGCCGGGGGCTGTGATTTTGAGCCGAAGGTCCAGTGTGCCAAGCAGAAGGGGGAGATCGTCGGGAAGGAGGCTGCATTCCTGACCGACTGCTGGGTGTTCGGTCGCTTACACAAGGGGCTGGAGCCTTCCCAGTGGCGCGTTCTGGTGGCGAAGTTCTCCACGCACACCGATCGTAAGCATGCAGCCATTGCCGAGCTGACGCGCGCCATCCGCTCGCCCGCACCGGAGCGGTTCCGTCACTGCGCCGTCGTCACCTGGGCATTGCCGAAGCTGGCGGGCGTAGAAGGCAAGCGCTCGACGAATGTTCTACCGGCCGGCTGGTATGAGATGGACAACTGGACGGATGATCCGCACCCGATCAAGACCCAGGAACGCTGGAGAAGGGACATTCGCAAGAGCCTGGAAGCAGCTGTAGACGAGGCTCTACAGGCCGCTCAAGAAATTCTCGACAATGAAGACTTAATTGGCATGGAAGCTGCTTGACATTGACTGAGCCAGTGAGCCATTATCTCCTCATCCTGTCGATCTTGCGCGTTAGGGATTGACACTACAAAGCCTCGCCACTGTGCGGGGCTTTTTCGTTTCCGCAGGTGCAAGACTGTTAGACCAACCCTGCACTCACACCTGGAGTGCATCATGCCTACAACCATTCGCTGCAAACTGATCTGCCACGGTATCTGGCCGCACGAGTACACCAACGAGAGCAATCCACTCTCCAAGGTTCGCTTTGGCGCCGTGTACTCACCTGACACCGGCAACCCCGACGACGAGAACGCCGTCTTCGGTAAGGCTACGCCATTCGGTGAGTTCAACCTGACCATGGTCACCCATGTGGCTGAGAAGCTGGAACAGGGGAAGGCTTATTACGTGGACATCACCCCGGCTGAGTAACTTTCTAATCCACCGCTCCCTAGCGGTTTTGGCGCCTCACACTGGCGCCTTTTTTATTCCCCACCACACGCCGAGCAACCCGAGGCGCTTATGAGACCCAACACCATGTCAGAGCCAGGCCCATTGACTGCTTTCGGCGGCATCGCTCTATACAAGCTGGGCGCTTTCGGTTTCGTAGCGGTTCTGGCAGCGATCGTCGTTATGGCGATGACCCTGCCCAAGACGGTACGCGAGTTCGTCGTCGCGATGATCAGCACCACCGTCTCCAGTATCTGCGGCGGCGCCTTCGTAGTGCGCTGGTTCGATCTGGGTGCCTGGGCAAATGACGACATCGGTCTGATTGCCATCGGCGGTGTGATCTTCGTCTGCGGGCTACCTGCATGGGTCCTGGTGCGAGCCTGGTTCAAGTGGGCCGAGAACCGAAAGGACAAGGATTTGGCGGAATTGGCCACGGATCTCACGGAGCTGAAGAAGACCGTCACCAACTCGATCAATTCTCAGTAACTCGGAGCGGACATGAACCTCATTCCCCAATGGCAACAGCTCTGGAAGATGTACAGCGTTCAGTTGGCATCTCTGTTGGTCCTGCTCAACACAGCCGCCTACTTCTGGCCGGCGTTCCAGGCCCTGGTCAGTCCTGAGCTCTTCGCCGCGGTGAACGGACTGCTCGCTGCAGCTATTGCCGTAGCCCGGGCAATCCAGCAGAGCAACCTGACTCCGGCCGACAAACCAATCGTTTAAACCAAAGGGTGCCTGGCTTCGTGCGGGCGCCACTCTCTACCCGCAATAGATTGCGCAGATAGGCCGGGCCTGCTCGGGACATCGGCAATTGGTTGCACTTCCATGTCGACTTCCACGGTGACTTCCATGGCCAACATCATCAAAGTGCTGGCCTATCTCCCATGGTGGTTCCGTGCCTACGTGCAGGCCGTCAAGACGTTCGCCTATCTGGCCGGCCTCGAGGTCGATTGGGGCGTGATCAACGCCCAGGCCAAGAAGGCAACCCGGTTCCGCGAGATCGAACCGCACGATGAGGCCAAACAATGACGACCATTGCCTACAAGGATGGGATCATTGCCTACGATGGCCGGATCACTCGGGGCTCGCAAATCACGTACGACGACTACGACAAGTGCCTTGAGCGTGATGGGGCGAAGTTCGTCTGTTCGGGCTCAACAGCTGATTTCGAGACTCTCGTCAGCGCCTTCTTCGGCGCAGAGGTCACAAGCTGCGGCTGTGTTGCTCTGGTGGTCGCTGATGGGGTCGTTTGGCATTCAGCCGTCGACGAGAACTCAGGCTTCTGGAAGTCGGCGCTCATCCAAGATCAGCCCTATGCAATCGGCAGCGGCTCGGAGCATGCATTGACCGCAATGGACATGGGCGCCACTGCATACCAGGCCGTCGAGATGGCCATGAAGCGCGATAGCTGCACTGGCGGCAAGATCAGAACGCTGACCATCAAGGCAGAGTAGGTGTGCCGCAGGTGAGTGCGGCACGGGTAGATCACTCAGCCTTGACCTTCAATGCTTCCTGAATCTGATCGGCGTATTTGCTCAGATTCTTGATCTCATTTTCTACTATCGCAGCGTACGTAGGTGCATTGGTCACCTTCGCTTGGATTACAGCGAGGGCGGCGGTTACCGCCAGTGCTCGCTTGTCCTCGTCTGATTGCGAAGTAAGGTTGTACTTGCTGAGGTCGATCGACATGTTGCTTTCCTTGCTGGTTATGGGTTGATTCCTACCAATACCGGCAACTGGCCTCCATTTCAAGTATCAGGTGAAGCATGGACAGACCGATGCCGCCTGCTTCGATCCTTGAGCTGTCAGAGCTATCCGACTTCGGTATCAGGCTGACGCCAGCGCCTGAGGTGTGGGAGTGGCTGAGTGCGGAGATCCTGGCTGACACCGGCAGCATCCATAACGAAGACCATGCACACCTTCTGGACGCAGATGTCCGGGTTATGTGGGCATCGTCGAGCTTCAGCAAGCAGGGCCGTACAGTCCTGGGGCAGGCTGAGCAAGTAGCGTTCCGCGCCGGTGGTTGGCAGAAGGCCCGGATGGAGCAACAGATGCGTGACTGGTTCGGCGACGTGCCGGACTTCATCATCACCCTGGCTGCCGACTACTGCGCCCGATGCAGTGACCTTGAGTTCTGCGCACTCGTTGAGCATGAGCTCTATCACCTGGCCCAGGCATACGACAGGGAAGGCCAGCCAGCTTTCACCAAGACCGGAGCGCCGAAGCTGGAGATGCGCGGCCACGACGTCGAAGAGTTCGTCGGTGTTGTCCGCCGCTATGGTGCGAGCGCTGATGTCCAGGCTCTGGTTGACGCAGCAAACAGTCCTGCCGAGGTAGGCAAATTGAACATCGCGAGGGCCTGCGGTACCTGTCTACTCAAGTCGGCCTGACTCCCATGACAGGTTTTGACGGATGACGACCCTATGGCAGTACTACGAAGCGAGGTCAAAGCCTTCATCGTTCAGGCTCTGGCCTGTTTCGATACGCCATCTCAAGTGGTTGAGTCGGTCAAGAAGGAATTCGGCATAGAGATCAGCCGGCAACAGTGCGAGTCGCATGACCCGACGAAGTTCGCCGGCAAGCAGTTAGGAGCCAAGTGGGCAGAGCTCTTTCATGCCGCCCGCAAGCGCTTTCGTGAAGAGACCGTTGATATCCCGATCGCCAACCGAGCGTATCGACTCCGGACGCTTGGCCGAATGGCTGAGAAAGCCGAGAACATGAAGAACATGGCTCTAACTGCCCAGTTGCTGGAGCAGGCCGCCAAGGAAGTGGGCGATGTGTACGTGAATCGCCGACTCGAACCTGAAAAACCCCTGGGCTCCCAGGCGGACCAGCAGCACGCCGTTGCTGAGTACACGCTGGAGCCAGACGAGAATGTCCCGACTACCCCGCACCTTTGAAGCGCCGGTCAAGCTGACGCCGAAGCAGGCGAACATCTACGTTTGGGGCTATCAGCCACAGGCTCGCTTCCGTGATGCGGTTTGCGGTCGCCGGTTCGGAAAGACGTTTCTCGGCAAGGCAGAGATGCGCCGTGCGGCTCGACTGGCGGCGGAGTGGGGCGTCAGCGTTGAGGATGAGATCTGGTACTGCGCGCCGACCTTCAAGCAGGCAAAGCGCGTGTTCTGGCGCCGCCTGAAGCAAGCGATTCCTCTTGCGTGGCGCGAGTCACGCCCGAACGAGACGGAATGCTCGATTATTCTGAAGTCCGGCCATGTCATGCGCTGCGTCGGTCTGGACAACTACGACGACCTCCGCGGCTCCGGGTTGTTCTTCGCCCTGGTAGATGAATGGGCTGACTGTAAGTACGCAGCATGGGAAGAAGTCCTGCGGCCGATGCTTTCGACGTGCCAGTACACAATACCCGGTGTCGGCACCTTCAAGGGCGGTCACGCACTGCGCATCGGCACGCCGAAAGGGTTCAACCATTGCTACGACACCTACCGCGACGGTCAGGAAGGTGGCGAGCCAGACCACAAGAGCTGGCTCTACACCTCGCTGCAGGGCGGCAACGTCCCGGCTGAAGAGTTGGATGCGGCCCGCAGGAAGATGGATCCCCGGACGTTCCGTCAGGAGTACGAAGCCAGCTTCGAGAACTACGCGGGCGTCGTTTACTACACCTTCAGCCGAACCGAGTGCGCGACAACCGAGCGAATCAAGCCAGGTGAAGCACTGCACATCGGCATGGACTTCAACGTCATGAAGATGGCGGCCGTGGTCTACGTTGTGCGAGACGGCCTGCCAATGGCGCTGGATGAGTTTCACAAGGTGCGCGATACGCCGGAAATGATCGAGAAGATTCAGGCCCGGTTTCCCGGGCACAGCGTTGCCGTTTACCCCGACGCCAGTGGGCAGAACACCAGCAGCAAGAATGCCAGTGAGTCGGACCTGTCCCTGCTGAAGAAGGCCGGCTTCACCGTCGTTGTCGACTCGACAAACCCGGGCGTGAAAGATCGCGTCAACTCTGTGAACGCCATGTTCCTGAACACCTACGGCGAGCGCCGGCTCAAGGTCAACATTGACCAATGCCCGCAGCTCACCATGTGCCTGGAGCGGCAGACCTACACCGACAAGGGCGAGCCGGACAAGGATCCGAAGAAGGGTCACGACCACATGAACGACGCCGCGGGCTACTTCATCGCCAAGCGCTACCCGATCAAGACACGCACCGCCACCAGCGAACCTCTGAGAATGTGACTATGAGTGATGACCCGAGCAAAACGCTGCCGGCGGTTGACGCCATGCGCGAGGACTGGGCCATCGTTGACGCTCTCATGGGTGGAACGAGGGCCATGCGAAAGGCCGGCAAGAAGTTTTTGCCGCAGTGGCCGAAGGAAGAGGGGGATGCTTACAACGCACGCCTCAACACCTCGACACTCCTGCCAGCGTTCAGCGAAACCGTGCAGAACATGACCGGGCGAGTATTCGCCGACCCGATCACGCTCACCGACGATGTGCCTGACTCCATCAGGGAGATGACCGAGGACTTCGACCTTCAGGGCAATAACCTGCAGGTGTGGGCTCAATCGGTCTTCAGTGGCGGCCTGTCACATGGGCTGTTTCACGTGCTGGTTGACCATCCGAAGGCTGAGGGCATCAAGACCAAGGCCGAAGAGAAGTCAGCAGGCGTCAGGCCTTATGCCGTAGTCATCAACCCTGGCCAAGTACTGGGCTGGCGATCTGTGAACAAAGGCGGTGAGCAGGTCCTGACACAGTTCCGCTACATGGAGTGCGTCGAGGTCGATGACGGCCAGTTCGGCACCAAGAGCGTGGACCAGATCCGCGTTCTGGTTCCGGGTGGCTGGGCGACCTACCGCGAAGTTGACGACGGCAAAGGTCAGAAGACATGGCAGAAGGACGATGAGGGCCTGACCAGCCTCGATTTGATCCCGCTGGCCACCTTCTACACCAAGCGCACTGGCTTCCTGACGGCAACACCGCCGCTCCTTGAGCTGGCGAACATGAACGTCAAGCATTGGCAGTCCCAAAGCGATCAGGACAACATCCTGCACATCGCGCGGGTGCCGATGCTCGCGGTGATCGGCCTTGATGAGGGCGAAGTCATCACTGTCGGCGCGGGATCGGCCACCAGGTTGCCGAAAGACTGCGACATGAAGTGGGTCGAGCACACCGGCAAGGCGATCGAAGCCGGGCGCACCTCGCTGCTTGATCTCGTCGAGGACATGCGCCTGGCTGGGGCAAAGCTGCTCCAGAAGGAAAAGCAGACCGTCAAAACAGCCACCCAGGCCGAGGAAGAGGCGGCTCAGGAGATGAGCCCGCTGCAAACCATGGCTGGCCAGCTTGAGGACGCGCTTGACCAGGTGCTCCAGTACTTCGCGCTTTGGATGAAGCTGCCAGAAGGTGGGCACGTACAGGTCAAAGGCAATTTCGACGTCGACTTCAGCCCCGAAACGACCATGCCTTTCCTGCTGAACCTCAACAAGGCCCGGATCCTGTCCGACGAAAGCCTTTTCCATGAAGTTCAGCGACGCGGCCTGCTCAGCGATGAACTGGACTGGGAGGACGAGAAGAAAAAGGTCGCCACCCAGCCGAAGCCTGAGCCGGTAGCGCCTGCCCAGCAATAACGAACACCGAATACAGCCCTGGCACCTGCCGGGGCTTTTTTATGGGCGTGATTCCGGATGGATAGCGCCGCGCCGGGCCGGATGGCTCAACAAATGGGCGGATGCCCGGAGATGCATCAATGAAACTGAAATTGGACGACCAAGGCCACGTTGTACTGCAAGACGGCAAGCCTGTGTACGTGTACGACGATGGCAAAGAGGTCGCTTTCGACGCTCCTGGCACCGTGAACACGATCACCCGGCTGAACGCTGAAGCCAAGACCCACCGCGAAGGCAAAGAGGCGGCCGAAACCGCTTTGAAAGCATTCGAAGGGATCACGGACGGCGCTGCCGCCAAGAAAGCCCTGGAGATCGTTGCCAACCTCGATCAGAAAAAGCTGGTGGATGCCGGTGAGATCGAGAGGGTGAAAGGCGAAATCAGCAAGTCCTTCCAAGGCCAGCTGGATGAAGCCAACACCAAAGCCGCGACCTTCGAAAAGCAGCTCTACGAGGAAAAGATCGGCGGTGCTTTCAGTCGTTCCAAGTACATCGGCGAGAAGCTGGCAATCCCCGCAGACCTGGTCCAGTCCAAATTCGGCGCCGCCTTCAAAGTCGAGGATGGCAAAACCATCGCCTACGACCAGCACGGCCAGAAGATCTACAGCCGCACGCGTCCCGGCGAAATCGCTGACTTCGATGAAGCAATCGAATCCCTTGTTGAGCAATACCCGCACCGCGATCACATCCTGAAAGGGTCTGGGGCCAATGGCTCTGGCGCTCCGAACGGCGGTGGCAATGGCGGTAACGGCAAAAAATCCCTCTCTCGCTCCCAATTCGATGCACTTGACCCACAGGGCAAGCATGCACACGTGTCTGCGGGCGGCGAAGTTACCGACTGATCCCTAGGAGCAATCCATGAGCAACACTCTCACCGGCCTTACCACCACGATCTACAACGCACTGGACGTCGTGTCCCGCGAACTGGTGGGCTTCATCCCTGCCGTTTCGTCCGACATGACCTACGATCGTGCAGCTGTCGGTCAGACTGTCACCTCGCCAGTGGCGCCGGCCGCGACTGCGTCCGACATCACCCCCGCGGTGACCCCGCCAAACGACGGCGACCAGACCATCGGCTCCGTGTCGATGACCATTACCAAGGCTCGCCGGGTACCGGTGCGTTGGAACGGTGAAGAGAAGCGCGGCCTGGACAACAACGGCGCCTCGTACAACGTCATCCTGCGCGACCAACTCGCTCAGGGCATGCGTGCTCTGGTCAACGAAGTCGAGTCTGACATCGCCAACCTGTTCAACAAGGCCTCGCGTGCTTATGGCGCTGCCGGCACCACTCCATTTGCCACCAACCTTGCCGAAACTGCGCAGATGCGCAAAATTCTGTCGGACAACGGCGCGCCTTTGGGCGATCTGCAGATGGTGATCGACACTTCCGCCGGCGCGAACATGCGCACTCTGGGTCAACTGACCAAGGCGAACGAAGCGGCTGACACCAGTATGCTGCGTCGCGGTGTGTTGCTCGACGTGCACGGCTTCGCCATCCGCGAATCTGCGCAGGTCAAAACCCCAGTTGTGGGCACTGGCGCGGCCGGCACCACAAACGCCACGGGCTACCCGGTTGGTGCGACCGTCATCACTCTGGCATCGGCCGGTACCGGTTCGATCCTGGCTGGTGACGTGGCCACCTTCGCGGGCGACACCAACAAATATGTCATTGCCTCTGGCGATGCTGACGTCTCCAACGGCGGCACCATCACGCTGGCAGCACCTGGTCTGCGCAAGGCAATCCCTGCCGCCGCAACCCTGATCACCGTGATTGCCGCGACCACCCGCAACATGGCGTTCGCCCGCTCGGCTCTGGCAGTAGCCACCCGCGCGCCAGTTCTGCCAGAAGGCGGTGACAGCGCTTCCGACCGCATGATCATCACCGATCCGCTCAGCGGCCTTTCGTTCGAGATCTCGCTGTACAAGCAATACCGCCAGATCCAGTACGAAATCGCACTGGCATGGGGTGTTGCGGCCGTCAAAACCGAGCACATGGCTCTGTTGCTCGGCTAACCGGTTCGCCCGGGGCTTCGGCTCCGGGCTCAATCCTTCCAGGAGAAACGCATGGGCACTATTCAAGTTAAGCCGTGGGGCAAAGACCAGGGCGATTACGTCCTCATCAACGAAGAAGACTTCGTCGAAGGCACGCATGAGCTGTACGCGCCGAAAAAACTGACCGCCAAAGAGCAGAAGGCTCTGGATGCGGCAGCGGCAGCCGAGTCTGCTGCCAAGCTCGAAGCCACAAAGGCCGCGCTGACCGAGAAAGGCATCACCTTCGAGGCTGACGCTGACCAGGCTGCACTTCAAACGCTGCTCGACGCCGCCGTGTAACCAACGCCAACCGTAGCAGGAGCCGATCATGCTTACCGACCAGCAAAAATCGGACGCCCGCCGCTACGCCGGCTACCCGATGCAGGGCGACGTAACTCTGGACGACCGCCGAGACACGGCTTGGGGCTGGGTGGCGCCGATGATTTGGCAGACGCTGAATCACCGGCTCGAAAGCCTGCGCCCTGAGGAAGAGGTCACCATGACCAACTTCCTGACCACGTTGGGCGGACTGGAAACGGACGTCCTGTCTGCCACCGAAAACCTCGACACCGCACAAGCTGCTGTTTGGGTGCACAACAAAGACGAAGTTCGCGACCGCATGAACCTTTACCGGATCTGGCGGCGTGAACTGTGCGGCTTCCTCGGCGTTCCGCCGGGCCCTTCACTCGGCACGGGCGGAATCAGCCTGGCAAGGGGCTGACATGGACGGCACAAAGCTCCAGTCGAAGATCTACATCGGTTACGGCAAGGCAGCCAAGCGGATTGGCTTCGACTACCAGCAGTTCCGCGCTGCGAGTGCCAATAACCCGCTGTCGACGACCGCCCTGCAGACGCTGCCAGCCTCATTCACGACGAACTTCAACTACTCGGCACCGAACAAGTACGGCAAGTCTGACTGGCTGGGCCTGTTCGATGGTCGAGAGTTCGCCGTCGGCGACTATCTCGTCGGCCGCGAAGGCACGTTTTTCGTCGCTGCAATGCAGGCCACGCTGCCAATTCTGTGCGTGCAAACGAATCGGATGGTCGACGTCCTGCGGGTCGGCATGGATCCCGGTGTTGGCTTGGGTGGCTGGACTGGTGAGCGTAGAGAAGCGGAGGTGGCCCTCATGCAGGGCTGGCCAGCCAGCATCTTGCAGGGCACCAAGGGCGAAACGAACGAGGTGAAGCTACCGCAGGACATCAAAACCCCGTGGTGGGCAATCCTCATGCCTGCTTACCCGGGCATCGTGTTCCGCACCAGCGACATCATTCGTGACGACCTGGACCGCAAATACATGATTTCGAGCGCTGAGCTGACCGACATGGGCTGGCGCATCACCGCAATGCAAGCGCAGGTGTGATATGGCGAGCCTGACCGACGTAATGAAGCAACTCGCCGCGCAGATTGCTGCGATTGCCTATCCGAACGGAACAGGTCAACCGAGCATGGCGGGCATCCCGCTTCGGGTTTACCCGGGCTGGCCGGTGCCGAACGTGCTGGAGACTGACCTTGAGGCGGGATGGGCGCACATCAGCGTGTATCCGGCAGGCAAAGACAGGAAAACCACCCGGTATCTGGGCCGTGGCTGGGAGCCGCTGACCGAACCGGTGCACACCGTCGTGATGACGGTTGCGGGGTCAGTGGTGACGCTCTCAGGGGCCATCAGCAAGCAGAACCTGCTGATCAACCTCAACGGCACGCACTACGTCTATGCGATGCAGGTCACGGACACGCTCACGACGGCCGCCACAGCGCTGGCCTCGATGATCCCCGGCGCTTCCAACGTCGGCCCGGTCATCACGCTCACCGGCGCGCACAAGGTCTTTACCCGCGTCGGCGGTTTCGGCACGGCCTTCAAGGAAACGAAGCGCCAGGAACAACCGGTACAGATCATCATCTGGGCCAATAGTCCGGAAGCGCGCGACGCCGTAGCCAGCCCGATTGATTCGGCGCTGTCCGATGGCAACAGCATCGCCTTCACGGACGGATCGGCGGGGATCATCCGCTCATCCGGCTCATTGATGACCGACCACCTTCAGAAGGCCGACCTGTACCGGCTCGATCTGTTCTATCTGGTCGACTACGCCACCACGCAGACCCTGCAAGCCACCGAAGTCATCGCTCCGGTGCTGAACATCATCAACGCCCAGTCCGGGCTTCCTGTAATCACTGTGAACCCTTGAGGCCCGACATGGACTCCGAAACCAAACCGGCAAAGGCGAAATCCTCGCCGTACACACTAACCGTGAAATTCGCCTTCGCTGACTATCAAGTTGGCCAGGTAATCACCGACCCCGATGAAGTTGCTGCCATTTTGGCTGGCGAGTGCGCGGGTAACGTCCTGAAAGTCGCCAACGCCTAACAGGCGAAACCCACACACAAGAAACCGCCCGCTGAGGCGGTTTTTTCATTTAGGAGGACGCCATGCCCATTTACCCGGCAGGCAGCTTGAACACGGCGGCTCTTCAGGCCCCGGATCTTTACATCCAGATCGTTCCGCCGAAAACCCGGTTCATTAACGGCGTGGCGACCGACATCCTCGGCATTGTTGGCGTTGCCGATTGGGGCCCGGTAGGCGCTTCCACGCTGATTGGCTCGCCGGGCGATGCTTCGCTGAAGTTCGGCACCCAGGTCGTGCGCAAATATGACTTGTGCACGGCGATTGCGGTGTCGATCCAGGTGGGGGCCTCGAACATTCGCGCCGTGCGCGTGACTGACAGCACCGATACTGCAGCTGTGGGCCTGCTGAAGGACACCGCAGCCGCTACTGGTGTCACGCTGACTGCGTTCTACACCGGTACGCTGGGTAACTCGCTCAGCGCCACGCTGTCGGCCGGTTCCGCCGCGTCGAGCTGGAAGCTGGTCGTCTCGCTGCCAGGTGTGGCACCGGAAGTGTTCGACAACATCACCGGTACCGCAGGTGCGCTGTGGGCGAACATCGTCAGCGCTGTGAACAACGGCCAGTCCGGTATTCGCGGGCCTTCGCAGCTGGTCGTGGCCTCCGTCGGCGCCACTATTCTCGCGCCCGCCACCACGCAGACTATTGCCTTCACCACGGGCACTTCCGGTAACACCACCATCACTGACGCGGTGCTGGTCGGTACCGATGGTGTGACCGGTGCAACCCGTAAAGGCATGTACGCGCTGCGCGGCAGTGGCGCCCAAGTCGCCAACCTGGTCGACCTCACCGACGGCACTCAGTGGCCGACCATGCTGACCTACGGCCTGTCGGAAGGCTGCTACATGGTCAGCCAGGGTGCCGCAGGTGCTTCCTACGCCACCGTTTCCACCGCGCTGACCACCGCAGGCTGCGACAGCTACGCCTTGAAGGTCATGGTAGGTGACTGGGTGTATTGGCAGGACCAGGTGAACGGCCAGCAGCGCATGATCGCGCCGGCAACCTTTGCCGCGGCCAAGCTCGCAGCCTTGTCGCCGAACCAGAGCCCGCTGAACAAGCCGATCACCAACGCGGTATCGACCCAGCGCAACCTGTCGCAACAGCCGTACAGCATCGCCGAGATTGGCGCGATCAATACTGCCCGCCTGGACGTCATCACCAACCCTTGCCCGGGTGGCAGCTACTTCGGCTGCCGGTCTGGCTTGAACGTGTCGAGCAACAGCTCGGTGAATGGCGACAACTACACGCGTATGACCAACTTCATCGCGCTGACCATTGCCGCAAGCTTCGGCGGGACCATCGGCAGGCTACAGACACCAGACGTGCGCCGTGAAACCAAGTCGACGATGGAAAGCTTCCTGCAGACGCTGGTCCAGCAGGGGATGATCGGTGACGTTAACGGTGGCCCGGCGTTCTCGGTGCAACTCGATGCCGCGAACAACCCAGACGCGCGCGTTGCCCTTGGCTACATGCAGGCTGACGTGCAGGTGAAATACCTGTCCGTGATCCGCTACTTCCTGGTCAACCTCGAAGCCGGCCAGTCCGTCTCGATCGTTGCATCCGCCACCCCGCGCACCTAAGCGCTCAAACCACCGTCCAGCCCGGCCTAGTGCCGGGTTTTTCATTTGGAGAACGCCATGCAAGGTGGATACAACACGGGTAAAGATGTCTCGATCGACATCAACACCCCGACCGGGCCTATCCGGCTCAGCAAGTTGATGAACTTCGACTCCAAGCCCAAGGTGACGAATCAGGAAATCACTCCCCTCAACGGCCAGACCGATGAGTTGATGATTCCGAAGGGGTGGACCGGCACTTTTGAGGCCGAGCGCACCGACTCGACTCTCGACGACTGGTGGGCGCAGTTCGAGAGCGACTACTACAACGGCGTCAACCAAGCGCCCGCCACCATCACCGAGACCATTCAGGAAGTCGGCGGCGGCAGCACTACCTGGCGCTATACCCACGTGATCCTGAAGCTTGAGGACGCGGGCAAGAAGGAAGGCGACAAGACTATTCACCAGTCGATGTCCTTCACCGCACGCCGCCGCATCAAGGTTTGACCCTGTTCGCATGGCAGCCCGGCAGGGCGCGGGACTCGTCACCCCGCACGCCATGCACCTATGACGACTCGCTGACCAGAGGTTTTATCCATGACCAAAGTAACCGTTCGCGAAGGTGCCGCGGTGCCTGTCCATGTTGATCAGAAGCCACGCTTCGAAACGATCCAGGATTCAAAAGGCCGAACCATTCAGTTGCGCAAGCTTGGACCGCTTGAGCAGGGTCGGATTGTGATGGCTGTCGGTGGCGAAACCGCGGGCAACCAGACATACATGACTGGCTTCGCTATGCCGGCCGCAATGGTCGTCTACATCGACGACACACCCTACGGTTTGCCGCAGTCGCAGAAGCAGATTGATGTGGTATTGAGCGAGCTGGGAGAGGAGGGCATGACAGCAATGAATGCTCACTTCATGGCCAAGTACGAAGCCGCCCAAGCTGAAGCTCAAGCCAAAGCGCAACACGACGACCTCAGCGTCGAGCAGGCCGCAGCAAAAAACTAGCAACGAACCCCGAGTTTCGCCGTGACTGCTGGCTGGTGAAAAACGGGGTTCCGTTCGATCGGTTGTTTGATTGCGGTCCGCTGGCCGATTACGAGCGCTTTGCCTTCTCCATCCTGTTCTCCGAGTTTGAGGGTTCGGGTGTATGGAATTGGTCGAGCATGCAGTTCGACAAGCCGAAGGATGGTTGACCATGGACTTCAAAGACCTCGGTAGCCTTGCGCTGCACCTGGCCAGTCAGGAAACAGCGTTGCTGGCCAGCTTGCACGCCGGGCTTGAGAAGTGCGCTGTCAGGGTTGAGCAGACTGCAAAGGCCGAAATCGGACACTACCAATCAGGTATTGGGCCGTTCCCTGCCTGGGCTGATCTCGCCGACTCCACTGAAGAGCACAAGGCGAAGATGGGGTATCCCGCGGATGCCCCGCTCGAGGCAACTGGTGCGATGCGCGACAGCATTTCGCACACCACGCACGTGCTTGAAACAGTGATCGGGTCGACCGATCAGAAGTTGTTCTACCACGAATTCGGCACGCCAAAGATGCCAGCCCGTCCAGTGATGGGGCCAGCTGTTTTGCGCAACAAGGAATACATCCGAAGAGTGCTGGGTGCTGCGACGGTCGCCGGGCTTATTGGTGGCTCGGCGATCCATGCTTCGCTGGGATATGACTCTAGCGTTTGAATAGGTGGCCGCGCGGGAGCCAGAAAGTGTTTTGCTTTTGGTCCGCGACCCAAACCGACAGGCCGCTATCGGGGGAGTTCATCACAATCACCTGTACCTTGTTCTTCCCCTCGCTGCATTTGGCAATGCCCTCATCAAACGTAGAGACGTTCGCCGCGGTACGCCATGAGTCGATCATATCCTTGGTTTGACCGGTGTATTCCGGCTCGCCAGTTTTCGGCGACACGTTGGGCAGCTTGCCGGTAACGCCATAGGTCATAGAAACAAAGCCCATGACACCGTTTACATAGTCGGAAAGCTCAAACGTAGGGCAGGCGTAATAGGCGTCGTCCTTTTGCGCGTAAGTGACGGCTTTGGCGCCGGCAGAGCAATCAACAGCAGTGCAGGACTTGCTCATATCCATCGCGTTTGCCGCAGGGATCGCCGTAACTGCCAGCAGGAAAATCCATTTATTCATGTGTCACCGAATGAAGATCGCATAAGCCGCGAAAAGGATGGCAGCCAGTGCACCGCCAGAGAAGACCAGGCCAAGACTGCAAAGCGTGAAAAGCAGAAGACCGTTCTGGATCCCGAGGCCTGCTGGCTTTTTGGTGCCGACCTCTTCAATCCTGCTCCCGATCCACTCGTACGTTCGACGCTCACTCGCCATGTGATTCACCCACAGAATAGGAATAGTCATTATGGCTTTTGAGGCTTATTCGGTCGCCGTGAAGCTTTCGCTCATCAACCATGTCAGCGCCGGCATGCTGATGATCAGCAAAAGCCTGGCCACTACTGGCCAAGATGTCGACAAGCTCAATGCTAAGTTGGCTTCGATTGGTAAGCAAGGCGCCATTGGGGGCCTCATGACCGCTGGCGGGCTGGGCATCGCCGCCATGTTCAAGACGCCACTCGACGAGGCCAAAAAATTTCAGACCGAGGTCGAGCGCTTCCGCTCCCTTGGCCTGGGCGACAAGGTGACCAGTGACGCCGTGAAGTTCGCCAGCGGGATGGATACCTACGGCACCAGCATTCGCGAAAACCTTGGTCTGCTGCGAGATGCGCAAACCGTTTTTGGCGACTTCCATGAGGCACAGATGGTTGTGCCGCTGCTATCAAAAATGAAGTTTGCCAACGCCGCGCTCTATGGTGAGGAAGGCGGAGCGATGAAAGATCGCGCCTTCATGGACATGCTCAAGGTCATCGAAATGCGCGGCGGTCTCGCCAGTAAAGAGGCCTTTTATAGTCAAGCGAACATGATTCAGCAGGTGCAGACGGCAACCGGTGGGCGCGTTGGCGCTAATGAATACTTGAACTTCATCAAGACTGGCGGCGTAGCCGCCAAGGGTATGAAGGACGCAAATTTCTATTACAACATGGAGCCCCTAATCCAGGAGATGGGTGGCTTTCGTGTCGGTACGGGTTTGATGTCCGGCTATCAAAACCTTGTACAGGGCCGGACGACTGCCCGCGCAGCGAATGAACTCATGCGCATCGGTATGCTTAATCCGGCAATGGTCGATTACGACAAGGCAGGAAGGATCAAGCAGATCAGGCCGGGAGCCGTGAAAGGGACCGAGTTGATGGTTGAAAGTCCATATGAGTGGATGAAGACCGTGATGCTCCCCGCGTTCGCCAGTAAAGGAATTACGGAAAGACAGGCGATCCTTAACGAAATCGGGGCGATTTTCACGAATCGCACGGCATCGAATTTGTACTCGACCATGTATACGCAGATGGCCAACATTGATAAAAATATCAAGTTGAACGCCGGCGCCGCAGGTATCGACGAGCTCGAAAAAAATGCCAAAAACACCCTATCCGGCAAACAGATCGAGTTCGGCGCAAAATGGCACGACCTGATGCTCAACCTTGGTGCCGTTGTGTTGCCCCTTGCCATAAAGGCCATGGACAAGCTGAATCCTGCGCTGAAGGACCTGGCGCTATGGATGGATAACAACCAGGGCAAGGTGAAGGGTTTCACCTACGCACTGCTCGGTCTGGCGACGTTTCTGGTCACAGGCGGCCTTATCAACATGCTGATCGCCGCGGGGAGAGGGTTCTTTCTGCTCGGCCAGGCCATGATGCTCTTCGGCAGCAAGGCCCTCGCGCCATTGATCCCATGGCTCGCACGGATGGGGACGTATATCGTCATGTTCGTGGTCAATCTTGGCCGCGCACTGCTGATGAACCCGATCGGCCTAATCATTACTGGCATCGCGGCTGCCGCCTTCCTGCTCTGGAACAACTGGAAGGAAGTCAGCAGCGCGTTGAAGTTGATGTGGACCGACATGAAGACAGGCTTCGTTAAGCTGTTTCAGGGAGATATCGGGGGGGCATTCAAGTCGTTTGCCCTGGTCTTTTTGACGGGCTGGCAGACGATCTTCAACACGCTGATCGCCGGCGCGAACCTGATCCTGCCAGCCTCGATGCAGATATCCAAAACGACCTTCGCTGACGACTTCAGGGGTAAGGATGCACCGCGCGAGCCGTGGTCGCCTCTGGTTCCCCCGGTGCCGGGCAAGTCCGGTGGCAAGGACGAGCAGAACATCAACCTCTACTTGGACGGCAAGAAGCTGACCGACGTCGTGATTCAGCGCGCAGCCAAAGAGGCCGCCAAACCACGGACCGGCACGCAAGGCTTCGACCCTACCCGCAGCATGCTGATGCCAGGAACCCCGAGCACAGCCTACCCAAGGTGATAAACGATGAGCTTTACCAGCTTCCTGGACAACTTCGCTCCGGGCGGGGATCCGTTTGCCACCCGATTGATCGTGGGCAATGTCGAGTTTACTGGCCTAGAGGTTCCAGAGTCGGTGACCATCGGCGCCAAGCAACAGCTGATGGTGCACAAGTTAGTCGGCGGGAAGCGCGTCGTCGATGTTCTTGGGCTGGATTACCAGAACATCAGGTGGTCAGGGTGGATGACTGGCGCCACGGCGGGAGATAGGGTGAATGAGCTTGAAACCCTGCGTGACGCTGGCCAGCCGCTCAACTTCAACATGGACGGTTACTACTTCAGCGTCCTGATTGAGGGCTTTGAAGCGCGATTTGAACACGTTTACCGGCGCTACTACAGCATTGACCTGCTAGTTGTCTCTCGCTTGGATGCACCGCTCACCGAAAACGCGCTCGCCGGGACACTGGATGCGCTCATCAACAGCGATGTCGGTGAGTCGCTAGGGTTGGCCAGTGTCATCAACTCTGATGCGGTGACCACCAGCATCAACGCTGTGAAGGATGCTGTCTCACAGGTGCAAGGCTTTGCCAACGCCACCATCGAGACAGTTCAGACAGTCATCCGGCCTCTGGTTGCGGCTCAGGCTGTCGTTCAGTCGGTGATTTCGCAGGTCGGCGCATCGATTAACGACATCACCACGCTCGGCGGCTTGATCCCAGGTAACCCAGTGTCGACCGCGGCAGACAACGTGCTCCGTCAAGGCGCGGCACTGACCCAGCTCGCGCCGCTGTACCAGATGCAGAGCGTGCTGGAGCGTTTGCAGAAAAACGTCTTGGCCGGCCCCTTGGCCAATGGCACATCCAGTGTCACCACCAGCAACTCCACACTGCAGAAGGTCGCCGCCGACAGCTATGGCGACCAGTCACGCTGGACCGAGATTGCCGCTGCCAACAGCATCGTCGACCCACAACTCGACGGCATCCAAACGATAAAAATCCCAGTAGGCGAATAAATGGACCTGAACACGGCCGAGACAGAGCAGATCGTCCGGCAGGTAGTCGGCCGCCTGCTTTTAAATGGGGTCGAGGTGCCGTTCGTTTCCTGCGAGATCGACAGCAATGCCTTTTATTCGGCAGACACGTTTTCCGTGATTTTCGCCAGAACTGAGATGCCGCCGCCGTATAACACCGTGAAATGGTGGGCCGCACAGGCTGCGATCGAGGTTTCCATCTCGATCGGACTGATCGACCAGAACGTCGAGGATTGGCGCGAGCTGATAGTCGGTACGGTGGACCGCCTCGGTATCCGCATGAGCAAGTTTGAGGTCAGTCTCGAAGGGCGCGACTACACCAGCAAGTTCATCGATACGAAGACCAACGAGAAGTTCGCCAATATGACCACCAGCGAAGTGGCCGTTTTGCTTGCGAAGCGCCGCGGCCTGACGCCGGTCGTAACTGCGACCAAGACCCAGGTCGGCGGGATCACAAAGTGGGACCACGCGCATTGCACGGATGAGCGTACCGAGTGGGATTTGCTGGCGTATTTTGCTGGTCTGGATGGGTTCCAGGTGTATGTCACCGGCAACGAACTGCACTACGAGCCAGCACTGGACCCTGACACCGCTGACCAATACCTGATTCGCTGGGTTGAGCCTGGGGAGTTGGCCTATCCGCAGTGCAACACATCCGACGACCTGACTTTTGAGCGCGACCTTACCTTGGCCAGTGGCGTGACGGTGCAGGTGCTCTCCTATAAGGATGGCAAGACCTACAGGGCTACATACCCAACCAACTCGGCCAAGGGCATCGCGCCAGGCCAGGCCGTCGCAAAGCGCCAGGTTTACGAGATCAAGCGCAATGGATTGGATCAGTACGCGGCCCAGCAGTTGGCCCAGAAGATCCACAAGCAGATCACCGACCATGAAATGCGTATGTACGGGTCACTGCCGGGCGACAACGCGCTGATGCCGAACACGATCGTGCGCGTTGAGGGCACAGGGTCTGGCTTCGACCAGCTTTATTACGTCGACTCGGTGCACCGTTCGTTGAGTTTCGAGTCCGGCTACTCCATGAGCCTCTCGGCCAAAAACCATAACCCTAATTCGATGGTGCAGCCATGATCGCGGACCTTGCCAACGCCTTTCGACAGCAACAGTCGGACGACCTGACTGGGCCGCGCACGGGGCTGATCACCAGTTACGACCCTGATAATGGAGTTGTAAAGGTGGCCCTTCAGCCGGAAGGCAGGGAAACGAACTGGCTACAGCTCGACTGCCCAGGGGTCGGAAATGGTTGGGGCTTCCAAATCGGGCCGCAGATCGGCGATGAGGTCACCGTCAGTTTTGATTCGTCCGACCCAAACCTCGGCAAAGTTACGGCCCGCCATACCAACAGCCAGAACCAGCCGCTGCCGGTACCGTCTGGGGAAATCTGGGCCGTGCATGAGTCTGGCGCGCTGCTCAAGTTCAACAATGACGGCACGGTGTCGCTGCACTCAGGCGTTGCGATCAACTACGACGCCCCGCAACACAACTTCACCGGCGGCCCGGTCACGATGGATCACAAGCTGACCGTGACGGATGCCGCGGGCATTGAAGTGGTAGGCGGTGACGTCAAGGCCGACACGATCACCCTGAAAACCCACCGCACAAGCGGCGTCACTCCTGGTGGCGGGACGTCTTCGGTGCCTGTGCCATGAAAGACCTGAATCACTATGTCGGCGACGACCTGTCATTGTCCCCGACCGGAAGTTTGTCGCCTGTGGAAGGCATCGAGCGTGGAAAGCAGCGTGTGCTGCGCCGGCTCATCACCAACCCTGGCGACTACCTGTTTCATCCTGAATATGGTGCCGGCCTTGGCCGATACGTCGGGGCGCTGACCAACGTACCAGAGATCATCGCTTTGATTCGCGGCCAGATCCTGCTTGAGGACTGCGTCGCCAAGCAGCCGGCACCGGTGATCTCCGTTACGCCGTCGAACGAAACACTCTCCGTCAATATCAGCTACACCGATTCGCCCTTGGGTGAGCCGGTCACGCTCTCGTTTGAGGTAAATCGCTGATATGGCATCGCTCAATATCAAGGACTTCACCACGCTGGTTCGTGACCAGGTGACTGCCATTCAGGGCAGGGCTGCCGGTCTAGTCGACTTCACCATTGGCTCGCTGTTGCGGGCCATCACCGAGAGCAATGCCAGCATCCTGCAATGGCTTCAGCAACTGATCGTCACCCTGCTGGCCACTACCAGGGCCTCCACGTCGTCCGGAGCAGACCTGGACAGTTGGATGGCGGATTTCGGTTTTTTCAGGCTATCCGCCAGTTTCGCGACGGGTAGTGTCACGTACTCGCGCTTTACGCCAACGAACTCGGCACTTATTCCCATCGGTGCCTTGGTTGGGTCGACTGATGGTTCGCAGCAATATTCGGTCACCATCGACACCACGAACCCGCTCTATAACGCGACTCTCGGCGGATACCTTGTGCCGGCGGGCACTGCCTCGGCAACCGTGCCGGTTATCGCCAGCACGGCAGGCGCGGCTGGTAATGCACTGATCGGCACAGTGACCGTCATTGTGGGCAGCATCAGCGGGATTGATACCGTCACGAACACCGCAATGTTCGCCGGAGGCGTCGATCCGGAAAGCGACTCGGCATTTCGTGCGCGCTTCATTTTGTGGGTTCAGTCCCTTTCGAAGGCTACCAAGGCTGCGATCGCGTATGCGCTGTCTTCGATGCAGCAGGGCGTTTCCTACACGCTCACCGAGAACCAGGACTACAGCGGTAACACGCTCTACGGCTACTTTTACGCCGTGGTCGATGACGGCAGCGGTTCGCCTCCTGGGTCATTTCTTGTGACTGCCGGCGCCGCCATCGAGTCGGTGCGAGGCTTCACCACTCGTTACGGGGTGTTCGCACCGGTGCTGGTGACAGCCAACGTCGGCATGACCATCACAACCGACGCCACGGTCACGCACAGCGTTGTCGTGACCAACGTTACGGCAGCCATTCAGGCGTATATCTCAGGCCTCGCGCTGGGCCAGATCCTGCCCTACACACAGCTTGCCGCGATCGCCTACGGCGTCAGCCCGGCAATTACGAATGTCTCCGGCGTGCTGCTCAATGGAGCGACGGCCGACTTGGGCGCAACCAACAAACAGGTCATCCGACCAGGCACAGTGACGGTGGCTTAAATGAGTGTTGGCGACCAAACAGACATGTTCGGCCGGCTTAAGAGCCTTTTGCCCTTGGGATGGTTCGGCGACGACAACCCCGTTCGGGACGCGCTGCTCTGGGGGTATGCCCAGGCACTGTCATGGGGCTTCACCCTTTACCTTTACGCGAAAGATCAGACACGGATCAAGACGGCCACGGATGGCTGGCTTGACCTGATTGGGCTGGATTTCTTCGGCAACAATCTGGTCAGGCTTTCTGGGCAGTTGGATCCGAGCTATCGAAACCGAATCCTGATCAACATTTTCAGAGAGCGGGCTACGCGAAGCGGGATGGATCAGGTCCTGTTTGACCTGACCGGCCGCCACCCACTGATCATCGAGCCCGCGAAGCCAGACGATTGCGGCTGCCTCGGCCTGACGCTTGGGCTCGGCGTGGCTGGTCCGTTGGGTTCTATCAGTTGCCCTTATCAAGCCTTTGTTACGGCCTATCGGCCGACAGGAAGCGGGGCGGCCAACTGGCCGGGCATTGCTACCAATTGGTTTGGGCTTTCGCAGACCAGCGCGCTGCTTCCAGCATCCCAGCTTTTCGCTGACGTTTCCGACGACGACATCGTTGCCGCTATCGAGGCCACAAAGATGTACGGCTCCACGATCTGGTACCGGATCACCAACTGATTTCACTCATTCAACTCTATGCCCGCCTTGTGCGGGCTTTTTTTTGGGGATTCCATGGACAGACAGATCGTTTATCCGGGCCAAATTCTGCCGGAAACCAGCCTGCTACAGATGGCCAAAGACTCAATGATTGGCCTGGCCAAGCTGTCAGCCGCTGTTCTCGGTACCAGCACGATGGCCAACGGCTTCGCCGTCACTCCAACTGGCCCGGCATCCTTGCAAGTGGTCTGCGCTCCTGGCGAGATCTACAGCCTGACCAGCATTGATGCACTTGCGTTCTCAACGCTGCCAGCTGACACCACTCACTCGATCATGAAGCAGGGCATCCTGCTCGATGGCGTGACGCTGAGTTGCCCGGCGCCGGGCACCACCGGCCAATCCATCAACTACCTGGTTCAGGTGACGTACCAGGATTCCGATTCCACTCCGGTACTGCTGCCGTATTACAACAGTGCAAACCCGGCACTGCCGTTCAGCGGCATGGGCAACAACGGCCTGACCCAGAACACCAACCGCAAAGGAATCGCGGTTGTCAACGTCAAGGCAGGTGCTTCTGCTGCAACTGGCAGTCAAGTTACCCCGGCTCCCGATGCGGGCTACGTTGGCTTGTATGTCGTGACCGTGGCCTTCGGTCAGTCGACTATCACTGCGGGCAGCATCGCCAAATACAGCGGAGCACCGCTGCTTCCCGCTGGGCTTATCCAGTCCATGCAAAATAGCCAGACTACAACGGCTGATGACACCGGCGTAGCGAATGCATACGCGGCAAATTTCACGCCGGCGATCACCTCGCTGGTGGACAAGATGCAGGTTTGCATCAAGGCGCTGAACGCTAATACGACGGCCAGCACCTTCACTCCAGCGCCTGGTGTAATTACTGCAAGGCCCATTCTGCGTCTCGACCAAACAGCGTTGCAGGGCGGGGAAATTGTCGCTGACAGCCGCTGCTCGTTGATTTACTCAAGCGCGTTGAGCAGTTGGATTTTGTTGTACGCAACTGGTGGCGCGCCATCGTCCGGAATAACCCTGACGGATGGGACTACAGACTTCAACACCATCACGCGTGCAGGTCGCTTCTCCAAGTTGCTCGGCGCGGCACCTGGATCTCGAAACGCCAACCATCCAGATGGACAGCTTTCCGGGCCAGGCGCTGCGAACTTCTACTACCTTGATGTTTCAAGCTTTGGCGGAAACGTCACTCAATGGGCAACGCCATATCTGTCTGCCAACGGATTCTGCACCCCGGCATTTCGTACATTGGCAACAGGTGTCTGGTCCAACTGGCGGAAAGTCACTACCAGTGATGATGGCGGCCGGCTGATCAATGTTCAGACATTTACCGCTTCTGGTACCTATACGCCGACGCCAGGTATGACCAGCGTGATCATTGAGCTGCAGGGTGGCGGTGGTAGCGGCGGCGGAGCGACGGTGCCGTCTGCTGGCAACGTCAGTCTCGGCGCGCCTGGCGCCGCCGGTTCCTATGGGGAGTGGCGTCTATTCGCTGCGTCCATCGGCGCAAGTCAGCCTGTGACAATCGGCGCCGCTGGTACTGCCGGTTCTGGTGTTGCCGGCGGTAACGGTGGAACCACATCGGTAGGAGCTTTGGTTTCTGCTCCGGGCGGAGTGGGGGGCAGCGTTCTGAACAATCAGGTTCCACCCCAGTACAACGGAAACGGAACAGCATCGAGCAATCCCACTGGTGCATCCATCAGTTACTCGCTGGGAGTCGCTGGTGCGCCATCTGCAGCACCAGTAGCTGGAAGCGGCACTGGTGGGTTGGGCGGCTCTTCAAAATTTGGCGCAGGCGGCCTCGGAAGCTCGATTAACTCTGTCGGGAATCCGTCACCCAATTACGGCGCTGGTGGAGCGGGGTGTGTGTGCGGTTCGGGTGGTGTTGCAATCACCGGGGCATTGGGTAAGGCGGGAATCGCGATATTCAGGGAGTATTCATGATGGACTACGTACGGGTAGACAATGGCGTTGTAGTAGAGCTGTTCAATACGGATCTGGACATTTCCGAACTGTTTCACCCTGATCTGCTTTGGATTGATGTTTCAGGCATTGAGCCGAAGCCGCAAGAAGGCTGGGAGGCAAAGGAGGCCGGAGGGCAATGGGAATTCATTCAGTTGGTAGAAGCTCCGCCCTCTGATGAAGATTTGCGGAGGAATGCCATCTACAAGAGAGACTATTTGATTGCTGCGGCTAATGAATCTACCTTGGGTATGGCAGATGCATTCATTGCCGATTTGCTTAGCCCTGAAGAAGTTTTGAGGTTCAAAGCTTTCGCGAAGTACAAACTACTGCTCAACAAAATTATTGAGCAGCCAGGCTTTCCCAGTGTTATCGAATGGCCTACGTCGCCTGTTTGATTTTTGCACGATGCGTTTGATGTCTTTTAATCGCTCGGCTAAGAGGTATTTCAACCAATGTGAAGCTGGCAAATGAAATGCCTAGAATCAAAGCACACACACCGGCCATGAGAGCCAGTTCGCTCGTTTGATATCGTTCAGATATCTGAATTGCCAAGCAAATGACTAAAACATGGCACAGGTATGTTGAGTATGACCAATCACCGAGTCGCGCAATGAAGTTATGT
This sequence comes from Pseudomonas sp., assembly GCA_035563915.1. Classification (GTDB taxonomy): domain Bacteria; phylum Pseudomonadota; class Gammaproteobacteria; order Pseudomonadales; family Pseudomonadaceae; genus Aquipseudomonas. The sequence goes on along the minus strand of DATMUG010000072.1, from coordinate 866 downwards.
TTGGGGAAAAAACGTTCCTGTGATACCGCAGCGCAGAGGATGATTGCGCAAGGTATTCCGCTTTTCAATGGACTGTGAGATACAGGCCCTGCGTAGACGATAGCGGCTAGGGCGGAAAGAGTCGCGAATGCCGCTAGTAAGGGTGATATGCGCGATAGCCACTTTCGCTGATAAGCGATCTGTAGGGCCACGCCGAGCAGGAACTCCCAAACAATAGCGTTCTTGTAGAACGAGAGAGAGCCATCTGTCTTGCTTGCTATGAACTGGAGCAGGGCTACGCCAGCGAACAAACTGAATACCCTGTATTTCACTGGCGTGAATAGAGCCAGAAAAAACACGGCGTAGAACGATACTTCGTAATTAAGTGTCCATCCGACTGTCATTAATGGATATAGACCGATGCCAGTAGGATTCTGTGCTGGAGTGAAAAAAAGACTTTTCAAGAAAAATAGCGGTTCGAATGCTGTAAGGGGTATTGAGTAGGGGGCGTAAACCAAAACTGCTGCAGTGATCGCAGTAAACAGCCAGTATGCCGGGACGATTCGCGCCAATCGGTTTTGCACGAACTCAATCGGCGAAATAGGCTTGCTTGATGCCGAAGCATAAATAACAAAGCCGCTTATAATAAAAAACAAATCAACGCCAATTGCGCCGTATTTATGGAAGCCTTCAGAAATTGCTCCTGAGATTTCGGACTTATAAAAGATCTGAATGATGTGGTGTCCTACAACCAACCACGCGGCCAACGCTCTAAGTATTTGAATAGAATTAAGCATTGTTTGTTAATTCAAAAAAGGAATTCATTCTACATTCGTTTCCCCAGAATAACCACGGATACGCGAACCCCGCCATCGAGCGGTATTTTT
>DATMUG010000071.1:0-7132 GCA_035563915.1 Pseudomonas sp. | reverse complement strand
ACCGGCCTTGTTTTGCAAAAGCTCCTGACCCGACTTCAACAGTTGATCGAGCAATCCACGGGTGTTCATTCTGCGCCTCCGTAACAGGATTTATCCGGCTAATAAGGCCCCCAGCCTAGATCGAAAGTGCCCGAGGCCTGCCACGAGAGTGCTTCGAGATGTTGCTCTGCGACCCCATCACCGAACGCTTGAAGCTCGCGGCTTGCAGCTGCTATCAGAAAATTAGATATACACTCGATAAAATCGATAAAAACAGCCCACCGGGTGCCCTTCCATGATGACCTTGCGTCAGATCCGACATTTCATCGCCGTGGCCGAGACCGGCTCGATCTCCGCCGCCGCGCAAACCGCGTTTATTTCCCAGTCCACCCTGACCCTGGCAATCCAGCAACTGGAAGAGGAAATCGGCGTCAGCCTGTTCAGCCGCCATGCCAAGGGCATGACCCTGACCCACCAGGGCCATCAGTTCCTGCGCCAGGCGCACCTGATTCTCGCCACCGTCGACAACGCCAAACGCAGCCTGCAACAAAGCACCGACCAGGTGGCCGGGCAGTTGATTGTCGGGGTGACCAGCCTGGTAGCCGGTTATTACCTGGCGGATTTGCTCACCCGCTTCCAGCGCGCCTACCCCAACGTCGAAATCCGCGTGATGGAGGACGAGCGCCCGTACATCGAGCATTTGCTGGTCAGCGGCGAGATTGATGTCGGCGTGTTGATCCTGTCCAACCTCGAAGACCGTCATGCCTTGCAGACCGAAGTGCTGACCCATTCACCCCATCGTCTTTGGCTACCGGCGCAGCATCCGCTGCTGGAACACGACAGCATCAATCTCGCCGACGTCGCCCGCGAGCCGTTGATTCAGTTGAACGTCGATGAAATGGATCGCAACGCCCAGCGCATGTGGACGGCAGCCTCGCTGCAACCGCGCATTACCTTGCGCACCGCCTCGACCGAAGCGGTACGAAGCCTGGTGGCCGCCGGCCTTGGGGTGTCGATACAGCCCGACATGACCTACCGCCCGTGGTCGCTGGAGGGCGACATCATTGAAGCGCGGCCGATTGCCGACCTTAGCCAGACCCTGGACGTCGGCCTCGCCTGGCGTCGCGGTACCGCGCGCCCGGCCCTGGTGGATCCGTTCCTGACGGTGGCGCGCGAGCAACCCCACGGCGGGCGCAAGCCATCTATTTAATCGAACGCCACCTTCAGTATTTAGAATTTGTCGCCCTCGGGTCCGCGCACTAGTCTTGATCCATCTATATAAGACGGCCGGGCCCCAGGCATCTGGGAGCAAGCATGGCCACACAAGAAAAGAGATCCCGAAAAATGGCTGGCGCGCAGACCCCGCTGTTTACCGCCCTGTTGATCGATGGCGAACTGGTCGCCGGGCAAGGCTTTGTCGAGCCCATCCTCAACCCCGCCACCGGCGAAGTCCTGACACAGATCGCCGAAGCCAGCACTGAACAAGTCGAAGCCGCCATCCTCGCCGCCCACCGTGCCTTCGCCGGCTGGTCGCGCACCACGCCGCAGCAACGCTCGAACCTGTTGCTGGACATCGCCAACGCCATCGAAAAAAACGCCGACCTGCTCGCCCGTCTCGAAGCCCTCAATTGCGGCAAGCCGTTGCACCTGGCCCGTCAGGATGACCTGACCGCCACGGTGGATGTGTTTCGTTTCTTCGCCGGCGCCGTGCGTTGCCAGACCGGCCAGCTCAGCGGCGAGTACTTGCCGGGTTACACCAGCATGGTGCGTCGCGATCCGATTGGCGTGGTGGCCTCGATTGCGCCGTGGAACTACCCGATCATGATGGCCGCGTGGAAAATCGCCCCGGCCCTCGCCGCTGGCAACACGCTGGTGTTCAAACCCTCCGAACACACGCCGCTGTCGATCCTGGCCCTGGCTCCGGCACTGGCCGAAATCCTGCCGCCCGGTGTGATCAATATCGTGTGCGGTGGCGGCGAAGGCGTCGGCAGCCATCTGGTCAGTCACCCCAAGGTGCGTATGGTGTCGTTGACCGGCGATATCGTCACCGGGCAGAAGATCCTCCAGGCCGCCGCGAAAACCCTCAAGCGCACGCACCTTGAACTGGGCGGCAAGGCCCCGGTGATCGTCTGCAACGATGCCGACATCCAGGCCGTGGTCGAAGGCGTGCGTACCTACGGCTACTACAACGCAGGCCAGGATTGCACCGCTGCGTGCCGGGTCTACGCCCAGGCCGGGATTCACGACCGCCTGGTGGCCGAACTCGGCGCGGCGGTCAGCAGCCTGCGTTTCGCCGGCAAGCGCGACGCCGATAACGAAATCGGCCCGCTGATCAGCACCCGCCAGCGCGACCGCGTGGCCAGTTTCGTCGAACGCGCCCTCGGCCAACCCCATATAGAACGGGTGACCAGCGCAGCGGTGCATTCCGGCGCCGGTTTCTTCTACCAGCCGACCTTGCTGGCCGGCTGCAAACAGAGTGACGAAATCGTCCAGCGCGAAGTGTTCGGGCCGGTGGTCACCGTGACCCGCTTCGATCAACTGGAGCAAGCGGTGGACTGGGCCAACGATTCGGAATACGGCCTGGCGTCATCGGTCTGGACCCAGAACCTGGACAAGGCGATGCAGGTCGCCGCGCGCTTGCAGTACGGCTGCACCTGGATCAACAGCCATTTCATGCTGGTCAGCGAAATGCCCCACGGCGGCCTCAAGCGCTCGGGTTACGGCAAGGACCTGTCCAGCGATTCACTGCAGGACTACAGCGTGGTGCGCCACATCATGGCGCGCCATGGCCAGCATCTCTGACTACGCTAATAACAAGCCGCCAACGGCATGCTTCACCACGTTCAAAACTGCCCCGACCATAATTTAAAGAAGAGGGAATTCCCATGTTCGTGCACAAGACCGCACTGCTCAGTGCAATCACCACAGCGCTGCTGGCCAGTGCCAGTGTCCAGGCCGCCGAGCCGCTGAAGGCTGTCGGCGCCGGCGAAGGCCAGCTGGATATTGTGGCGTGGCCCGGTTACATCGAACGTGGCGAAAGCGACAAGGCCTACGACTGGGTCACCGGCTTCGAGAAGGAAACCGGCTGCAAGGTCAACGTGAAAACCGCCGCCACCTCCGATGAGATGGTCAGCCTGATGGCCAAGGGCGGTTACGACCTGGTCACCGCGTCCGGCGACGCCTCCCTGCGCCTGATCGTCGGCAAGCGCGTACAACCGATCAACACCGCACTGATCCCGAACTGGAAGAACCTCGACCCGCGCCTCAAAGATGCGCCGTGGTACGTGGTCAACAAGCAGACCTACGGCACCCCGTACCAGTGGGGTCCGAACGTGCTGATGTACAACACCAACGTATTCAAGACCGCGCCAGACAGCTGGGGCGTAGTGTTCAACGCGGAAAACCTGCCGGATGGCAAAGCGAACAAGGGTCGCGTTCAGGCTTATGACGGCCCGATCTACATCGCCGACGCGGCGCTGTACCTGAAAACCGCCAAGCCGGAACTGGGCATCCAGAACCCCTACGAACTGACCGAAGCACAGTACAAGGCCGTGCTCGATCTGTTGCGCGCTCAGCAGCCGCTGATCCACCGCTACTGGCATGACACCACCGTGCAAATGAGCGACTTCAAGAACGAAGGCGTGGTCGCGTCCGGTGCCTGGCCATATCAGGTCAACGGCCTGGTGAACGAGAAACAGCCAATCGCTTCGACCATCCCGAAAGAAGGCGCCACCGGGTGGGCCGACACCACCATGATGCACACCGATGCCAAGCACCCCAACTGTGCCTACAAGTGGATGGACTGGTCGCTGCAACCGAAGGTCCAGGGTGATGTGGCAGCGTGGTTCGGTTCGCTGCCGGCCGTACCGGCAGCGTGCAAGGAGAGCGAATTGCTCGGCGCCGAAGGCTGCAAGACCAACGGTTTCGACAACTTCGACAAGATCGCCTTCTGGAAAACCCCACAGGCCGAAGGCGGCAAGTTCGTGCCGTATAGCCGCTGGACCCAGGACTACATCGCGATCATGGGCGGCCGCTGATACACCGCTCACCTGTGGCGAGGGAGCTTGCTCCCGCTGGGTGGCGAAGCCGCCCCAAAACCAGTCAATGCGGTCCGTCAGGTAAACCGCATCAATGCATTTTGGGAGTGCTGCGCACTCCAGCGGGAGCAAGCTCCCTCGCCACAAAAGTACTTTGATTCAGCTTTTTCAGAAGTCCAGGCAGGGCCGCTGCGACGGCCCTCGCCTTTTTGGAGCACCGCACCATGACGCTTGCAGTCCAGTTCACCAACGTTTCCCGTCAGTTCGGCGAAGTGAAGGCCGTTGACCGGGTTTCCATCGATATCCAGGACGGCGAGTTCTTCTCCATGCTGGGGCCTTCGGGTTCGGGCAAAACCACCTGTCTGCGCCTGATCGCCGGTTTCGAACAACCCAGCGCAGGCTCCATCCGTATTCATGGCGAGGAAGCCGCCGGGCTGCCGCCGTATCAACGTGACGTGAACACCGTGTTCCAGGATTACGCGCTGTTCCCGCACATGAACGTTCGCGACAACGTCGCCTACGGTTTGAAAGTCAAAGGCGTGGCCAAGGGCGAACGCCTCAAGCGCGCCGAAGAAGCCCTCGACATGGTCGCCCTCGGTGGCTACGGCGAGCGCAAGCCGGTGCAGCTGTCCGGCGGACAACGCCAGCGTGTGGCCCTGGCCCGCGCCCTGGTCAACCGCCCGCGTGTGCTTCTTCTCGACGAGCCGCTAGGGGCACTGGACCTCAAGCTGCGTGAGCAGATGCAGGGTGAACTGAAGAAGCTGCAACGCCAGCTTGGCATCACCTTCATTTTCGTCACCCACGACCAGACCGAAGCCTTGTCGATGTCCGATCGCGTCGCTGTGTTCAACAAGGGCCGAATCGAACAGGTCGACTCGCCACGCAACCTGTACATGAAACCGGCGACCACGTTCGTCGCCGAATTCGTCGGCACCTCCAACGTGATTCGCGGCGACCTCGCCATCCAGTTGAGCGGCAATCCACAGCCATTTTCGATTCGCCCGGAACACGTGCGTTTCGCCAACGGTCCGCTGGCCAGCCACGAGATCGAAGTCAGCGGCCTGCTGCACGACATCCAGTACCAGGGCAGCGCCACCCGCTACGAACTGAAACTGGAAAACGGCCAGACCCTGAACATCAGCCAGGCCAACAATCAGTGGCTCGACACCAGCGCGCAGCACCAGACCGGGCAACGCATGACGGCGCGCTGGGCCCGTGAAGCCATGATCCCGCTGCACGACACCCTGGCGAGCGGGGTGTGAGATGACCACCCTGGCTATTTCACCCAATGCGGCGGGTAGATCGCCGCTGCGCAGGTTTTCCAACCTGCTGTACCGCCGACCGAATCTGTACCTGTCGATGCTGCTGGTGCCGCCACTGCTGTGGTTCGGCGCGATTTACCTCGGCTCGTTGCTGACCCTGCTGTGGCAAGGCTTCTACACCTTCGACGATTTCACCATGGCGGTCACCCCCGACCTGACCCTGGCGAACTTCGCCGCGCTGTTCCAGCCTTCGAACTTCGACATCATCCTGCGCACCCTGAGCATGGCCATCGTCGTGTCCATTGCCAGCGCCATCGTTGCGTTCCCGATTGCCTACTACATGGCGCGCTACACCACCGGCAAGACCAAGGCGTTTTTCTACATCGCGGTGATGATGCCGATGTGGGCCAGTTACATCGTCAAGGCCTATGCCTGGACGTTGCTGCTGGCCAAGGGCGGTGTGGCGCAATGGTTCGTCCAATACATGGGACTGGAGTCGCTGCTGCATTTCGTGCTGGGCATTCCGGGCGTGGGTGGCAGTACCTTGTCGACCTCGCACCTGGGGCGCTTCATGGTGTTCGTCTACATCTGGCTGCCGTTCATGATCCTGCCGATCCAGGCCTCGCTGGAACGCTTGCCGCCGTCGCTGCTGCAAGCCTCGGCCGACCTGGGCGCCAAACCGCGCCAGACCTTCACGCAGGTGATTCTGCCACTGTCGGTGCCGGGCATTGCCGCCGGGTCCATCTTCACCTTCTCCCTGACCCTGGGCGATTTCATCGTGCCGCAACTGGTGGGGCCGCCGGGCTACTTCGTGGGCAGCATGGTCTACGCCCAACAAGGCGCCATTGGCAACATGCCGATGGCCGCCGCCTTCACCCTGGTACCGATCGTGCTGATCGCCATTTACCTGTCCATCGTCAAACGACTGGGGGCCTTCGATGCACTCTGAGAAAGCGTCTCTGGGACTCAAAATCGCAGCCTGGGGCGGGTTGGTGTTCCTGCACTTCCCGATCCTGATCATCTTCGTGTACGCCTTCAACACCGAAGACGCGGCGTTCAGCTTTCCGCCCAAGGGCTTCACCTTGAAGTGGATCGGCGTGGCGTTCTCGCGACCCGACGTGCTCGAAGCGATCAAGTTGTCGCTGCAGATCGCCTCGATTGCCACGCTGATCGCCCTGGTGCTCGGCACCTTGGCCTCGGCGGCGTTGTACCGCCGGGACTTCTTCGGCAAGCAGGGCATCTCGCTGATGCTGATCCTGCCGATCGCCCTGCCGGGGATCATCACCGGGATCGCGCTGCTGGCGACCTTCAAGACCCTGGGCATCGAGCCTGGAATGTTCACCATCATCGTCGGCCATGCGACCTTCTGCGTGGTGATCGTCTACAACAACGTCATTGCCCGCTTGCGCCGTACCTCCCACAGCCTGATCGAAGCCTCGATGGACCTCGGCGCCGACGGTTGGCAGACCTTCCGCTACATCATCCTGCCCAACCTCGGCTCGGCCTTGCTGGCCGGCGGCATGCTCGCCTTTGCGCTGTCGTTCGACGAAATCATCGTCACCACCTTCACCGCCGGCCATGAACGCACCCTGCCGCTGTGGCTGCTCAACCAGCTCAGCCGCCCACGGGATGTGCCGGTGACCAACGTCGTGGCGATGCTGGTGATGATGGTGACCATGCTGCCGATTCTCGGCGCCTATTACCTGACCCGTGGCGGTGAAAGCGTGGCGGGCAGTGGCGGGAAATAACGAACAACTCAATACCCACTGAAAGAACCGAATCCAATGTGGGAGCGGGCTTGCTCGCGAATGCGGTTTAACACTCAAGATTGATGCTGTCTGACACACCGCTTTC
>DATMUG010000070.1:0-5299 GCA_035563915.1 Pseudomonas sp. | reverse complement strand
CGCGAAGAGGCCCTTACAATCACCGAGAATCTTAAGCCCTGCGCCAAACCCCTTTCCCGCTCAACCGCGCCCGATCATGCGGTGCCGTAAAATCCTGCTCCGGCCCCTTCGGCACGACACCCGTCGGATTGATGGTCTTGTGACTGCCGTAGTAGTGGTTCTTGATATGGGTAAAGTCCACCGTCTCGGCGATCCCCGGCCACTGATAAATCTCCCGTAGCCAGTTCGACAGATTCGGATAATCGGCAATCCGTTTGAGGTTGCACTTGAAGTGCCCGTGGTACACCGCATCAAAGCGAATCAGCGTGGTGAACAGTCGAATGTCCGCTTCGGTCAGGTACTCGCCCGTCAAATAACGATTGGCGCCCAGCAATTGCTCCAGCCGATCCAGTTCAGCGAACAACCCATCGAATGCTTCTTCATAGGCCTGCTGCGACGTGGCAAACCCGGCACGGTACACGCCGTTGTTCACCGCCGGATAAATCCGGTCGTTGAGCGCGTCGATCTCGGACCGCAACGGTTGCGGGTAGAAGTCCAGGTCGTTGCCGGTCAAATCATCGAAGGCACTGTTGAACATGCGGATGATTTCCGATGATTCATTGCTGACGATGCGGTTTTGCTGTTTGTCCCAGAGCACCGGCACGGTAACGCGACCGGTGTAGTCCGCAGTGTCGGCGGTGTAGCGCTGGTGCATGAAGTTGAAATGATCGAGCGTGTCACCGGTCGAGCCGAGCGACTGGTCGAAGGTCCAGCCGTTTTCCAGCATCAGCCAACTGACCACCGACACATCGATCAGACTTTCCAGACCCTTGAGCTTGCGCAGGATCAGCGTGCGATGGGCCCATGGACAGGCCAGGGACACGTAGAGGTGATAGCGACCGGGTTCGGCAGCAAAGCCACCGATACCGCTCGGGCCAGGCTGGCCGCCAGCGGTGACCCAATTGCGCCGCTGCGCCTGTTCACGCTGGAACGCACCGTCCTTGCTGCTTTCGTACCACTTGTCCTGCCATTGACCTTCGACTAGCAAACCCATGTTCAAGCCTCCTCAACCGATAAGCGTTGGAGAGAAGTCTATTCCTATAGGTTCGATAAAAAAGCGCAAATACTAAAGAGTCATTATCGATTAAATCGATTTGTCTCGAGCGTCCCAGTATTGCTGAGCCGTTTCAAAGGCTTGCTCGCGGGGCTGGCCAAGGCCGCGCAAGGCCAGGGCCATGGTCGAAATCAGCGCCATTTGCGGATAGCTGTCGATGACCTCGCCGCGCCAAACGGCTTTCAGGTGTTCGATCTCCAGCGAAGCGGGCTTGACGTGGCGCTGGCTCGACAGTTGCGGCCATTCCTCATCCCAGCTTTCACCGCCGCTGGTGCCGTATAGATGGCTGTCGGCGTCCGGGTTGATCTCGATTTCGCCACCATCGCCCTTGACCACGATAGCCGTGTCGCCGAGCAGGCCGCTGGCGTCGCGATGCACGGCCTGATAGCCGGGGTGGAAAATGCTTTGCAGGCCGCAGCGGGCGCGCAATGGGTTGAGAATTCGCGCCAGGGAGTGGATTGGCGAGCGCAGGCCCAGGGTGTTGCGCAAGTCGATCATGCGTTGCAGTTGCGGCGCCCAGTCCACCAATGGCATGAAGGCCAGGCCACCGTTGTCCAGTGCCGTCCCCACCTGTTGCCAATTGCGGCACAGCGGGATCTGCAACGTCTCGAGCAATTGCTCGCTGTACAAGCGACCCGCCGTGTGGGCGCCGCCGCCGTGCATGAAAATGCGCACGCCGTTTTGCGCCAGGCACTTGGCCGCCAACAGATACCACGGCAGATGCCGCTTTTTGCCAGCGTAGGTGGGCCAGTCCAGATCGACATTCAATGCCGGTGCCTGCAAGCGTTCACGCAAGGCCTCGGTGAAGCCGGCCATTTCCTCGGCGCTTTCTTCTTTATGGCGCAACAGCATCAGAAACGCGCCCAGCTGGGTTTCCTCGACCTGTTCATCGAGCACCATGCCCATGGCTTGGCGCGCTTCTTCTCGGGTCAGGTCACGGGCGCCGCGTTTGCCCTTGCCGAGGATTCGTACGAATTGGGCGAAAGGGTGTTCAGCGGGCGTTTCGAGGGTCAGTACCGGGTAGTCGGTCATAGGCAATTCGTCGGTTTGGGCAGGCCCGCCAGCTTGGCGGCGAGTTTGGCAGGGGTGCCTTTGAACAGTTGGTTCAGGTGCAGGCTGTTGCCCTTGTCCGGGCCGAGCTTCAGGGCGGTGTACTTGATCAGCGGGCGAGTGGCCGGTGATAGCTGGAATTCGGCGTAGAAACTGCGCAGCAGTTCGAGCACTTCCCAGTGTGCCGGAGTCAACTCGATGTCTTCGGCGGCCGCCAGGGCACTGGCAACGTCTGCCGACCAGTCGCTCAATTCGACCAGGAAGCCGTCTTTGTCCAGCTCGATGGCGCGGGCGCCGACCGTCAATACCTTCATAGCCAACTGTTGACCTTGTCGTGGTGGATCGACAGCTTGACGAAAGCCGGGTAGTCGATGGCCTCAGCCCAGTCCGGAACCGCAATGGCCCGGGCTTCGGCGTCTTCGGCAAGGATGTAGAGATTCAGGCCGCGGCCTTCGAGGGTCATGAAAGGTTCGGTACCCGACTGCAAGGCGTAGGCCGCGTCGCCGCACAGCAGCAACGCGTCGGCAGCGCCGATCAAGCGCAGGCAACTGCCCAGGCGATCGTCGCCGAAGGGAGAATGAGACAACACATGCAAAGTCGACATCAGAGGGTGATCACCTGGTCGTAACGGTCAATGAGTGCGGTGATTTCAGCGCCAGCGAGGCCCCGGGCTTCTTCCAGCGACAACGCGTTCGGGTCCAGGCCACGCTGCGCCAGGCTGTCGGTGCAGACAAAGAGTTCTTCGACACCGAACATCGGCAAGGCCTGCAAATTGGCGCTCAGGTCTTTCTGTTGCAGGGCCCTGGCGTTCTGGCGGGGGGCGAGCTGGAACACGCCATCATCGAGAAACAGCAGGCCGATCGGCAGGTCGAAGGCGCCGCCGGCCAGCACGATGTCCAGCGCTTCCCGTGCAGAGGTGCCGGACCATGGCGCCTGACGGCTGACAATCAACAGGGATTTGGCCATTTTTTAGGCCCCTCCGAAACAGATCAGACGGTCGGCGTCCTGCACCGCGTCATGCAACTGACCAAGGCCTGACAGTTCCCAGGGCTTGTCGACGGCCACGGCTTCGCGCTGATAACGCCGGGCTTCTTCCTCGTTCAGTACGCCACGGCGCAGGGCGGCAGCGATGCAGACCACGCCGTCCAACTGATGGTCGTTGACGAAGGCACGCCACTGCTTGGGCAAGTCCAATTCATCCTGGGGCGTGACCACGCTGTCGGACGCGTTGTAAACGCCGTCCTGATAGAAAAACAGCCGGACAATCTCATGCCCGCCGGCAAGCAGCGCCTGGGCGAACAGCAAGGCGCGGCGCGAGGAGGGCGCGTGAGCGGCGGAAAACACGGCAAGGGCGAACTTCATGACGGACTCGATCAGCGAAACTGCGGCCATGATAAAGCTTTATCGGCGGGGCGGCTAAGTGGGTTTATGCGCTAACCCAATCGCTCCCTTCGCGAGCAAGCCCGCCCCCTCATTTATCCACATTCCATCAGCAGAAATTAGTCAAATGTGGGAGCGGCGGTGCGACGATTTGAATGGCTCGCAAAGGCGGACTAACAGGCGCCGCTTAGCGGGGCATGTAACCCAGCTGCCAGCGTCGCGGGATCTTCAGCGACAACAGCCCCAATGCGGCAGCAAGTGCACCACTGGCGTACAGCGCCTTGAGCCCCAGGTGATGCTCCAGTACGGCGCCGAGTACCGCGCCGATAAACATGCCGGCCCAGGGAATCAGTTGCACGCGCCAGCCGTTGCGTCTTTCGCCGAGTAACCAGCGTCCCAGGCCACGGCCGAAGCGCGACAGGGCGCCAGTGACGTAGGTCAGGCCCACCGGTAGGCCATTGACCTCTTCCACGGCCGCATTGAGCATGCCCATGGCGATGATTGCCGCCAGCAGGGCCGGAAGCTGTGACTCGAAGGGCCAGGTCGCCGCGGCGCACAGCAGGGCAGCGATAGTGAGCAGCAAGGGCAGCGCCCGGCGTCCACCGAGTCGACTGACGATAACGCCCAGCGCGTTGCCGAGGATAAACGCGGTCACGAGGATCACCAGGCGCACAGTCAGCGTCAGGTCACCGACACTGATCGCGACGGCCATCCGCGTGGTGTTGCCGCTCATGAACGACACAAAATCACCGCTGGCCATGAAGCCGATGGCATCGGTCATGCCGGCCAGCACCGAGAGCATTGCCACCAGGCTCATGCCAATGCGACCACGCCATTTTTGCGTGTGCAAATGACCTGAACTGGCGTGGCTACTGGAGGACGAAGGCAGCATCGATGGAAGCATCCCTGGGGTGACGTTATGGGTTCAAGCCATATAACTCGCAATACTCAAGCCAATCCATTCGCGCCATTTGCGCCACTTCCCGGTGCACTTCCCGGCGTTGGGCTTCGTACTCCTCGGGGGACGCGGCAGTCAGTTGCAGGGTCAATTCCCAGGCAAACAGGCCAAGGCGCTCGGCTTCGGCTTCGAAGGCTTCGTGCAAACGCTCGTCACGAAACTGCGCGAGGGTTTCCCCCTTGGCCTGGGCGAGCAAGGGGTTGAGGTTGTCGAGCTCGGCGCGCAACTCGGGACGCTCATCGAGAAAGCGCTTCAACGCCAGTTCATGGTGTTCTTCGGGTACTGCCATGGTGGCTCCTTCGGTAGATCCCTGCAGTAAAGCAGAACGATATCGGCTGCCACAGTGATACAGTCCGCTTTTTTTCTGATGAGCGAATGCAATGCGAATTCTGATGGTGGCGCTGGCCGTGACAATGCTGGCCGGGTGCGCAGGCTCGGTGATGAGCGACGCCCGCAGCAAACCCCCGTACAAGACCCTCAACTCGGACAAGCCGGAAAAAGTGGTGGCCCAGTGCGTGCAGTTTTCCTGGCAGGACGAAAAAGTGTTCGGGGTTGACGCCAGCGGCTACCTGGAGCCTCGGGAGAAGGGCGGCACCACCGTGTACACGCGCTCGGCGGAATCCTTCGTGGACGTGACCACCGATGCCTCGGGCACTGTGTTGAGCTACTACGCGCAGCAGGATGATTTCGTCGCCAAGCGCCGGCTGGCGGCGTTGGCCACCTGCCTCTGATTTGGTGGGATGACGCAATATCCCTGTGGGAGCGGGCTTGCTCGCGAAAGCGGTGTGTCAGTCAATACATGTATCGACTGTCACACC
>DATMUG010000069.1:0-19115 GCA_035563915.1 Pseudomonas sp. | reverse complement strand
CATCAACCGCTTGCGTTCGCTCGAAGGCGCGATCCCGAGGGATTCGCGGTACTTGGCGACGGTGCGGCGAGCCACCTGAATGCCTTGTGCCTCCAGTAAACCAGCGATCTTGCTGTCACTCAACGGCTTTTTCTGATTTTCAGCGGCAACCAGTTTTTTGATGATCGCGCGGATCGCCGTGGACGAGCATTCGCCGCCCTCGGAGGTGCTGACGTGACTGGAGAAAAAGTACTTCAGCTCATAGATGCCCCGGGGGGTGTGCATGAATTTTTGGGTGGTTACCCGGGAGATCGTCGACTCGTGCATGCCTACCGCTTCCGCGATGTCATGCAGGACCAGCGGTTTCATGGCTTCGTCGCCATATTCCAGGAAGCCGCGCTGATGCTCGACGATCTGGGTGGCTACTTTCATCAGGGTTTCGTTGCGGCTCTGCAGGCTCTTGATGAACCAGCGGGCTTCCTGCAACTGATTGCGCATGAAGGTGTTGTCGGCACTGGTGTCGGCGCGGCGTACAAAACCGGCGTACTGGGCATTGACCCGCAACCGTGGCACTGACTCCTGATTGAGTTCCACCAGCCAGCGTTCGTTGTCCTTGCGCACAATCACGTCGGGGACGACATACTCGGCTTCGGTCGACTCGATCTGCGAACCGGGGCGCGGGTTGAGGCTCTGGACCAGTTCGATGACCTGGCGCAGCTCGTCTTCCTTGAGCTTCATGCGGCGCATCAGTTGGCTGTAGTCGCGACTGCCAAGCAGGTCGATGTAATCGGTCACCAGGCGCTTGGCCTCGGTCAGCCACGGGGTCTTGGCCGGCAACTGGCGCAGTTGCAACAGCAGGCATTCACCCAGGTTGCGAGCGCCGATGCCAGCGGGTTCGAATTGCTGGATGCGGTGCAGGACGGCTTCGATTTCGTCCAGCTCGATATCCAGTTCCGGATCGAAGGCATCGAGGATTTCATCGAGGGTTTCGTCGAGATAGCCCTGATTGTTGATGCAGTCGATCAGGGTGACGGCGATCAGGCGGTCGGTGTCGGACATCGGCGCCAGGTTCAATTGCCACAGCAGATGGCTTTGCAGGCTTTCACCGGCCGATGTGCGGGTGGTGAAATCCCATTCGTCGTCATCGTTGCTCGGCAGGCTGCTGGCACTGGTCTGATAGACATCTTCCCAGGCGGTGTCGACGGGCAGTTCATTGGGAATGCGCTCGTTCCAGTCGCCCTCATCGAGGTTGTCGACCGTCGGCGTGCTTTCCTGGTAGGAGGGTTCCTGGATTTCCGTGTTTGGCTTCTGTTCGACGTTGTCAGCCATGGGGTCGGAGTTATCGAAGTCGTCGCCTTCTTCCTGGCGTTCGAGCATCGGATTGGACTCCAGGGCCTCCTGGATTTCCTGTTGCAGGTCCAGGGTCGACAATTGGAGCAGGCGGATGGCCTGTTGCAGCTGCGGTGTCATCGTCAGCTGCTGGCCCATTCTCAAGACTAGCGATGGTTTCATGGCAGGGGCTTAACACCTTATTCCGGCGCACTTGCGCCATCCACTACAGGGCGCCGAAGCGCCAAACATAAGCAAATTATATGCCTGATATTGCAGTGTTTGCCTAGAGCGCTGTAACAATAAAAAAGTGTTGATTTTTTATCGAGACAAGCGCTCGGTCGACCAGCCTTGCACCTCAGTGCTTACAGGCGGAACTCATGGCCCAGGTACACTTCCTTGACCAGGTTGTTGGCCAGAATCGTCTCGGCGTCGCCCTCGGCGATCAACTGCCCATCATTGACGATATAGGCGGTTTCGCAGATGTCCAGGGTCTCGCGGACGTTGTGGTCGGTGATCAGCACGCCAATGCCCTTGGCTTTGAGGTGGTGGATGATCTGCTTGATGTCGCCCACCGAAATCGGGTCCACACCGGCGAAGGGTTCGTCGAGCAGGATGAATTTCGGATTGGTGGCCAGGGCACGGGCAATTTCCACGCGGCGGCGTTCACCGCCGGACAGGCTCATGCCGAGGTTGTCGCGGATGTGGCTGATGTGGAATTCCTGAAGCAGGCTCTCCAGTTCCCGGCGACGGCCTGCCTTGTCGAGTTCCTTGCGGGTCTCCAGGATCGCCATGATGTTGTCGGCCACCGAGAGCTTGCGGAAGATCGAGGCTTCCTGCGGCAGATAGCCGATACCGGCTTTCGCGCGACCGTGCATGGGCTGGTGGCTGACATCCAGGTCGTCGATCAGCACTCGCCCCTGATCGGCTCTCACCAGGCCGACAATCATGTAGAAGCAGGTGGTCTTGCCGGCGCCGTTAGGGCCAAGCAGGCCGACGATCTGACCGCTGTCGATGGACAGGCTGACGTCACGCACGACCTGGCGGCTCTTGTAGCTCTTGGCCAGATGCTGAGCTTTGAGAGTTGCCATTACTGGGCCTTTTGCTCGTCGGTTTTCTTTTTCGGCTGGATCACCATGTCGATGCGTGGACGCGCCTCGGTGACTTTGCTACCCGTGGCACGACCGGCGCTGGCCAGCTTCTTGACCGTGTCGTAGACGATTTTCTCGCCTTGGGTGGTGTTGTTGTCCTTGTCGATCACTTTGGCGCGATCGATCAGTACGACGCGATTCTGCTGGGCGTGGTACTGGATGGTCACACCCCAGCCCTGGACAGGTTTGGTGTCGCCGGCGGTCTGCAGTTGCTCGAAGTAGGCCAGGTTGCCTACCGAGGTCACCACATCGATGTCGCCATTGGGGGCGCGGGTCATGGTCACTTTGTTGCCGGTAACCTTCATCGACCCTTGAGTGATGATTACATCGCCCGTGTAAGTGGCAATGCCATTCTTGTCGTCCAGCTGGGCATCGTCGGCCTGAATACGGATTGGCTGCTGTTGGTCGTCCGGCAGAGCCCAGGCGCTCACGCTTCCCAGTGCTGCGCCCAGACTGAGCAAAATAGGGAGGGTTTTAACGAGCCTCATACTGTCCTCTTACGTTCGATAGCAGGTGTATCCTGCTTTCCTTCAAATACGCTTTCATTCCTACGCCAGTCGATACGCCGCCAGCGCCGTCGATTCTAACGGGTTGCTGGGTTTGCGCATATTGCTCCTGCGGGAACACCGTCATGCGTGTGGAAGTGATCAGCGTGTCACGGTTCTTTTCATCGGTGCGCTTGACGCGCACATTGTCGATCAGTTCAACCTCGGTACCGCCGGGGTTCACTTCGCCACGGTCACTGGTCACGTGCCACGGGAAGTCAGTGCCGCGGTACATGTTCAGGTCAGGTTTGGTGACCAGGGTGACATCGGTGGCTTTCACATGCTCGGCCTTCTCGGATGTCATTTCGTACTGCACCCTGCCGTCTTCGAGGTATTGCAGGGTGTGCGTGTTGGTCGCGTACCAGTCGATAGGGCTTTCTGTGGTCTTGGCCGGTGGTTTGTCGAGGAAGCGTTCCGGACTGATGTTCCAGTAGCCGACCGCGGCGAAAATCGCGGCAATGAAGCTGAGCAGCAGTGTCTTACGAAGCTTTTTGCTAAACATGGTCTGGCTCACAGGTACGCGGCGTTTGCCGAATCGAGACGGTCCTGGGCGCGCAGGATCAATTCGCAGAACTCGCGTGCGGCACCTTCGCCACCACGGGCCTGGGTCACGCCGTGAGCGTGTTCGCGCACGAAGCTGGCGGCATTGGCCACCGCCATGCCCAAACCGACGCGGCGAATCACAGGCAGGTCAGGCAGGTCATCACCCAGATAGGCGACCTGTTCATAGCTTAGGTTGAGTTGGCCAAGAAGCTCGTCGAGCACCACCAGTTTGTCTTCGCGGCCTTGATAGAGGTGGGGAATGCCGAGGTTCTTCGCTCGTCGTTCGACCACCGGGGTCTTGCGGCCGCTGATGATGGCTGTTTGCACGCCGGCCGCCATCAGCATCTTGATGCCTTGGCCATCGAGGGTGTTGAACGTCTTGAATTCGCTGCCATCTTCAAGGAAGTACAGGCGACCGTCGGTGAGAACGCCGTCCACGTCGAATACCGCCAGCTTGATTGTCTTGCCGCGTTGCAGTAGCTCGGTGTTCATTTACATGACTCCTGCGCGCAGCAGATCGGAAAGGTTGAAAGCGCCGATCGGGCGATCTTCATCGTCTACAACGACCAAGGCATTGATTCTGTGATCTTCCATGATTTTCAGGGCTTCGGCGGCGAGCATCTCGGCGCGGGCGGTCTTGCCGTGGGCGGTCATGACCTGGTCGATGGTGACGCTGTGGATATCGATAGGGCGGTCCAGGGTGCGGCGCAAGTCGCCGTCGGTGAAGATCCCGGCCAGCTTGCCGTCGGCCTCGAGAATGACGGTCATGCCCAGGCCCTTGCGGGTCATTTCCATCAGTGCGTCCTTGAGCAGGGTGCCACGTTGAACCTGAGGCAATTCCTGGCCGGCGTGCATGACGCTTTCCACTTTCAGCAATAGGCGTCGGCCCAGCGCTCCGCCTGGATGGGAGAACGCGAAGTCTTCGGCGGTGAATCCGCGTGCTTCCAGCAGCGCGACGGCCAGGGCGTCGCCCATGACCAGTGCGGCGGTCGTCGAGGAAGTGGGTGCCAGGTTCAGTGGGCAGGCTTCATGCACGACGTGAACGTTGAGGTTGACCTCGGCAGCCTTGGACAGTGGCGAGTCGGGGTTGCCGGTCATGCTGATCAGCTGGATGCCCAGGCGCTTGATCAGCGGCAGCAGGGTGATGATTTCGTTGGTGGAGCCGGAGTTCGACAACGCGAGGATGACGTCGTCAGGGGTGATCATGCCCATGTCGCCATGGCTGGCTTCAGCCGGGTGGACAAAAAATGCCGTGGTGCCGGTGCTGGCCAGGGTGGCAGCGATTTTTCTGCCGATATGCCCCGACTTGCCCATGCCGACCACGACCACGCGGCCTTTGCTGGCCAGAATCATCTCGCAGGCGCGTATGAAATCCGCGTCGATTTGCGGCATCAAGCCTTGTACGGCTTCCACTTCGAGGCGAATGGTGCGTTGAGCGGATTGAATCAGGTCGCTGGATTGGCTCATGTCAGAAATCGTTTAGCCTGATGAAAAGGCGGCGATTATAGCGGTTATGATCGAAACCCTCACGCAAGTTCGTCGTGCATTGCCATTCCCTGTTCAACAAAACCCTCTAAATGAAGCGTTTTGCTCGTCAAGTCCAACAATATGACGAGGTAATGACCTTGGGCGCGTGAGGTTTGCAGTGATATAGTTCGCCGCCAGTTCGGCCCGCCCGGAGGTATGTGCTTTCGTCAGAAAGTCAGGCGTCCGAGTGAGAGACTGCATCGCAAGGAGTTTAGATGAGTGCCGATAACGCCTACGCGGTCGAGCTGAAGGGAGTGTCCTTCAAGCGCGGTTCGCGCAGCATTTTCAATAACGTCGATATCCGTATTCCGCGCGGCAAGGTCACCGGCATCATGGGACCTTCCGGCTGTGGCAAGACGACGCTCCTGCGGTTGATGGGCGCGCAGTTGCGACCGAGCAAGGGCGAAGTCTGGGTCAATGGTCAGAACCTGCCCAAGCTCTCGCGCAGCGATCTGTTCGATGCTCGCAAGCACATGGGCGTGCTGTTTCAAAGCGGTGCCCTGTTTACCGATCTCGATGTGTTCGAGAACGTCGCCTTTCCGCTACGCGTTCACACCGACCTGCCCGAAGAAATGATCCGCGACATTGTTCTGCTCAAATTGCAGGCCGTGGGTTTGCGTGGCGCCATCGAGCTGATGCCCGATGAACTGTCCGGCGGCATGAAGCGCCGTGTCGCACTGGCGCGGGCCATCGCGCTGGATCCGCAGATTCTCATGTACGACGAACCCTTTGTCGGCCAGGACCCGATCGCCATGGGCGTGCTGGTGCGCCTGATCCGCCTGCTCAACGATGCGTTGGGTATCACCAGCATCGTGGTTTCCCACGACCTGGCCGAGACCGCGAGCATCGCCGATTACATCTATGTGGTGGGCGATGGGCAGGTTTTGGGGCAGGGCACGCCAGAAGAACTGATGAACTCGGATGAGCCGAAAATTCGTCAATTCATGACCGGCGAACCTGACGGCCCGGTTGCGTACCACTTTCCAGCGACGGATTACCGCGCAGATCTTCTGGGGAAGCGCCGCTGATGCGCAGAATTTCGTTAATAGAACGCATACGCCGGTTCGGCCTTGCCGGGATCGACACTGTTTCGGTGTTCGGTCGTTCGACGCTGTTCCTGTTTCACGCCTTGCTCGGTCGCGGCGGTATCGGTGGTGCCTTCGGGCTGCTGGTCAAGCAGCTTCACTCCGTTGGTGTCATGTCGCTGGTGATCATTGTGGTCTCCGGGATATTCATTGGCATGGTGCTGGCGCTGCAGGGCTTCAACATTCTGTCCAGCTACGGTTCGGAGCAGGCGGTCGGGCAGATGGTGGCGCTGACACTGTTGCGCGAATTGGGTCCGGTGGTGACGGCTTTGCTGTTTGCCGGGCGTGCCGGGTCGGCGTTGACCGCGGAAATCGGCAACATGAAGTCCACCGAGCAATTGTCCAGCCTGGAAATGATCGGTGTCGACCCGCTCAAGTACATCATTGCCCCACGCTTGTGGGCCGGTTTCATTTCCCTGCCGGTGCTGGCAATGATTTTCAGCGTGGTGGGCATCTGGGGTGGTTCGTGGGTCGCCGTCGACTGGCTGGGCGTTTATGAAGGTTCCTACTGGTCGAACATGCAGAACAGCGTGACTTTTGCCGACGATGTGCTCAACGGCATTATCAAAAGCATGGTTTTTGCCTTTGTCGTGACCTGGATCGCCGTATTTCAAGGCTACGACTGCGATCCCACTTCCGAGGGGATCAGTCGTGCCACTACCAAGACCGTGGTATATGCCTCTCTGGCTGTGCTTGGTCTGGACTTTATTCTGACCGCTTTGATGTTTGGAGATTTCTGATGCAAAACCGCACCCTGGAAATCGGTGTCGGCCTTTTCTTGCTGGCTGGCATCCTGGCTTTGCTGCTGCTGGCGCTGCGGGTCAGTGGTTTGTCCCCGAGCCCGAGCACCGACACCTATAAACTTTATGCGTATTTCGACAATATCGCCGGTTTGACGGTCAGAGCTAAAGTGACCATGGCCGGCGTAACTATCGGCAAGGTCACGGCGATCGATCTGGATCGCGACAGTTTCACCGGTCGAGTGACCATGCAGCTGGAAAAACGCGTCGATAATCTGCCGGCCGATTCCACTGCATCTATCCTGACCGCTGGGCTGTTGGGCGAGAAGTACATCGGGATCAGCGTGGGCGGGGAAGAAGCCTTGCTCAAGGATGGCGGTACCATCCATGACACGCAGTCGTCGCTGGTGCTTGAAGACCTGATCGGCAAGTTCCTTCTCAACACCGTTAGCAAAGACGCCAAATGAGGAATTTTTAAATGATCTCTACCTTGCGACGTAGCCTGTTGGTATTGCTCGCGGCCTTGCCGTTGATGGCTAACGCCGTGGCGGCGCCTTCCGCGCACGATCTGGTGCAGGACACCACGAACCGTATGCTGGCCGATCTGACGGCCAATAAAGAGAAGTACAAGCAGGATCCGAATGACTTCTATGCTGCCCTGAACAGCATTGTCGGTCCTGTCGTGGATGCCGAAGGCATTTCCAAGAGCATCATGACGGTCAAGTACTCGCGCAAAGCGACGCCTGCGCAAATGAAGACCTTTGAAGAGAACTTCAAAAAGGGCTTGTTCCAGTTCTACGGCAATGCCCTGCTCGAGTACAACAATCAGGGCATCACCGTTGATCCTGCCAAGGATGAGTCGGGTGACCGCACCAGCGTGGGCATGACGGTCAAGGGCAGCAGCGGCGCGATCTATCCTGTGTCCTACACCATGGAAAAGGTCAACGGCGAATGGAAGCTGCGTAACGTCATCATCAACGGGATCAACATCGGCAAGCTGTTCCGTGACCAGTTCGCCGATGCAATGCAGCGCAATGGCAACGATCTGGACAAGACCATCAACGGTTGGGCTGGCGAGGTCGCGAAAGCCAAGGAAACCGCTGAGAAATCCCCTGAGAAAAGCACCCAATGAGTGAGTCGGCGGTCCTGATGGACGACGCCGGCGAGCTGCGGCTCAGCGGCGTACTGAACTATCGCACTGGCCCTGGCCTGCGCGAGCAGGGGCAGGTGTTGATCAAGGCGAGCAAGGCTGCGGCACTGGTAGTCGATTGTTCCGCGGTGACGAAGTCCAGCAGTGTCGGACTATCGTTGTTGCTGTGCTTCATGCGTGATGCACAGGCGGCCGGCAAGGCGCTGACCATCCGCGGTATGCCGGAAGAAATGCGCGAAATTGCCGAAGTCAGTGAGCTGACCGAGCTATTGGCGAATACCTAACCCGCATCGATAAACAAGCCCCCCGTCAGAGTCCTGCTCCGCGGGGTTCGCAGGCGCGGGGCTTTTTTGTATGATGTCCGACCCGCGCGCACAGGGCGCCGATTGAGGTTGAGCATGCAGGCCGTAGAAGTGAAAAGCTTCCTTGAAGGAAAGCTGCCAGGAACGCAGGTGGAAGTTGAAGGCGAAGGCTGCAATTTCCAGCTGAACGTGATTAGCGATGAACTGGCGGCATTGAGCCCGGTCAAGCGTCAGCAGCAGATCTATGCCCATTTGAACCCATGGATCACCGATGGCAGCATCCATGCGGTCACTATGAAATTTTTCAGCAGCGCGGCCTGGGCCGAGCGCACCTGAGCCCAAGGGCGTCGAGATTCTTATGGATAAATTGATTATTACTGGCGGAGCTCGTCTTGACGGCGAGATCCGCATCTCCGGGGCGAAGAACTCTGCCCTGCCGATCCTGGCCGCCACACTGCTGTGCGATGGGCCGGTGACCGTTGCCAACCTGCCGCACCTGCACGACATCACCACCATGATCGAGCTGTTCGGTCGCATGGGCATCGAGCCTGTGATCGACGAGAAACTGGCAGTCGAGATCGACCCGCGCACCATCAAGACCCTGGTTGCACCGTACGAACTGGTTAAAACCATGCGTGCGTCGATCCTGGTACTGGGCCCGATGGTTGCCCGTTTCGGCGAAGCCGAAGTGGCTCTGCCTGGCGGTTGTGCCATCGGTTCGCGTCCGGTTGACCTGCACATCCGCGGTCTGGAAGCCATGGGCGCGATCATCGACGTCGAAGGCGGATACATCAAGGCCAAGGCCCCTGAAGGTGGCCTGCGCGGTGCGCATTTCTTCTTCGACACCGTCAGTGTGACCGGCACCGAAAACATCATGATGGCCGCTGCGCTGGCCAAAGGCCGCAGCGTCCTGGCAAACGCCGCGCGCGAGCCTGAAGTGGTCGACCTGGCGAACTTCCTGAACGCCATGGGCGCCAAGGTTTCCGGCGCTGGCACCGACACCATCACCATCGATGGCGTCGAGCGTCTGCACACCACCACTTATAAAGTAATGCCTGACCGTATCGAAACGGGCACCTACCTGGTTGCCGCTGCCGTGACCGGTGGCCGAGTGAAGGTCAAGGACACCGATCCGACCATCCTTGAGGCGGTTCTGGAAAAGCTCCGCGAGTCGGGCGCTGAAATCAACACCGGTGAAGACTGGATCGAGCTGAACATGCATGGCAAGCGGCCGAAAGCCGTTAACGTGCGGACCGCTCCGTACCCGGCATTCCCGACCGACATGCAGGCGCAGTTCATCTCCCTCAACGCCATTGCCGAAGGCACTGGTGCAGTGATCGAGACGATCTTCGAAAACCGTTTCATGCACGTATACGAACTGCACCGCATGGGCGCCAAGATCCAGGTCGAAGGCAACACCGCCATCGTCACCGGTACCGAAAAGCTCAAGGGTGCGCCAGTCATGGCAACCGACCTGCGCGCTTCGGCCAGCCTGGTGATTTCGGCGCTGGTCGCCGAGGGCGATACCCTGATCGACCGCATCTACCACATCGACCGTGGTTACGAGTGCATCGAAGAGAAACTGCAGATGCTGGGCGCCAAGATCCGTCGCGTTCCGGGCTAGTTTGCGCTTCATTGGCACATGGATGTGCCTGTTGGTTTGTTTCAAGTCGAGGCTGGCAACAGCCTCGATGCGTGTCCGGCGCCATTTGCGACCGGGCATCAGTAGCCTGATTAAGGACTGACGTTTCCCATGTTGACCATCGCACTGTCCAAGGGCCGCATCCTTGACGACACCCTGCCGCTTCTGGCTGAAGCGGGCATCGTGCCGACCGAGAATCCGGACAAGAGCCGCAAGCTGATCATCCCCACGACCCAGGAAGATGTACGCCTGTTGATCGTGCGTGCCACCGACGTGCCGACCTATGTCGAGCATGGTGCCGCCGACCTGGGTGTCGCCGGTAAAGACGTGCTGATGGAGTTCGGTGGTCAGGGCCTGTACGAGCCACTGGACCTGCAAATTGCCAAGTGCAAGCTGATGACCGCCGGAAAGGTTGGCGCGGTCGAGCCCAAGGGCCGCCTGCGTATCGCCACCAAGTTCGTCAACGTTGCCAAGCGTTACTACGCCGAACAGGGCCGTCAGGTCGACATCATCAAGCTGTATGGCTCGATGGAGCTGGCACCGCTGATCGGTCTGGCCGACAAGATCATTGACGTGGTCGACACCGGTAACACGCTGCGGGCCAACGGCCTGGAGCCACAGGACTTCATCGCGGCCATCAGCTCCCGACTGATCGTCAACAAGGCTTCGATGAAAATGCAGCACGCCCGTATCCAGGCGTTGATCGACACCCTGCGCAAGGCAGTGGAGTCTCGACACCGCGGCTGATTCACCTGCGCGCTCGCAAGGCGCGCCGTCTATCCGCCTCATAGCCAGAATTCTCAGGTGCCCAAGCGGATCGGATGTTAGCTTCGGGCGCCTGAGTTTTTTGCCAATCCTATGAGGCTCTCGCTATGACCGCACCGACTGCAATTCGCCGACTCAACGCTGCTGACCCGGATTTCGCGCATCATCTGGATCATCTGCTGAGCTGGGAAAGTGTGTCTGACGACTCGGTCAATCAGCGAGTGCTGGACATCATCAAGGCCGTGCGCGAGCGTGGTGATGCGGCGCTGGTGGACTACACCCGCCAGTTCGACGGACTGGACGTCGCGTCCATGTCCGACTTGATCCTGCCACGCGAACGCCTGGAACTGGCCCTGACCCGGATCACCGTTGCGCAGCGCGAAGCCCTGGAAAAAGCCGCGGCCCGCGTGCGCAGCTACCACGAAAAGCAGAAACAGGACTCCTGGAGCTACACCGAAGCCGACGGCACGGTGCTGGGCCAGAAGGTCACGCCGCTGGATCGCGCCGGCTTGTACGTGCCGGGCGGCAAGGCGTCGTACCCGTCGTCGGTACTGATGAACGCGATCCCCGCCAAGGTTGCCGGCGTGACCGAAGTGGTCATGGTGGTGCCGACGCCGCGCGGTGAAGTCAATGAACTGGTACTGGCCGCCGCCTGCATCGCCGGTGTCGACCGCGTATTCACCATCGGTGGCGCCCAGGCGGTGGCTGCGTTGGCCTACGGTACCGAAAGCGTTCCGCAGGTCGACAAGGTGGTTGGCCCTGGCAACATCTATGTCGCCACTGCCAAGCGGCACGTATTTGGCCAGGTCGGTATCGACATGATCGCCGGTCCCTCGGAGATCCTCGTGGTGTGTGACGGGCAGACCGATCCGGACTGGATCGCCATGGATCTGTTCTCCCAGGCCGAGCACGATGAAGATGCCCAGGCGATTCTGGTCAGCCCGGACGCTGCGTTTCTCGACCAGGTGGCCGCCAGCATCGCCAAGCTGCTGCCAACCATGGATCGCGCCACCATCATCGAAACTTCGATCAACGGCCGTGGCGCGCTGATCCAGGTGCGTGACATGCAACAGGCCATCGAAGTCGCCAACCGCATTGCACCGGAGCACCTTGAGTTGTCGGTCGCCGATCCGCACGCCTGGTTGCCGCAGATCCGCCACGCCGGCGCGATCTTCATGGGTCGTCACACCTCCGAAGCCCTGGGCGACTACTGCGCAGGTCCTAACCACGTGTTGCCAACTTCCGGCACGGCACGGTTCTCGTCGCCGCTGGGTGTGTACGACTTCCAGAAGCGCTCGTCGATCATCTTCTGCTCCGAGCAGGGCGCGTCGGATCTGGGCAAGACCGCCTCGGTACTGGCCCGTGGCGAATCGCTGAGCGCCCACGCGCGCAGCGCCGAATACCGCATTCTTGATAAAGACTTTGTAAAAGGGCAGGGGAACTGAAGATGAGTAAATTCTGGAGCCCTTTCGTCAAGAACCTGGTGCCGTACGTGCCGGGTGAGCAGCCGAAGCTGGCGAAACTGGTGAAGCTCAACACCAACGAAAATCCATACGGTCCTTCGCCCAAGGCGTTGGCCGCGATGCAGACCGAACTGAACGACAACCTGCGTCTGTACCCGGACCCGAACAGTGATCTGCTCAAGAACGCCGTCGCCAATTACTACGGCGTGAAAAGCAATCAGGTGTTCCTCGGTAACGGCTCCGATGAAGTTCTGGCGCATGTGTTCCACGGCTTGCTGCAGCACGACAAGCCGCTGCTGTTTCCGGATATCAGCTACAGCTTCTATCCGGTTTACGCCGGGCTGTACGGTATCGATTTCGATGCCGTGCCGTTGGACGCGCAGTTCCAGATCAATCCGGCGGACTACGCCAGGCCCAACGGCGGGATCATTTTCCCCAACCCGAACGCACCGACAGGCTGCCTGCTGGCGCTGGAGGCGGTCGAGCAGATCCTCAAGGCCAGCCCTGATTCGGTCGTGGTGGTGGACGAGGCTTACATCGATTTCGGCGGGGAAACGGCGATCAGCCTGGTGGATCGTTATCCGAACCTGCTGGTGACCCAGACCCTGTCTAAATCCCGTTCCCTGGCCGGCCTGCGTGTGGGTCTGGCGGTGGGGCATCCGGACCTGATCGAGGCGCTGGAGCGAATCAAGAACAGCTTCAACTCCTATCCGCTGGACCGCATGGCGAATGTGGGCGCCGCGGCGGCGTTCGAGGACCGCGAGTATTTCGACAAGACCTGCCGGTTGGTGATCGAGCATCGCGAATGGGTGACGGCGCAGTTGCAGGGCAAGGGCTTTGAAGTACTGCCTTCGGCGGCGAACTTCATTTTTGCCCGTCACCCGCAGCATGATGCGGCGGGGTTGGCGGCGAAGCTGCGTGAGCAGGGCGTGATCGTTCGCCACTTCAAGCAGGAGCGCATTGCGCAGTTCCTGCGGATTTCGATCGGTACGCCGGAGCAGAACCAGGCACTGATCGACGGGCTTGGCGATCTCTAATCCATCCCCCGATCCTGTGAGCGGACTTGCTCGCGATGAGGGCGTAACATTCGGAATTTTTTGCTGAATGTCACACCGCTATCGCGAGCAAGCTCGCTCCCACAGGGCTGAGTTTTTTCCAGGCTATTCGTGATGCGGCTCGCCCAGGAACGTCAGCGAACTGAACAATCCCCGACTGCTCACATCCGCACTGTCCTTCACCGGCACTTCCACCTGTGCCGCAATCACATTCAATCCTTCGTTACGTACCAGCACCTGCGCTCGCCCGTCAGCACCGGTTTCGGTACTCAAGGTGTTCGGCGCGTTGCGATAGTCGCCAACCAGTTTCACCCCCGCCGCCGGCTTGCCATCCAGTAGCACCCGAACCGGCAATGACTGCCCTGGCCCTACAGTCAGTGGATCGACCTCCGGCAGGATCAGTAACTTGATCTGATCGAGTTTCGGCAGCTTCGCCCCCGGCTCATAAATTGCCAGGCTGTACTTGAACGTCTCCGTGGATTCAATGGCCCCGGGCACTTTGCTGCGTCCCTCGTTGATCCATTGTTTATCGGCAGTTTGCGACCACATGCCGTTGTTCAGTGCCACGGCGATGACAGCCGGTGGTTTAAGCGGTTGCAGGCGGGCGTGATCGACCAGGCGCTGGACCGTTACCGGAATCATTTTTCCGTTCGTGTCATAGGCCCAGGCACCGCTGATTTTCCGGGACTTGAAGGCATTGTCTTCGGCGCCGTGGCCATAAATCACCTCGATGTTGCCGCGGCGTTGTTCTGTCCACAGGCCGTGGGCCGAGACCTCAGTGGCGAACAGCAAGCCGAGCAGGGCCAGAGGTTTGAGAGCGTGCATGGAAACGTCCTTTTACAGAGTGAGTGTCAGGCTGACGGTGAAATTGCGTGGTTCGCCGGGGTTGACCCAGTCATTGCTGTACGAGCGCTCGAAATATTTCTCGTCAAAAACGTTGTTCAGGTTCAGGCCGACGGTAAGGTCGTCGGTGGCCTTGTAGTGAGCCAGCAGGTCGACAGTGTGGTAGGCCGGTAACTCGAAGTCGCCGCCCGCTTCGCCCGAGCGGTCTCCGACATAGGTGAATGCCGCACCGACGTCCGAGCCGCGCCAGCGGCCGTCCTGAAACTCATAAACCCCCAACAGGCTCCCGCTTTGCCTGGCCACGCCGAGAATCCGGCTGCCCGTGGGAATAACCTGGTCACCCTGGGTGACCTCAGCGTCGATGTAGGCGAAGGCGCCGATCACCCGTACCGCATCGCTGATTTTCCCGGCGACTTGCAGGTCGAAGCCGCGGCTGCGCGCCTTGCCCATTGAACGGCTGGTGTCTGTGGCCGGATCGAGGGCGAGGACGTTTTCTTTTTCGATATGAAAGGCGGCCAGGGTGCTGCTCAAACGTTCGTCGAACAGTTCGCTCTTGATGCCGATTTCGTAGCCGACACCTTCCTCCGGGTCGAATGATTTGCCTGTGGCGTCCAGGCCGTTGTTGGGTTTGAAGGAGGTGGAGGCATTGGCAAACAGGCCGAAGTCGGGTGTGAATTGATAGAGCAGGCCGGCTCGGTGAGTGAGGGTGTCTTGGCGCTGGCGGCTGGAGGAATCGCGGGTGTGATCGTCGATATGCTGCTCGAACTGTTCGATGCGTGCCCCGAGCAAGCCCCGTAACTTGTCAGTGAAGATGATCTGGTCCTGCAGATTCAGCGCGCGACTTTCGACGTGTTCGACAAAGTCTGTACCGGAGCGCGCGCCGCCAGGTTTCGGCTGGCCGTAGATCGGCTGATAAATGTCGATCGCGTAAGGGCCACTGGCGATGGTCGTGACCCGTTCGTCCTTGCGGTAGTTTTCGTACTCGCTGCCGATCAACAGTTCGTGCTGCCAGCTGCCAAGGTCGAAAAAACCACGCAATTCGAGCTGGGTAATGCTGTCGTGCCAGTTGTTGTCGCGCTCACGGTAACGGCGGTTGACCGTGTGGCCATCGGCATTCAGCGCGCGCTGTTCCGACGCGAAGCCCCAGAGCTTGCCTTCCTTGTAGTGGCTGGCCAGGCGCAGTTGCCAGTTGTCATTGAGCTGATGCTCAAGGGCTGCCTGCAGCATGGTGTTGTGGTTGTCGAGGTTGCCGTCATCGGGTTCACCGAGGAAGGTCGAGCGGGAAACACCGCTCCATGTGTTGTTCGGGGCGACGATGCCCCGGTCGAACGTGGAGCTGTGCCGGACGAATTCACTTTCCACCAGCAGGCTCGTGTCGGGATTCAATTGCCAACGCAAGGAGGGCGCGACGAACACCCTCTGGCTGTCGACGTGATCGCGGAAGCTGTGGTTGTCCTCGACAGCCAGATTCACCCGCGACAGAACCTCACCGTTGTCATCCAGAGGCGTGTTGACGTCCAGCGCTGTGCGATAGCGATCCCAACTGCCAGCGCTGGTGTGCAGGGTGGTAAAAGCTTCGGGCTGGGGCTTTTTGGTGACAATGTTCACCGTTCCACCTGGATCGCCGCGGCCATAGAGACTGGCGGCGGGCCCCTTGAGTACCTCGATGCTTTCGATACTGGCCACGTCCGGCGTGCTCGGATAACCGCGATTGGCGCTAAAGCCGTCCTTGTAGAATTCCGAGGAGGTAAAGCCGCGCACGCTGTATTCGTAAAGCGTCAGGCCGCCGAAGTTGTTCTGCTTCGATACACCGCCGGCGAAATCCAGAGCGCGCTCGACGCTGTTGCTGCCCAGATCATTGAGCACGCTGACGGGAACCACGCTGATCGCTTGTGGAATGTCGCGAATGGCCGTGTCGGTTTTGGTCGCGCCAGTTGAGCGGGTGGCGCGATAGCCGTCGACCGGGTCGGTGGGGGATTGGTAATTGGAAGTGACGCTGATGGCGTCCAGTTCGAGGGTTCGGGATTCTTCGGCGAAGACCGGGTTGCCCAGCAGGCCGAGGGCGATACCGGCGAGGGAGGTCTTTTTTCGAGGCGACATGTTATGTTGTTCCAATTGCTGCAATTGAAACAATATAACATGTCTAATGAGAATGTCTTCCAATAGCCCGAAATACTCGGGCCCGGCTTTATTCTTCTTCTTTTTCCTTCACCGGGGCGGGCGGCGGACGCAAGCCGATTTCCGCCGTGAGCTTGAGCTCCTTGCCGTTGCGCATCACCTGAATCGTGACCTTATCGGTCGGTTTGATCCGCGCTACCTGGTTCATCGACCGGCGGCCATCGCCAGCCGGCTCGCCATCGATGGTGAGGATCACGTCACCCAATTGCAGACCTGCCTTTTGTGCGGGACCATCGCGGAAAATACCCGCGACCACGATGCCCGGCCGGCCCGACAGGCCGAACGATTCCGCCAGCTCCTGAGTCAGCGGCTGCACCTCGATGCCCAGCCAGCCACGAATCACCTGGCCATGTTCGATGATGGACTTCATCACTTCCATGGCCAGCTTGACCGGGATGGCGAAACCGATGCCTTGGGAGCCGCCGGACTTGGAGAAGATCGCCGTGTTGATACCGGTCAGGTTGCCGATGGCATCCACCAGCGCACCGCCGGAGTTGCCGGGGTTGATGGCGGCATCGGTCTGGATGAAGTCTTCGTAGTTGTTCAGGCCCAACTGGTTGCGGCCGGTGGCACTGATGATGCCCATGGTCACCGTCTGGCCGACGCCGAAAGGGTTGCCGATGGCCAGCGCAACGTCGCCGATGCGGATGTTGTCGGAACGGCCGACGGTGATCGCGGGAAGATTCTTCAAGTCGATCTTCAACACCGCCAGATCGGTCTCCGGATCGCTGCCGATGACCCGGGCCAGCGTTTCACGACCGTCCTTGAGGGCCACCACGATCTGGTCGGCTCCGCTGGTCACATGGTTGTTGGTCAGGATGTAGCCTTCCGGGCTCATGATTACGCCAGAACCGAGGCTCGATTCCATGCGTTTCTGCTTGGGCGAGTTGTCGCCGAAGAAACGACGGAACTGCGGATCCTCGAACAGTGGATGGTTGGGTTTGCTGATGACTTTAGTGGTGTACAGATTCACCACCGACGGCGCGGCGGTGGTCACCGCGTCGGCATAGGACACCGGGCCTTGCTGCATGCTGGTGGTTTGCGGGGCTTGTTGCAGATTGACATCGAGGCTCGGTAGCCCGACCCACTGCGGGTAACGCTGGATGATTAACAGAGCGACAAGCACGCCGGCCAACAACGGCCAGCCGGAAAAACGCAGCGCCTTGAGCATTAAGCACGTCCTGAGAGGTTGCAGGCGGTTGGGGACCGCCCATAATGTCGCGCATTATACGAGGCCGCGCGTGCCTCTGAACGGGATATTTAGGAGTCTTTTATGGCCGTCGCCCTGAGCACACTCGTCGAAGAAGCCGACCGTTACCTCAACAGTGCAAGGATCGCCGATTATTGCCCCAACGGCCTGCAGGTCGAAGGTCGGCCGCAGGTGATGCGCATCGTCAGCGGCGTCACTGCCAGCCAGGCTTTGCTCGATGCCGCCGTCGAGGCCAACGCCGATCTGGTGCTGGTGCACCACGGTTATTTCTGGAAGGGTGAAAACCCGTGCATCACCGGCATGAAGCAACGCCGCTTGAAGACCCTGCTCAAGCACGACATCAGCCTGCTGTCCTACCATTTGCCGCTGGATCTGCACCCGGACGTGGGCAACAACGTGCAACTGGCGCGTCAGCTCGATATCACCGTTGAAGGTCCGCTGGATCCCGATAACCTGAAAGTCGTCGGTCTGGTCGGCTCCTTGAACGAACCTGCGACACCCCGGGATTTTGCCCGCCGCGTTCAGGAAGTCATGGGACGCGAGCCGTTGTTGGTCGACGGCAGCGCGATGATCCGCCGTGTCGGCTGGTGCACCGGCGGCGGCCAGGGCTACATCGACCAGGCAGTCCTGGCCGGCGTCGATCTGTACCTCAGTGGCGAAGCCTCGG
Organism: Pseudomonas sp.; assembly: GCA_035563915.1. Classification (GTDB taxonomy): domain Bacteria; phylum Pseudomonadota; class Gammaproteobacteria; order Pseudomonadales; family Pseudomonadaceae; genus Aquipseudomonas. The sequence goes on along the minus strand of DATMUG010000069.1, from coordinate 941 downwards.
AGCAAACTTTCCACAGCGCCCGGGAAAACGACATCAGTTTCATCGCCGCCGGTCACCATGCGACCGAGCGCTACGGTGTTCAGGCGCTGGGTGATTACCTGGCGCGACGCTTTGCCCTGGAGCATATCTTCATCGATTGCCCGAATCCGATCTGACGTCCACCCTTGTAGGAGCTGCCGCAGGCTGCGATCTTTTGATCTTGATCCTGATTTTGAAAAAGCAAAATCAAAAGATCGCAGCCTTCGGCAGCTCCTACAGGGACCCATGCGGCCAAACAGGTAGGCATATTCATATGCTCTTTCGATCTAGCCGGCGCCCTGATTAGAAGCAGGGCGCTGTGCTAGGATCCCCGCTCGAACACGGCCCGCTGGCCGTTCATAAGAAAGTTTTCGTGAGTAGCCATGGTCGACAAACTGACGCATCTGAAACAGCTGGAGGCGGAAAGCATCCACATCATCCGCGAGGTGGCCGCCGAGTTTGATAACCCGGTGATGCTGTACTCCATCGGTAAAGACTCCGCCGTGATGCTGCACCTGGCACGCAAGGCGTTCTTCCCCGGCAAGCTGCCGTTTCCGGTGATGCACGTCGACACCCGCTGGAAATTCCAGGAGATGTACAAGTTCCGCGACAAGATGGTCGAAGAACTGGGCCTGGACCTGATCACCCACGTCAACCCGGATGGCGTTGCGCAGGGCATCAACCCGTTCACCCACGGCAGCGCCAAGCACACCGACATCATGAAGACCGAGGGCCTCAAGCAGGCACTCGACAAGTATGGTTTCGACGCAGCATTCGGCGGCGCCCGTCGCGATGAAGAGAAATCCCGCGCCAAGGAGCGCGTGTACTCGTTCCGCGACAGCAAGCACCGCTGGGATCCGAAAAACCAGCGTCCCGAGTTGTGGAACGTCTACAACGGCAAGGTCAACAAGGGCGAGTCGATC